>JAZQAZ010000028.1:0-2914 GCA_045545475.1 Clostridia bacterium | reverse complement strand
ACCTTCTAATTATTTGTTAGTTTTTTAAAGTCCTTTTTGTGCCGTTTTTATTTTTTACGCAAAAAATACGCAGTGATTACGCACTTTTTACGCACCAAATCCCTTGTGCTACAAGGCTTTATACGCAAATACGCACTTTTTTAAGAAAGAAGAGGAAATTTTGTACCATAATGTGAACTGATGATGCTTTTATAGACTTTTTTATATATAAAGTAAACAAGTGTTTCGTTTCCGAAACACTTGTTTACTTATGATTATTTATTTGTTCGTTTGGAGCAGATAAATATAAGACAGCCTCCGGGTGCAAGCTAAACACCCGAAGGCCAAAGGAGGGAATATGAAAAGCATCTTATTTAACAGTAATGGTCACTTTCTGCTCCGACTTATCCCAGATAACAGTCGCTCCGAGATTTTCAACTATAAAACGAAGAGGCAAATATGTTCTGTCATTTTCTATAAACGCCGGAGAATCCAAGGGCGTAATTCTGCCGTTTACCAAAGCAGTATCTGAGCCAATGGTAATTTCAATTAAAAGGCTGTTTTTAGCAATAATAACCTTTCTGCTTGCTTCATCCCAGGTAACAGTAGCACCGAGGCTTTCTGCCACAAAGCGTACTGGAAGCATTGTTCTGTCATTTTTTACAACAGGAGCCACATCATTCACCACTGTATTTCCGAATACGGTGGCCTCCGTCTTTCCTACATATAAAATAATTGTTCTTTTTGTATTCTCGGCACTTACCGCTCCGTTAAGCGACGGTACACCTCCCCTTGAGCCTGAACCCCCGGAACCGGAGCTGCTACCCGAACCGATTTTAGACTTTTTGAATTTAGCTTCAATCACAAGGTCCTTACGCACCGTAAAGGTATAACTCTCCTTCATTGTCATCAGTTTATCGTCATAGTACCATCCCGCGAAGTAATATCCCTTATCTGCTTCTGCCTTTAATGTTATCTTTGTATCTTTTTCTACAGTACCCGTTCCTGTAACCGTTCCGTGTTCAGCTTCTGCACTTACCGTACAGGTTTCAGCAATTGTGAATATACCTTTTTCATAAATCAGATTATAGTTATCGGAAAGAGAAAGTGTTCCCTGAATTATGTCGTACTCGCCTGCAGCATCCCCTTCTTCACGGATTAAGTTTCCTGTAAAACCATCACCTTCTGTCAGTATTCCTTCATATGTGTATGTAAGTTCAGGTTCATCTTCTCCGAATAAAATCTTTTTGTTATCGGCACTTACCGTAATATCCTTTTTATTGACTATTATATTAACTGTTGCCTCGGTGTCGTTATAACTTTCATTGCCTGCTCTGCTTACAGTTATTGTTGCACTTCCGGCACTTCTAATCGTAACTTTACCTTCTTCGTCCACTTCCACTACATTTTCGTCGCTGCTTATATAAATCAAAGGATTTTCAAATTCTTCGGGATTACACTCTGCTTCGATATAAAAATCCTCGTCTCCATAGGTAACTTCCATTTCTTCGGGGACTTCTATAAACTGGCTGTATTTTTCATCTATTATAAATACTCCGGGAACAAAGCTTATATCGTAGCTATCACTATTATCTACTGTAAGTGTACCCTGTGTAATAGTATATTCCCCATTAGCTTCGCCTTCACTTCTCTCAAGGCTTCCTTTAAAGACATCGCCTTCAACAAGTTCAGGAGTATAGGTATATGTAAACTCGGGATCGGATTCGCCTTTAATCTTAAATGAATTGTCCGCGGTAATTGTAATAGCCAATTTTGCTATTGTAAGAGTCTTTACGTCCGTTGCAGGCGCATATGTGTCATTACCACCAAACTCCACTGCTATATCAGTTTCTCCTGCTTTGTATATTGTAATAATACCGCTGTCTGATACTGATGCGACATCAGGATCACTGCTTGAATAAGTGAAATCGGAAAAATTGTCTGCATTTTCAAGCACTACTTCAAAAGAAGCATCTCCGTAAGTTTTAGCTTCAAAATCCTCTATGGTTACAGTCGCCATCTTCTTCCATAAAAGCTTTCCTTCTGATGCGCAGGCAACCAGCTCTGTATTTTCATCATTAAATACATTCTCAACTATGCCATTTAAATCTTCCGATATTTCTCCGAAAGCTGTTCCAGCCTGATTTTCCGAACCGACAATCCCTATTGTTCCGCAGAAATCCTCTTCCAAAATAATTTTGCTGCCTTCTCCCAGTACGATATTGGAATCGTTATCCGTTAAATTGGCTTCCCCTCCTACTATGACTGACTTTTCCTTTTTAACCACAATTCCTCTTTCGCAATTCTCAATAGTTCCACCGCTGACCTTTAATGTGCCGTCCGATGCATTTATTCCCGTGGGACAGTCTGTTACTAACCCATTAAAATCCAATGTTCCTCCGGCCACATCAATTCCCGTTGTTGCATTTTCAATATTGCAGCTTACATTTATCTTTGCTGCCGCAGAACTTTTCGTTGCAATCCCCGTTGTACAGTAAATTGTAACTTCATCATATATATCTACCACGCAAGCAGCTCCCACCACAGCATCAGTATTGTCACTACCTACACCTATGCCGGCTTTAGCGTACCCTGAAATAGTTCCCTTCTTCAATGTGAGCTTAGGATTATTTGCAAGACCTATTCCGTTACGGGCAATGGGGCTTGTTGCTGTAATTTCAACATCTTCAATGGTTGCCGTGCTGAACTCCAGCATATAAATAACGCCGCCCCATGCATTACAGTTTATCATTGTGACATTTTCACCCGATATTTCTACTTCAGCGTAATCTTCAGAGCGTATCGCAGCTCCGCTCCCTCCCTGTATAGCATTAAATGCAACGTTATCGGAAACTGTCAACTTAGCATTATTGTAAAGACTTAAAACTGCATATTGCTTTTTATACGTTCTCTCAAAAGTGATATTTGTAACCGT
>JAZQAZ010000027.1:0-1615 GCA_045545475.1 Clostridia bacterium | reverse complement strand
GCTTATTGCCCTGTCTGTAATCTTTCTTAGCCTTTCTTCATCCTCTACAAGATACAAAGCTGCCATTCCTACAGCCCCGCCACAGACTGCCGACCAGTTGCTTTTAAACTTCTCCCAGGCAAAATAATTATTTTCAAATGGTAATATAACTCTTTTGAAAATTTCGTCAGTGCATCGCTCTTTTACCTGCTCCTGCAGCATATGGCCGCAAAGGGATAAAGCTTCTGCGATTGCCTGTGCTGTTTCGGCAGCAAATAAATCGATTACATACGGGTGATTTTTTCTGTCATAAGCATCTAAATGTGCAGGAATTGCCCATGTATATTCATCACATATCGCCCAGAGGATATCTTCAAGCTCATACACATCCTCCTGGTTCTTTTCCAGCCAGACCTTCAGGATAAAGGTCAGAAGTCTTCTTCTTTGCTTATAATATATGCTCTGATAGCCTTCGCGATATCCGGTTTCTCCATACTGTTTAAACAAAGAAAATCTTGGAGATTCTATAGGTGTACCCTTAAATTCTCTGTAATTTTTATCAAGTTCTTCTAAATACGCCTTTGCCAAAGGATGATCTAAGTTGGCAAAAAAATTCTCTGCTTTAAAATCGTTTTTAAAAATAAACATCATTAATCTCCCGTGAATTCATGCTAAACGTTATTCCATCCTGATTTTATAACGGGTTAATCTCTTTATCAATTCCCCAAACGGTCACATCTTCAACAACAGCACGTTGAGGAAGGTTTGCCACGTATAATACAGTTTCTGCAATATCTTCAGGCAGAAGTTTGTCGGTTGTTTCACCGATTCCGCAGGCACTCTGAAAACCTGTGCTTGCAGATGAAGGAATAACACAGGTAACTCTCACATTGTGAGGCTGCATTTCAAGATACATTCCCTTTGAAAAATTGAGAACACCTGCTTTTGCAGCAGCATAAACGCTCCAGGTAGGCCAGCATTGGCGTGCGCATACAGATGAAATATTTATCATTGTTCCGCACTTTTGTTCTTTCATCATATCGGAAAAGGCACGGCAACCGTAAATAACGCTGTTTAAGTTGAGTCTGATTGTAGTATCAATTTCATCCGTTGTAAGTTCGCTTACTTCCTTGATGGTTATACCGCCGCCTGCGTTATTAACTAAAACATCAAGTCTGCCATATTTTTCTTTAATGATATTTACCGCATTTTCCCAGTGATCGGGTTTTGTAACATCCATAGAAAACGCCATGTCACCACCAATTTCTTTTCTTGCCAGTTCAAGTTTTTCCTGGTTTCTGGCAGTCATAATAACGGTATCACCATTATCCTTAAATGCTTTGGCGATTGCTTTTCCGTAGCCACTCGATGCGCCTGTGATTAATACAATTCTTGACATGATTTTCAGTCTCCTATTCTATTGGTATTCTAATCTCCCACTCAAAATCTTCTTCTGACATATCAAAAGGATAAACCTCAACTGTGGGTATATTTATATTTCTTTTTAAGTTCGCCGAAGGCAACCATTCATAAATGATTTTGCAGTACATTTCGTTTACGATATCGTCATCTACAGTATTTAACGTAAAACAAGCCCACCTTGATGACGGTATTTCCTGACCTTTATCTGATTTTT
>JAZQAZ010000026.1:0-34345 GCA_045545475.1 Clostridia bacterium | reverse complement strand
GTAGGAGGGATATTTATGAAAAAAATTGTAAACAAAGCACCTAAATATCTGCTTTTAATACAAGGGATCCCATATATTTGTATGTTTCTTGAAATGATTGAGTTGATATTAGAAAGCAACATTTTCAAAATGAATATTAATTTTTGATATTTACATATACTATCGGGAGCGAGAAAATCCAGTATTCTCGCGGGTTCTGACGAAAGCGTTTATGGAAAAGTGTAGGGGATGGCGTTCTCGACATCCCCACTAAAAGGGCAGAAAACAGTAGCATAACAAAGTTTTTGGAAGTGATTTTTATGAATCAGCTGATTGAAAAAAGAAAAGACGAAATAAAATCCTCACCTGACAGAGCAATTTTGGGTAAAGCTTATTATGTAAGTAATTCGGGCTGTGATGATTTTGACGGAAAAACGCCTGATACTCCGATAAAAACTCTTGAAAAACTCTCGGCTTTGCCTGTAAAAGAAGGGGATTCGGTTCTCTTTTGTCGCGGCAGCTTATTCCGTGGCGAGGTGTCCGTGGTAAGCGAAGTTTTTTATGGTGCTTACGGCGAAGGGGAAAAGCCGAAGCTTTACGGATGGTCGGAAAATCTTGCGGATGTATCGCTGTGGGAAGAGGCGTTTCCCGGAATATGGAAATATACAAAGGAAATTTTCGATGTTGGAACTCTTGTCTTTAATGACGGAGAAAAAGTTTCTAGAAAGCTTATCCCTTCTTATATAAAGGGCAGATTTGTATGCAGAAATGACGAAAGCAAAGCCTTTGAAATTAAAGAAGAAATGACGGAAAATCTTGATATTTACTGGCACTATGAAAAATCTTTTACTGAAGGAGAGTCAAAGGGCGAAAGCTTTCCTGTTCCGGAAGTTAAAAACACCAAGGGTGAGCTTTATTTGAGATGCGACGAGGGAAATCCCGGTGAAGCTTTTGATAGTATTGAAGCTGTTGTAAGGCAGATTGCCTTTGATGTTACCAATAAAAACAATGTAACTGTAGACAACCTCTGCCTTAAATATTACTGCTTCGGCGTTCAGGGAGCGGGGAACATAAAGAATCTTTCCGTAACAAACTGCGAAATCGGCTGGATTGGCGGAAACATACAGCACTATGACGGAACCGATCCAAACTACCCTGAGGGAAGGCGTGGAAGTGTCACTCGTTATGGAAACGGCGTTGAAATTTACGGAGGATGTGACGGATACAAGGTTGAAAACTGCCATATTTATCAGTCCTACGATGCGGGAATTACCCATCAGGTAAATGCTCCCTACAAATTTGAAATGAAAAATATCAGCTACAAAAATAACATTATTGAAAAATGTGTTTACGGAATTGAATATTTCCTTGATATTCTTCCCGGCGGGGATGACAGCTTCATGGAAAATATTGTGATTGAAGGAAATATCATAAAGGATACAGGCTTCGGATGGGGACAGCAGCGCCATAATAAAGAAACGCCTGCGGCGATTAAAAGCTGGAGCTATAAAAATCCCGCAAAGAAATTTGTTATTAAAAACAATATATTTGACACTTCCGCCTACCGCCTTTTGCACCTTGTGGCAGAAAAGGATGAATATTGCCCGACTTTAAGCGGTAATACGTACATTCAGAACAGCGGAGGAATGCTCGGACAGTACGGAGGAAATGAAGCAAAAGAGCCGGATATTTTGGCCTTTGATAAAGATGCAAAAGAGAATATCAGCAAAATTTTCAGTGACGAAAATGCTGAAGTGATTATAAAATAAGAACGGTGCTTTGCACCGTTCTTATTCGTTTACTACATTTATTTCTGTTAAATCTTCAATTTCACCCAGCTTGTCTATAAGTGTGATTTTTTCTGAAAGTAAGCTCTTCTGATAGATGTTTGCAAGGCTTAAGTGCTTTACTTTCGCATTTTTGTCAATGCGGAGGAAAGGAATTTTTGAAAAGGATTCTTCGCGGCTCACATTTGAAATGGAAAGTCCTTCCACATTCATTTCACGGTCAACCCAGATAAAGGGGTGGTTTCCGCCGTGAACGTCCTTTGTGCCGACGCATGTTTCGGCGTGGACATTTTCAATTACGATATTTTTCATCTTTCCGCGGCAGTTTTCCTTGTAATAATAGTTGGTAAGTCCTATGCAGTAGATGTAGTAGCTTCCGTAAACGTTGCAGATTTTTATGTTTTCAAGGGGAATGTTATGGGATAAAAGCCTTACGGCACTGTGGCTGTGCTCGGCATAAATTCCGTCAACGGTGATGTTTTTAATGGGACCGTATAAGGAGTCGTCGGTGGTTATGGCAACCAAGTCATCGTGGCAGGTGCCCTTTAAGTTTCGGATAGTACCGTTTTTACATCCGCCTTCAACGTGGATTCCGTCCATATTCCAAAGCTTTGGACTGCCTTCGGTATAGTCGAAGAATATATCCGATACATCAAAATCTTCAACATATGCCATCTGAACGCCGTAAACTACGGGATTTTTTATGGTAACGTTTTTAATTATAAAGCGGCGTATGTTGCAAAAGCGCATACAATGACCTGAATAAAGGGGCGCTAAAACCTTAGATGTGGTTTTGTCAAAACCTGTTTCCTTTACATAGTCATACCAGGTTTTTCCCTGTGCATCCGGAAAGTGATAGGGATTCGGAAACTGATTATTGTGATTCATATCCCATATGCCGCCATCGATTTTTATGTTTTCCTTGTATGATGAAAAATCGTCGTCTTCAATCATGGCACAGTTGGCATTGTCTGAAAGTCTGATAAGTGCAAAGGGAGGGAGCCTCAAACTCTGATTTTTGTGGATTTTTAATGTTTTGCTTATTAAATAGAACTTTTCGGGAGCAGGGAGCGATACCTCTGAAATAAGAGAATCCAGCATCTGTTGTATTGCAGGGTAGTCATCGTGAATACCGTCACCGTATAACGTATACATATTATCCCTCGTTTCGTCTTAAGTTAGTTTCAGTATATCACGGAGTAAGGAGTTAGTAAATAGCATTTTTTAAGGGAAAATATATCAATTTTATGTTTTTGGTGTTGCAAAAAATAAAATCGTGTAGTATACTTTCCTAGAACGAATATTTATCGGAGGACATCTATGGAAACTTTGGCATTTATACTTAGCATATCGGGACTTATAATGGGTGTTTCGGCATCACTCATAAAAGGAAAGAAAATGGGGCTTATCTTACTTTGTGTCCTGCTTTCAAATTTCCTTATGGCAACAAGCTATTTGGTGGGAGGCGGCGGAATCAACGGTGCTATTTCCTGCTATATCGGATGCCTGCAGGCAGGAATAAACTTTTTCTTCCAAAGAAAAAATAAGGAAATCCCAAAGTGGTTAATCGGTGTTTATGCCCTCATGTTTATCACGGCAAATCTCCTTGGCGAAATTTCCTGGTTTTCAGCTCTTTCCATCTTAGCCTGCCTTACATTTATAGGCGGAATAGCACAGAAAAACGGAAAAAGCTACAGAACCTGGCACGCTGTTAATTCATCCTTGTGGTGCACCTATGATATTGTAACCAAATCCTACGAGCCTTTGGTCAGTCACTTGATTCTTCTGACATTTGACGTTGTGGGAATTCTTATTCACGACAGAAAACAAAAACATGCTTGACAAAAAGTAAAAATTATGTATAATAGGGTTAGAGAAACGTTTCTCTAACCCTATTTGCTTAAGGAGGGAATATGATGAAAAAGCAGGTTTCTGTGAAAGATATCGCAAAGGAACTTAATATTTCTCTCTCCACTGTTCATAAAGCTATGACAGGAAAAGGCGGAATAAGTGAAGAGAGACGTAAAGAGGTATTGAAAACCGCAAAGAAGATGGGCTATCAGGTGAACAGTGTAGCGCAGACTCTTGCGAGAAAAAGCATAAATATAGGAATTATAATGCCTTCACTCTGGCAGGACTATTTCGCATCAATGAAAGAGGGTATGATAGAGGAAGCAGAAAAGCTTAGAACCTTCAAGGTGAGTGCTTCGTTTTATTATCTTTCTTCCGATATTACGGAAAAAGAAGCTGAAAAAGCATTGAAATGGATTAAGGATGGAAAAATTGATGCAATAATTTACTGCCCTTCTATTTATTCTATGCATGAAGCTTTTGCGACGGCAATCAAAAAATCAAAAATACCGGTATTTATTGCAGGCGACAGCTTTGACGAAATAGAAAGCGTTTGCGAAATAATGCCTGACAGCATACTTTCCGGAAAAATTGCGGCAGACTTTCTTAAGTGTATAAAAGGGAACGATATAAAAGCGGCGGTATTTACAGGCTCTCTTTCCGTGAAATCCCATAGGGAAAAGGTTATGTCCTTTTCGGAGCGTGTTGAAAGCTATGGCGGAGAAATTTCTTTTCTTAATGAGACAGCGGATGACGGAAAAAAGACCTATGAAATGGCAAAATGCCTTTCAGATTCTCAGGTAAATGCGGTTTATGTTACAACGGCGACCTTTGAGCCTGTGTGCAGATATATTGAAGAAAATTTAAAAGATAAGGATATTGCTCTTATCGCAACAGACGTCCCTGAAGGAATCTTACGTTATATGCAAAAGGGCATTGTTAAGGGAACGATTTATCAGAATCAGGAAAAAGTGGGTAAAAGTGCGGTGATGACGGCATACGATTATCTGGTGCAAAAAAGCAGCTATGGCAACGAGAACTTTAAATCGCCTGATAAAATTTCTGTAAGGCCGTGTATTTACTTACTTTCCGATGTGGAATGATTGGTGTATAATTTCCTGCTTCCCGAATTTACGGGAAGCAGGAAAAACAATATTTTTTTAACGATAGGAGAAACGTTTCTCCTGATGAAAGGAAGGATTAAATGAGACTTGAAAACAAAATTGCAGTAATTACCGGAGGGGCTTCGGGCATAGGAGAAGCCGGCACGAGAATCTTTGCAAAAGAGGGGGCAGACGTAATTATACTTGACGTAAATGAAGAGGGGGGAAACGCCCTTTCAAAAGAGCTTTCCGCAAAAGGACATAAGGTGTGGTTTATAAAAACCGATATATCAAGGGAAGAGGACGTAAAAAGTGCATTCGGAAAAATAGAGGAAAAATACGGACGTATTGATGCACTTTACAACAACGCATCGGTATTTCTCGGCGGAAGGGATTCCGGCATTGCAGAGCTTGAAACGGATATCTGGAAAAAGGTGCTTTCCATAAACTTAGACGGTACATATTACTGCTCCAAATATGCTCTTCCCCTTATGAAGGAAAAGGGTGGAGCCATAATAAATACGGCGTCAAGTGCAGGAGTTTCCGGAATTCCGGGTTGTGCCGCATATACGGCAACCAAGGGAGCAACGGTTACACTTACACGTTCTATGGCGGTTGATTACGGAAAATATAACATCCGTACAAACTGCATAGCACCTGCGGCGATTGAAACAGAAATGGTAAAAGAAAGTAACCTAAATGACCCGGCTTTTGATAACGAATTTTTCTTAAAGCAGATTACGCCTTTAAGAAGATGGGGAAAGCCTTCTGATGTGGCAAATCTTGCATGCTTTTTGGCATCGGATGAGGGCGCTTACTTAAACGGAACCGTAATCCCCTGCGATGGCGGAATTACCATAAACGGAAATGTAAATAAAGAAGTATAAAGAAAGGAATGAAAAAAATGGAAAATTGCAGAAAAATTGCAAAACAGATAAGAATCGATTCCCTCAGGATGACCAACAAAGCAAGAAGCGGTCATATGGGAAGTATGCTATCAATGGCTGAAATGATAGCGGTTCTTTATGAGAAAATTCTTAATGTGGACCCCAAAAATCCCAAAATGGAAGACAGAGACAGATTTGTTTTAAGTAAAGGGCATGCGGCAGCTGCCGTATATTCGGCTCTTGCACAGAAGGGATTTATCCCCACAGAATGGCTCGACCGCTACTACTGCGACGACGGTAAGCTTATGGGACATATAAGCCATAAGGTGCCGGGAGTTGAGTTCTCAACAGGCTCACTTGGTCACGGACTTCCTGTCGCTGTGGGCATGGCAATAGCAGCAAGATACGCCAAAAGTAAGAGAAGAGTATTTTGTATGTCCAGCGACGGAGATATGAACGAGGGTTCAACCTGGGAGGCCATAATGTTTGCAGCCCAGGAAAAGCTTTCAAATCTCACTTTAATTATTGACTACAATCAGGTTCAGGCACTTGGACATTCAGAAGATGTCATAGATCTTCGTGACCTTAAAACTAAGCTTGAGGCCTTCGGCTGGGCGGTTAAGGTGATTGACGGACATAATCTCGAAGAGGTTTATGAAGCATTTTCCAGCGTTCCTTATGACGATAAAAAGCCCTCTGCAGTTATTGCACATACCATAAAGTGCAAGGGTGTTCCCGAATATGAGGATACGGTAAAATCGCATTATAAGTTTATTCCTGATGAAGAGCTGGATGCTGTAATAAAGGCTATTGAGGAGGCGTAAATATGAGAGCAGTATTTAATAAAACTTTGCTTGAAATTGCAAAAAATGATCCGCGTATACATATGGTGCTGGCGGACATCGGATACGGAGAGATAGAGCCCTTCCGTGATACTTTTCCCGACAGATATTACAATGTGGGCGTTGCCGAGCAGAATATGACGGGCGTTGCCTGCGGAATAGCTATGGAAGGAAACATAGCGGTAACCTATTCCATTGCAAACTTTCCTACTCTTCGCTGTCTTGAACAGATAAGAAACGATGTATGCTACCATAATGCCAATGTGAAAATTGTAATTATCGGTGGTGGCGTATCCTACGGACCTCTGGGGATGAGTCATCATTCAACCGAGGACATTGCCATTATGAGAGCACTTCCGAATATGGTGGTTGTGGTTCCCTGTGATAACTATGAGGCGGAAGCGGCAACGAAGGCTATGATAGAATATAACGGCCCCTTATACTACCGCTGTGGTTACAAGGGAGAAAGAGACATTCATCAGGGCCCCGTTGATTTTAAGATAGGTAAAGCTATCACTGTAAGGGAAGGCAGGGATGTAACCCTTATGTTTGCAGGCCCCGTGGGAATAAATGTGCTTAAGGCGGCAGATATATTAGAGGCGGAAGGTATTTCCTGCCGTATAGTAAGTATGCACACAATTAAACCCATTGACAAAGATGCGATAAAGGATGCATCAGAAAATACGGGAGGAATTATAACCATTGAAGAGCATAATCTTTCCGGAGGTCTTGGAAGTGCAGTAGCAGAAGTGATATGCGACGAAGCACTTTCTCCTAAAGTATTTAAAAGAATAGCTCTTCCGGATGTAAATGTTTCTCTTATAGGTCATCAGGAGTGGATAAGAGAACAGTACGGCATGAGCGACATAAAAATTGCAGAGCAGATAAGAAAAGCATTAGGACGCTGATTAAAAGCCGAAGACTTTCGTCTCCGGCTTTTGCGCATCTATTGACAAGGGTGATTTTTAAGTGATATAATAACATAAAAAAGAAAAAGGAGAACTGATATGTTTTTATATTACATAAGACATGGAGATCCTATATATAATCCCGATTCTTTGACGCTTCTCGGACAGCGTCAGGCGGAGGCGGTGGGAAGAAGACTGGCACTACACGGTCTTGATGAAATTTATGTTTCCACTTCAAACCGTGCAAAGCTTACGGCAACGCCTGCCGCTGAAATATTAAAACTCGAAATGAAAGAGCTTGATTGGACCAACGAAAAGTATGCCGCAACGGAGCTTTTTGCAACTCGTGAAGACGGAACACGCTCTACCTGGTGTTTCTGGGACGAGGAAACAAGAAAGGTTTTTATGTCGGAGGAAGTAAGGCTTCTCGGCAGAGAATGGTATCGCCACCCCTTCTTCAAAAACGACCGCTACGGCGAGGGAATCTGCCGCATACAGAGAGAGACGGACGCCTTTTTGGAAAGCCTTGGCTACCGTCACGATTTAGCCAATAATTGCTATGAAGCAATAGCACCAAACGATAAAAAAATAGCTCTTTTTGCCCATCAGGGCTTCGGGCTGGCGTTTTTAAGCTGTGTGCTTGATATTCCTTATCCTTATTATTCCACACACTTTGACATTACAACTACCGGTGTTACGGTGATTGAATTTAGTAACAATAAGGCACCCATTATTCCCGTTACATTGACGCATTCGGATATCTCCCATCTTTACGGTGAACACCTCCCGACAAAATATAACAGCAGAGGCTATATCTGATGGCCGTTATTATAACCTTGCTTGCGGCATTTTTAATATGTGTAATATCGGATATTGCTGCCTCTTCGGTAATTAGTCTTGGGATAAATAACTTTTATGGCGTTCATATATTAAAATTTTTAATTATTTATCTACTTGGGTTTTTATACGTAAAATGCATTGAAAAGCGAAGCATAAAAAGTATGGGGTTTGTGAAAAAGGGAGCAATTAAAAACTACGCTTCCGGACTTCTTCAGGGAAGTGCTTTGGTTTTAGTTGTTTATCTGTTAAATCTCATAACCGGCAGTATTGTTTTCCAAGGGTTTTCTGAAAAAGCTTCTTTGTCAATTATCTTTGCATTTTTGTTTTTTGCCTTTCAGGCTATGGCGGAAGAAGTGCTTTTCAGAGGACTTTTGCAGATTTCCCTGGCAAGAAAATCAAACGATATAACAGGAATATTATTAAGTGCGGCATTCTTCTCTCTGGCTCATATCACTAATCCGGGTGTGGATTTTATGGCACTTTTTAATATTTTTCTTTATGGAATATTTTTGTCACTTTTGTTCTTGAAGTCAGACAGTATATTTTTAGTATCCGGTGTGCATACGGCGTGGAATTTTGTTATGGGAAATGTTTTCGGGGTAAATGTAAGCGGAGTAGTGATAGGCGATACCATAATGCAATCTGAAATGGTTTCCGGAAAGAAAATTTTGTCAGGTGGTGCTTTCGGAATTGAAGGCGGATTGATTTTTACAGGGGTTATTTTAATTTCTGTTACTTTTGCGGTTATAGCATTAAAAAAGCAAAAAAGCGATTAAGGACTAAGTAGTCCTTAATCGCTTTTTATATTAAATAATTCATACAAACCATTAAAGAAAAGCCTGCCAAAAATGCATAGCTTACAGAATTTTTGCTTTCATGGGAATGGGTTTGGGGAATCATTTCATTGCATATTACATAAAGCATGGTTCCGCCTGCGAATGCAAGAGCGAAGGGAAGAATTGCTCCTGATATGCTTATTGCAAAATAGCCAAGCAATGTTCCAAATATTTCCACAGCACCTGTTGCAAAAGCTGAAATAAGAGTCCTTTTCTTGCTCATGCCGAGAGAAAGCATGGGAGCGATTATTACCATACCTTCCGGAAGGTTCTGGAGTGCAATGCCAAAGGCGACGGTTAAGGCCTCTTTTGTGTTTCCAGTTCCAAAGGAAACTCCTGCGGCAATGCCTTCCGGAATATTATGTATGGCTATAGCAAGAACAAACAATATTACCTTGTCATATCTTCCTGCATCGAAGGATGAGGGATTGTCAATTCCGGTAAGCTTATGAAGGTGCGGTGTTAATTTATCAAGAAAGTTTATTAAAAGTGCTCCTGAAAAAATTCCGGAGACAGAAATAAGCAACGAAAAGTATGTTCCCTCTCCCACAGATGGGATAATAAGGCCGAATACAGATGCGGCAAGCATAACTCCTGCGGCAAAGGATAAAAATAAGTCATTTGTTTTGCTTGTTATTCTTTTGAAGATGAAACCGAGAAGGGCACCTAAAATGGTGGCTCCGCCGACGCCCAATGCGGTTAATAATACAATAGTCATAAAAGCCTCCGTTTCCATTATCAGTATATGGCCGGAAGGCTTTTTTGTTAAATGAAAATCCTCCCTGAGTTATCAGGGAGGATTTTGTTATTTTTCGTATATGTATCTTTCGCCGGGTGTAAAAAGCTTGAAGCTCTGTGCCGGATTTAATTTATATACACAGTCTACAAAATATGCAGGGTTAACCTCGTTGACAGCATATAAATCAAAGTGGGTGGGAATTAAAAGGGAAGCACCTGCTTCTTTTGCAAGTGTGATTGCTTCAACCGAATCGAAGCAACCGATGATGTCCTTTACAACGGTTCTGAAATAGTCCTTGCCGTTTATAGGAATCATTAAAATGTCAGCACCCTTGATACGCTCGATAAGACCGTCGTACATGCAGCAGTCACCTGAGTGGAACACTTTTGTATCGCCAAAAGAAATTACGAAGCCAAGCTCGTGGAAGTTGCCATTATCGTCCGTGTTAAGCTGTTCGTGTGCGGCAGGAACAGGAGTGAAGGAAATGCCGCCTGCAAGATCGTATTTTTTGTCAGCAACGACACCGTGGATTTTATCCTTTGCTATACCGTAGTCTGTAAATTCATCACAAAATGTAACGGATGCAAAAAACTCAGCCTTCTTATTAACCGATGCGATGGCAGAGAGGGTATAGGGATCAGCGTGGTCCTTATGAGCGTGGGTGCAAAATACATAGTCAATAAAGTCAAGCTCATCACCTTTTATGGGAGCTGGGTATTTTCTTACCCATTTAACCAGTTCGCTACAGCAGTTTTTATCTACATAGTCAGAAAGATAACCGTCTATAAGTGTGTACTTTTCGTTGTACTTTACAATGAAACCAACCTGGCCTAAATAAAAACATGCAATCTGGCCTTCGGTGAGGCGGGTATTTAAGATTTTTTCTTTAAGATTCATAAAAAAACTCCTTCTTTTCTATATTTTGTAAAATCGCTATTGACAATTGTGTCACTCTGCGATATAATAATTATATCAACAAGTTGATGTAATGTCAATAGAAAAGGAGAATTCTTTTTGAAAAAATTTATAAGTCAAAAGGATATGAGGATTGCAAACATACTTGAAGTCCTTTCCCTTATAAGAAAAGAAAAGTCGGTAACCCGTAAAGAGATACAGAATATTATGGGGCTTTCCTGGGGCGGAGTAAGTCAGATTGTTTCCCGCTTGCTGGAACTTTCCTATGTTGTTGAGGAAAAAAGTCAGGATAATATATCTTCGGGAAGAAGGCCGGGATGTATTGAGATAAATGCATCGGATAATTATGTTATCGGAATCGATGTGAATATGTCGGGCCTTTATGCTGTTGTTATAAATCTTAAAAATGAAATTATATATGAAGAGGCTAAAATTCCGGATACAAAGGATAAGGATAGTTTTCTTGCGTCCATATACGAACTTCTTGATTCGGTAACAGAAAAATATAAGAAAAATACTGTTCTGGCTCTTGGTGTTGCCATGCAGGGCGAGGTGGATACAGAAAACGGAATTTCTCTTGGAACATCGGTTAAGGGATGGGAAAACATTCCGCTTTCTGATATACTTAAAGAACGCTATGGCGTTCCTTCATACATAGCACACGATCCTGACTGTATACTTTCTGCAGCCACAAGGGAAAATAAGGAAGATGCTGTTTTGGTTCGTGTCGATAAAGGCCTTGGTATGGCTGTTATAAAAAACGGAAGCCTGATTATCGGGTCAGGTATGCATGAAATCGGAAGATGCAAGGTCTTAACCGAAAAGGGAGAAGAGGAGCTTCATAGGGTATATTTTAAGTCTGATAAATCTGATGATGAAAAGAACGAGGCACTTGCCTTTGTAATTGCAAACTCAATTATACTTTTCAATGTAAAAAAGCTTTTGGTTTGCGGAACGGCTTTCAATGAGGAAGAAGAACTGACTAACTTAAAGACTCTTTTGGAAAAGCATGCTTCAAGAACTTTAGACATCAGGAGATACGACGTAAAGAGAGCAGCTTTCGGTGCGGCAATCTTTGCGATTGAAGATTATCTTAAATATATAAAGTAATTTTTTTCAACGAAGAAAAAAATTACTGAACTCTCCCGTACCGTTCAAGGGGAGGGAGAGCAAAAGAAAAATCCGAATTGGGCATAGCCAAGCGAGGACCGCAGTCAAACGACGAGGACCGCAGATGGCGGCAGGACGAAGTTTTTTCGATAAGCTATGTCGATAAGAATATAGTATAACTTCAATAAAAAATAAAGTGGGTTTTCCCATTTTATTTTAAATAAAAATATCACAGAATGATAAAAAGAAAGGCGGATGTATATGAAATCTGTTGTTATTGAAAAGCCGGGCGTAATGGTATTCAAGGATTCTCCTATTCCTTCTATACCCGAAGGCTTTGTAAGAGTTAAGGTTAAGGCTGCGGCTGTTTGTGCTACAGACCTTGAAGTTATTGACGGAAACATTGCTGCAAACTATCCTCTCATTCCCGGTCACGAGTGGAGCGGTATAGTTGAGGCAGTAGGCGAGGGTGTTGATCCTTCATGGATCGGAGAAAGAGTTGTAGGAAGCAACGATGTTGTTTGCTTAAAGTGTGAGGCCTGCAGAAAGGGCGAATGGAGATACTGTAAGAGCTTTGAGGAAATCGGCTTTAAGAGAAACGGTGCATACTCAGAGTACATAGTTGTTCCCGCATACGGTCTTTGTCACCTTCCCGAGAATGTAAGCTTTGCTCATGCATCACTTTGTGAGCCATTGGGAGTTGCTCTGGGTACAATGAAAAAATCCCACGCAAAGCTTGGCGATACTTGTATGATTATGGGTGCAGGCTCCATCGGTCTTTGCACATTGGCTGTTGCAAAGGCCATGGGACTTTCAAAGATAGTTGTATGTGCTACAACAAGAGGAAGACTTGACCTTGCCGAGAAGATGGGTGCATATGCAACCATCGCCACAAAAGAGCAGGATTTAATGGAAGAAATGAAGAAGATTCATCCCGAAGGAACAGATGTAATAATTGATGCAACAGGTATTGAAGAGTGCATTCAGAACTGCTTAAAGCTTTGCAAGAAGGGCGGAACCGTTGTGCTTGCAGGCTATGGCAGAGGCAAGATTATGAATATCAGAATTGACGATATTCATATAAACAACCTCCACTTAATCGGTGCAGGTAACAACTGGAATATGCACCAGAAGGCTGTTGACTTAATGGCAAGCGGCATTGTAAACCTTGAAGACTTTATAACGGAGGAACTTCCATTGGAAGACTTTGAAAAGGCAATTGAACTTGCAAGAAAGCGTCCCGTCGGCTTTGTTAAGGCGGTATTTACCTTATGATTGCAGGAATTGACTTAGGAACATCCTCTGTCAAGGTTTTAATCACCGATAACGGGAAAACTGTAAAAAAGGCAAAGTGTACATACACCGAAAGAAGTGTGGATGCCTGGCTTAAGGCAGTAACGGAAGCACTTTCTGAGATAAGCCGCGGCATAAAAATTGATGCTGTTTCCTTATCATCCCAGGTTGGAACGTATATAATAAACGGAAGTGACATCATTTCCTGGCAGGACCCAATCGGAAAAGAAGAGGTTGCAAGGATAAAAAAGGAGATTTCTAAGGAAGAATTTGCCTCTGAAATTTCAATGCCCCATCCCGAGGTTATATCCTATCCCATGCCGAGACTTCTTTACATAAATGAGCATTATGATGCGAAAAGCGTGTGTCAGCCAAAGGATAAAATCTGCCAGATGTTGACAGGCAATCTGGTGAGCGATATATATTCCTGGCGAGGACTTGCAAATCTTGAAACGGGTGTTTACAGCAAGAAGATGCTTTCTTATTTAGGTGTTGATGAAAATATTCTTCCGCCCATTAAAAGCCCCTTTGATTTAGCGGGATATGTGACAAAGGAAGCATCGGAAAAAACAGGACTTTTAGAAGGTACACCTGTTTATCTTGGATGCAACGACTACTATGCGGGGCTTCTTGGAATGGGAATTGTCGAAAGTGATATGCTTTTTGACATAACAGGCACCAGCGAGCATATAGGAATCACCACCGATAAGCTTTCCCTTGACACCAAAATGGTAACGGGCCCTTACTTTGTGTCAAACGTACACTACGGTGTTACGGCATCCGGCGGAACAAGCCTTGATTTCGGAATTGAAAAGTTCGGCTTTGAAGGAATTGACGTGGAAAAATCCCTTTCAAACGATGCACCGCTTTTCCTTCCTTACTTAAAGGGCGAGCGTGCTCCCATATGGGACAGCAATGCCAGAGGTATGTTTTTCGGAATAAGCGATAAAACCACAAAAGAGGATATGGCATACAGCGTTTTAGAGGGTGTTGCTTTCAGCGCATATCATATTTACGAAAGCCTTGAAGACAACGTTGATGCAAAGTACATCATAACCGCAGGTGGTGCGGGGAAGGACGAGAAGTTCAATAAAATAAAGTCAAGTTTATGGAATCTTCCCGTTGTAACATTGGAGGAGGCGGACACTTCGGCATACGGAGCGTGTATGATAGCATCGGTTGCATCCGGCATATATAAGGATATTAAAGAGGCGGCAAAGGCAATGTGCCGCATAGAAAAAAAGGTAGAGGCAAAGGAAAATCCTCTTTTAAGACAGCGTTTCGAGCTTTATAAAAAGCTTTATGAATCAAATAAACAAAATTTTGAAGAATTCAGGAGGTTAGCAAAATGAGTTGTGTTATTTTCGGAGCCGGCAAAATTGCACGTGGCTTCATCGGACATCTTTTGTACTTAAGCGGAATCGAATTTACATTCGTTGAAAAGTTTGACGGTCTTACAGACCTTATGAATGAACGTGGACAGTACACAGTAAACATTTTAGGTAACGAAAAGGAAAACTGCGTTGTTAAGGGTGCAAAGGCATTAAAGTTTTCCGAAAAGGAAAAAATTGCCGAGGCAATTGCCAATGCCGATGCGGTATTCAATGCAGTAGGCGGTAAAAACTTAGGCGAAATCGTGCCCTATCTTGCGGCAGGTATTGAGCTTAAGGCTAAAAAGGGCGGCTACATCAACTTCGTAACCTGCGAAAACTGGAAGCAGCCTGCAGACATTTTAAGAAACGGAATTTCCGAAATTATCTCTGACGAAGCAAGAGAATATTTTGAAAACAACGTTGGTATCACAGAAGCGGTTATTATGCGTTCTGCCATCGAATCATCAAAGGAGCTTCTTGAAAAAGACCCCTTGATTGTAAACGTTCAGAACTTCTGGGAGCTTCCCGTTGACGCTTCAAGAATCAAGGGTAGCCTTCCTGAAATCAAGGGACTTAAGTTAATTGAATCTTTCACAGGCTTTTTAGAGAGAAAGTTTTACACCTACAATGCGGCAAACGGAACAGTTTCCTTCCTTGGTGCATTAATGGGCTATGAAAAGATTGCAGATGCGGCACACGACGAGAAGATTCTTGAAATCTTAGACGGTGTATATCAGGAAACAGCACGCGCACTTTCCATAAAGCATAACTTCCCCTTAGAGGAACAGCTTGCATTTACATTAACATCCAAAAACAAGCTTCAGGACTATACAATCGTTGACTTTATTGAAAGAAACGCAAGAGATCCGATCAGAAAGTTAGGTAAGGATGACCGTTTAGTTGGCTCTGCACGCCTTGTATTATCCTGCGGAATCAAGCCTGAAAACTTAGCTATTGCAATAGCTGCGGCGATGTACTATTACAACGAAACAGACGAATTTGCAATCAAGCTTAAGGAAATGAGAGAAAACGAAGGCATCGATGCAATCCTTGAGAAGGTTTGCTCACTTGAGCCCAACGGCGAGCTTGGTATGATGGTTAAGGAAAAGATAGAACTTCTTAAGTCCTGGGGGTACATAAAATGAGTAAAATAGTTGTAGTTGGTGCCGGAAAAACAGGCAGAGGCTTTATAGGAAGATTACTCTCGGAAGACAATGCCGAAATTATGTTCATCGATAAGGATAAGGCATTGGTTGATGAATTAAATGCAAAAAAGGAATTTACCGTTCGCTTTTTCGGCGGCGTAAGAGAAGACTTTAAGGTTACAAACTTTTCTGCATACACCTGGGAAGATGCTGACCTTGGAGATTCTGACCTTATTCTGGTTTCCGTTGGCGGTCAGAACTTAAAGGATGTTGGTGCATCACTTTCGCCCCTCTTAAAGGACGATAAGCACTATACAATCATTACCTGTGAAAACTCATCAAAGCCCTCTGTGGTTTTAGGTGAAGCAATCGGAAACAAGGACATTTCCGTAAGCGAATCCACAGTTTTCTGCACAACAACAGATGACGGACTTAACATAGATTCCGAAAACTATCCCTACCTTCAGTGCAATGCCGATTTACTTGGCGGCTACGAAATGAAGATTAAGGGCATCCGTCCCATCGACAATTTCGGAAACTTCCTGACAAGAAAGCTTTACACCTACAATGCGGCAAGCTGTGTAATTGCATATCTTGGCTATATCAAGGGCTATTCCGACTATGCAAAGGCTGCAAACGATCCCGAAATACTTGAGCTTCTTGATAAAAACTATGAAGTTACAAATAAGGTTTTATGCAAGGAATTCGGTTATGAGGAAGCTGATCAGGCAGAATTTGCGGCACTTTCCAAGGAAAAGTTCTGCAGTAAGGTAATTGTTGATACCGTTGCAAGAAATGCAAGAGACCCCGAAAGAAAGCTTGCAAAGGGCGAAAGAATTATGGGCCCTATGGTTATGATTTACGAAAACGGAATTATGCCTGAGGTATTAATAAAGACAGCAGCTGCAGCGCTCCTTTATGATAACGAAAAGGATGTTACCTGGAGAGAAATGAAGGCGGCAAAGTCCAAGGGAGAAATCCTGACAGACCTTTGCGGACTTAGTGAAGGCAGCGAGCTTTATAACGCAATACTTGCCGAATGTGCAAAAATTGAAAAATAAGTAAAAGAGGAAGCATTGCTTCCTCTTTTTATGTTGCTTGACAGGAAAGATTATGTATGTTATATTTTAGATAAGCTGAAACGGAAAAAATTACAAGATAATTGCATAGAGTTAGGGGAATATCCGGGGGCGTAATAACAAAAGCATAAAAAAGAGACCGAAAAATGTACGTCCCTAAATGGTACCGTGAAAGCGGGGATTGAGAGTAGGTATGGAAATAATTAATAGTAATAAAATAACGGAGGCTAAAAGTGATGTTGAAAAAGAATTTGATTATAACAGCAATAATATTTGCTATTGCAATTTTGATTGTGTATATGTTCACTTCATGTTTCTTTGCAGAAAATCCACCATATCCTGTAATAACGTATGCAGAATTTCCGTTTAAATTAACGTATGAACTCAATGGGGAAATCATGACTTTTGAGGATGTTTATATTTGCGAATTTAAGGGATTCCAATTTAATGAAGGAATTGGTGAAAAATGCAGAATTTGGGAAGAAAGATTTGCGAGTGGTCTTGAGCGAATTACTTTATTAGAAAAAGATGATGTGGAAATTATCTATTACCAAATATCCAAAGACGGTGGAATGGCAGGAGTATTTATGGGAGACCCATATTATACAACTTTTCCTTTTGGGGATATAGACGTTGAAGATATAGAATTTACATTCGGCTCATTTCCTAATGCAAGAGTATTTTCTAGTGAAACAATTGGTACTCTTGGACAATTAATATCTGCTGAAGAAATGTGGGAGTTATATAAATTGAAACTCCTAAATTTAGAAATTGGAGGGCCTATAGAAAATTCATTTTAGCGACAATAGACAATTTAGTACCATTTGGGGACGTACATTTTTGGTAGCGTTTTGTATGGCAATAAGAAGTGTGTTTGCTTTAACACTTTAATGTAAATAAAAAAAGAGGAAGTATTGGCGTCGCTCCTTAGGGGGCTTTGCCGTGCATCCTCTTTTTATGTCTTAAGAAATAAGCTCGAAAACCACATTTGGTGTTTCTTCGTGAACATCATCAAAGATTTCAAGCATAGTGCGGCAATATTCTCTTAAATCCTCCGGAAGGGACATAAAGCCGAGTATATTTACTTTAAAATTGCCTCTTCGATAAAATAAGTACCTTAAACAATCCCATAGAGCGTCCCAGTTTTTTCCGTAATAATCCGGCAAACCGAATTTTGTTTTTAAAATCAAATGAATTTCACCTAAATATTTGCATCCTGTAAAGTCCAGAACAATAGGATTTTCCGTTATAGGCTTAAATGCATTCGGGTCTCTTGCAGCATCGTACATTAAAATTCCGCCTTTTAATTATTTTTTCTCTATTTTTCCATCAATAAGCAATGTTTTATAGGATTTAGGGGTGTGACCTGTCCGCTTTTTAAAGCATCGGGAGAAATATTCGGGGCTGTCAAAGCACAGCCTTTCCGATATCTCCCGTATGGTTAAGCCTTCCTCTCTCAGCAGCCGTTTTGCCTCATTTATCTTTAAGTTCAGATAGCAATCTATGATTGAAAGGCCGAATTTCTTCTTAAAGCTCACCGAAATATGGGTTTTTCCGAAATGAAAATGCTCGCATATATCATCAAGCGTAAGTCCGGAACAGATGTTTTCCGAAAGGAAGCGGTAAACATCGTCCTCCGGGACATTGTTTCCGGAGCCTTGTCTCCGGTTTTCGTTTTTGACTTTACAGCAACGAAGGATATGGATGAGAAACATCTCAAGATAACTTTTAAACATCTGCTCGCCGCCTATTGGAGCATCGGAGGCTTTTTTTATCGGCTGAACGGAAAAGATATAATTGCTTCTGGCTTCCTTTATTATTTCGGAAATAAGCGGAGTAAGCCTTTCGGGAACGGCTATGGGATGCCCCGAAAGCATTTCAAGTGCAGGCGAAGCACTTTTAAATATAACATTAAAAAATACCGCACTGTGCTTTCCGTCGCAAACTGTGACGTGAGGGATCATGGGCTTGTGAAGCAAAATCTCTCCTGCCTTCAGGGTAAAGGGCTCGCTTCCTTCGTAGCATACATTCATGGTGCCGCTGTCAGAGTAGAAGAGCTCCCAGGCATCGTGGGTATGTTTTCTGGAATCAAAGGAGGGCGAAAGCTCATAGCAATTTATGGCTGTGATTTTTTTGATATGAATTTGAGTTGACATATATTTCTCCGTGTGTAAAAATTTTTGTGAAAGATAGTGCAGGTTTGCTGAAGGATATTCTATGGGAAAACGTCCGCTTACGATGTATAATCAGCTTAAGAGTACAATTTTAATGTACCATAGAGAAATAAAAATGTCAATATAAGGAGGAATTTTAAATGAACGGACTTGAAAATTTAAAATCCAAGCTTGCAAACGGCGAAAAAACTTACGGCAGCACTCTGCTCTTCGTAAATTATGCCGGTCTTGCCGCTATCTACAAAAACAGCGGAGCTGATTTTCTCATTATTGATATGGAGCACGGCTCATTCTATCCCGAAGCGGTAGGCGATTTATGCTATGCCATGAGAAAAGAAGATCTTCCCACAATAGCAAGAGTTCAGGACTGTGAATATCATTGCATCTCCAAATGTCTTGATATGGGATGTGACGGTGTGCTAATTCCCCGTACCGAAACTATGGAGCAGGTGGAAACTGCAATTCGCTCTCTGCGTATGCCTCCCATCGGCAAAAAGGGTGTTGGAGGACGTAATCTTCTCCGTGCGGGAGAAAAAATCGGAGAGTTCAACAATAACCGAATGCTGTTTATTCAGATTGAATCGGTTCAGGGCGTGGATTTACTTGACGAAATGCTGACAAAATACGGTGATCAGATTGAGGGAATCCTTGTGGGCCCGTCGGATTTCGGTGTGTCTATGGGAATCGGACTTACGATGAACGAAGAAATGGAAAACCATCTGCTCCGTCTTATTTCTATCTGCAAAAAACACAGTAAGTCCTGCGGTATTATGATGGGAAGCGATGCAGATATAGAAAAGTGGCATGGCGAGGGTATGAATATATTCTGGTGCGGAGCTGAGATAACCATGCTCAGCAAAGAAATCAGACGTACCAAGCAGTTTATTGATAAACTTTGAGGTGACAAGATATGAGAAAAGTCGTAAATCTTACAACTATGGCTCCGGAGCCTTCTTATGAGAGTGCTGTCATTACCGCTTTGCCCTACGTGGAATATATAAGCAAAGCTGTGAAAACGGAGGAAGAAATAGTTGAGCTTTGCTGCGATGCGGAGGTTATCTTTTTTACCGCCACAAAATTTACCCGCAGCTTGCTTGAAAAGCTTCCCCGATTAAAGCTTCTTGTGCGTTATGGTATAGGTTATGACAATGTTGATACACAGGCAGCAAAGGAGCTTGGAATATATGTCTGCAATTCGCCTAAATACGGGGTTACGGATGTTGCCGAGCATACCGTTATGCTGATATTTGCCGCAGCAAAGCGCGCAATTGAAATGAGCGACCGTATAAGGGAAAATAACTGGAGCGGCAGAGGGCTTGGAAAGGCATTCCGCCTTGCGGGAAAAACAATCGGCTTTTTGGGCTTCGGCAATATAGGAAGGGCAGTATGCAAGCGTACCAACGCCTGCGAAATGACACCCATTGTGTATGATCCTTATGTCAGCGACGAGGTTATCGCGGAGTATGGCGCCGTAAGGGTTACTATGGATGAGCTTTTATGCAGTGCCGATATAATAAGCTGTCATCTTCCGCTTAATGATAAAACCTTCCATACTCTCGGCAGAGAGCAGTTTGAAAAGATGAAGAAAACGGCGGTTCTTATAAATACCAGCCGAGGCGGAATAATAAATGAGTCAGAGCTTATCGATGCTCTCGAAGCCGGAGAAATAGCAGGTGCAGGGCTGGATGTATTTGAGGACGAAAGCGGCGGAATGGACAAGCGGCTTGCAAATGTTCCGCTTGCCATTCTTACACCCCATGTTGCAGGAAATACACCTGAGGCAATGAGTGACCTTCACAGGGAGGTTGCTGATAATGCAGTGCGATATCTTAAGGGAGAGAGACCTGAAAACATTGTAAACGGACTTTAATCAATAAAAAAGAGGATGCGTAAGCAAAGCTTCCTAAGAAGCAATGCTTACGCATCCTCTTTTTACTTAAAAATCGGTTGAATCAAAGGGGCAGTCACCAAGGTCGGGAATATCCAAAGGCACGCCACCAAGCTTTGCGCTTTCGTGGGCTATCAAACCGGGGATGGTGAAACGTGCTGCAAGCCATGCATTTACATAAGGATGCTTGTTTTTATAAACCGCATTGCAGAAATCGTCAATTAAAAACTGATGGCTTGCCATATGTCCGTTGATTTTCGGATTTTCCTTGTAGGAATCGGGCAAACTCTCCCATCTTTTTCTATGAATGGGAGAAACATCATTCCATTGCCATAAGTGATTGGCAACCTTTTCCTTAAAGTTTTCTGTATCCTTTGCCTCTGTCATAGCCTCGGGGTTTAAGTAGTCGCTTACTTCCTCAAGATTTACTCCGCCGGGACGCATTGTTGTCATTATATGCTGGGCGTTGGAAAACTGATAGCTTCCTTTCGTTCCGTAAAAGCCGGAAACTGAAGAACTTGGCGCCCTATAGCCTATTCTTCTGCACTCGGAAACTCTCGCAATGCCACCGTTTTCAAGCTGCATAAGGGCAAATTCGTTGGAAAATGTATTGTCCCAGTTGTTTTCGCCCTTCGCAAAGGGGGTATTCTCCTCCTTGTCGGAATAGCCCATCGCCGAAACCTTTAGTGCACGGCTTTTCGTTGAGTGAAGAATCATTGCTGTTGAGTGAGTGGGATAGAAAAAGGGAGGGGAACCTGCAGAATAGTAGCGGTTTTCGATGTACTCTTTGGGAAAATGCGATAAATCGTGGAAATACTGGCTTTCACCGTAAACGTAATTACCGAAAGAGTTTTCTTCGTGCTTTTCCCTGCAAAACATTGATGAAGGATAGTAAATGCAGGTTTCGCCCATCATATAGATGTTACCGGTATCCCTGACCGCATCTGCTATTTTTTTGCAGTCTTCTACGGAAATTGCCATGGGAACGGCGGAATAAACGTGTTTTTCTGCACGAAGTGCTCTTGATGCCAGATCCCCATGAAAGTGACGCTCGGTAAATATTGCAACGGCATCAATATCCTTTCGGGAGATGGCATCATCAAAGGAAGGGATTGTTTCAACGTCAAATTCTTTGCTGTAATTTTCAGCCTTATTTTCAATAATGTCGCATACAAAAACCTTTTCTACATAAGGATGCAATTTAAAAAGCGGAACAAAATGCCGGGCAAATCCGCCGCAACCGATTACGGCAACCGAAAACTTTTTCTTCATAATATCTCTCCTTAATTGTTTTTTTCTTGATTATATAAAATTAATATGCTATAATCAAGGGGAATTACAAAGGGAAAATGTTGAAAAACAAAGGTGATGGATTATGAAAAATTCTGAATTTAATCCGGTGGTAAGATATTTTGAAAAGGTGTCGTGGAATGTTTCCTACGACTCGTTTGTATACGCCTATGATTACAGATTATTTTTTGTGGCTTTGGGAAATCTTACTGTGGAGCTTTTCGACAGAACGGAAACTTTAGTTGAAGGTGATGCGATAGTGATACCGCCCGGGACGGCATACAGAATAAAGTGTGGTGACTACGGCTTTTCATATTACATTGCTGGATTTGATTTCACTCACGAAAATGCCGAAAGAAAGCCTCATAGCCCTGATGAGTGGGAGAATTTCAAAAAGGAAAACATTTTCTCGGATAAGGCAATGCCTCCGTTTAATGAAGTTTTCCTCAAGAAAGGCTGTAACGCCCTTTTGCCGTATATGCAGGAAATGCATTTTGCCAAGGAAAACTCCAACGAAGAATTTTGTATGATTAAATCAGGGCTGTTAAAATATATACTTACCAAAATGAAGTTGTTAAGCGAAAAAGATGTTTTGAGCGATGAAGCATTACGGCTTATAAAAAAGATAAAATCCCTTGCATCATCAAAGTGGAACAAGGGCATAAACAATGAAAAAATTGCAAAGGAACTGGGCTATCACCCATACTACCTCAACACGATGTTTATGAAAGCGGAGGGTAAAACCCTTCATAAGTATATTGAGGATGTGAAAATTAAGCGGTCTTGCGAGGCACTTATTATGTCCGATAAGCCCATTGCCGCCGTTGCAGAGGAATGCGGATTTCCGGATAGCTCAAGCTTTTCGGCATTTTTCAGAAAAAAGGAAGGCCTAAGTCCGAAAAAGTACCGCGAAGAATTTTATACAGGCTGCAGATAATATGATGGATGGGACCGCTTGGAAAATCAGAATAAAATAAAAAAGAGGAAGCGTAAGCAAAGCCCCTAAGGAGCGATGCTGATGCATCCTCTTTTTCTGATAACATTTTACTTTTTCTCGGGTAAGTACCAAAGACCTGCGGGGATTCCGTGAGTGGTGGTAAGGCGGGCATACTGATGAATATCCATACCGTCCCTTATTTCGGGGTCTAAGCTTACCACATATTCCTGACATTTCTTTCTCGCATCTATTGCACCTTCATCGCCTTTTGCATAAAGTGAAAG
This sequence comes from Clostridia bacterium, assembly GCA_045545475.1. Lineage (GTDB taxonomy): Bacteria > Bacillota > Clostridia > CAKSNL01 > HGM11501 > HGM11501. The sequence continues at coordinate 11,085 of JAZQAZ010000026.1, read as the reverse complement.
GGCAATGTGGGCAAGACGGGTATATTCTCCGTGGCGAAGAAGGTACTTCCAGGACATCTCATTGGGAGTGCCGGGGGTAGCTTCGGAAAGTCCTTCTTTAATAAAGGGAAGCATGGCATCAATTTCAGAAACTATCTTGTCGTATTTAGTGTCATCATCGGAATAGTAAAGGTCAGAAAGCCTTTTAAGATAGCCTGATATCTTGTCACCGTCACGGTGGAAGGTACCCTTGAAATATTCCTCTGAAACATCAGAAAATTCACTTTCTCTGTCCCAGAGTGCACGGCACATTCCGTACATGGAAAGGTTTATGGGGGTCCACACTCTCTGAAGCTGACAGCTTATCATTCCGTCAATGCCGAAATCCTTTAAGTTTTTCATATCGTCGTGTATTACATTTGCATTTCGATAGCTTCCTGCCTCGGTCTGATAGTTCCACATCAGGTGATAGTCAAAGATAAAGGAGTCGCCTTTAAAAATCTTCTGCCAGGCGGAAAGGAAGTTAACTAAATAGCCTGTGGGAGCGTCGTTAAAGCTTACCTTGTTTCTTACGTATTCGATTGCACCTGGGTTTTCATCCTTATGAATTTCCTTCATAGTCTTGTTGTATTTACGGGAAATGGGGGCGAACATCAATGTGAAGCGGTCGGGGTTTTTAATTGTATAATGCTCAGGCGGGAACATAAGGTCAAGGTAAAGCAAAAATACAACCTTGGCGGAAATGCCCTCCTTTGTAAGCTTTTCATCAAGCTCGTTAAGCATTAAAACATAATAGTCCGAAGGTCTCATCTTGCGGCACTCTTCGCATTCGCAGTGGTTGTTTATTGCATCTGCAAGCCAGAAATGAAGGTATTTAACCTGGGGATTTTTCCTGCAATAATTTACAATTCCGTCTGTCATACGGTCTCTCGCTTCGGGATTTGAATAGCAAAGGTTTGTGTTGAAAAGATTGCCCTTCCAAAGGTCACGTTTACCGTCGATTTCGGCAAAGAGGCTTTTGACATCCTCGGGAATTTCCTTGTCATAGTTGCTCCAGCCGTGGCCCTCTTCGCCGACTAAGGGATAGGTCCAGCCGTGACCAACCTTGTGATAGGAAAGACCGCGGAGGGCGATTTCCTCCTCAACACGGCGGGTGATTAAAGCGGTTTCCTCCTTGGAGAAGGTGTATTCGGGATTGTAGAAGGTGTTGTAGTTGAAAAAGTGCCAGGGGTTGTGGAACTGAATGAAATATTCGTTCATACCCATTTTGGGAAGCCAGTTTATAATGTTTGTGATTATCTCGTAGTTTACGCATCCCTCAAGGCACACACCTCTGTGATGATAGGAGGGAGTGTGGTCATAGGTAAAGGTTAAATCCTCTGCCGTAAGTTCCTTTTTAGGGATAAACTCTCCGTCAATGCCGGGACGGTACCAGCGGCAGCCCAAATGCTCAAGATATTTATAAACGGCGAAAAGAACGGATCTTTCGTTTGAGCCGCTTATATAGCCCCTGCCTTCGGTAACATCGATAATTACTCTGTCATCCTTTTCTGTTTCATCGGAAAGAAGGCCGACATAAAGCATAATATCGGTTTTTTCATCAAAGGATAAAACGGTTGCCTGGTCGATTAAAATTTCTTTATCCACCAGTCTTATGTACTTTGAAAGCTCGGAAAGCGCAAGGTCAACTGTGGCAGAGCCGCTTTTTTTACACAGAAAAATTCTTCTCATAAAATCCCTCCTTAAGAGTTAGCTTCATTATATAACGATGGGGTATGAGTGTCAATACAAAAGCGTTTTTTTTGAGGTGATTATTGACTAAAGAAGGCATCTGTGCTAAACTTATGTAAATAACTTTAAGGGGGCAATGCTATGTGGATATGGTATCGTGACGACTTTGAAATTTACCACGGAATGAAGCAGAATTTTGACCGCGAGAGGCCCGGGAATATGCTCTGGCCTGCGTTCTGGAAAATGGATTCATGGAACACAAATGTGGTTTTTAAAAAGACATATAACTTAAAAGAGGAGACAACCTTTACTGCCTATGCCGAGGGCGACGGCTATGTAAATGCCCACGGAAGGCTTTTGCCCCTGGGAGAGGAAATAAAAATCGGCCCCGGCGAGGTTAATATATCGGTAAACATCGGAAGTATGGAAACCCTTCCCGCACTTTTTATTGAGGGAGAAGTTATACATACTGATGAAAGCTGGACGGCAACAAACTTCAGGGAAAATCTCCCCGTCGGATATTCCTCCCTCTACAAGGATAAAAACGTAAAGCCTGAAAACATTCCCTATATGGAAACAAAGTATCTTCCGGGGCTTACGAAAATGGTAAACGGCGGCCATCTTTTCGACTTCGGATGCCTGCTTAACGGCGTGCCCGAGGTTATCTGCGACAGACCCGTTGACCTTTATTTCGGCGAAACGGAAGAGGAAGCAACGGATATTTCGGGTTGTTATCTCTATCAGAAAAACGTGGGTAAGGATACGAAAATCAAACGAAGAGGCTTTCGCTATATCTATGTGCCCGATACAGAGGGCGTAAGAGTCAGCATCAGCGCAAAGCATCAGTTTGTGCCGATTAAGGTGAAAGGACGTTTCCGTTCAGGGGACGAGCTTCTTAATAAAATATGGTCCGTGGCAGAGGAAACCTACAAAATGTGCAGTGGCTTATTCTTTATCGACGGCGTAAAGCGTGACCGCTGGATATGGTCTGGTGATGCATATCAGAGCTATTTTGTAAACCCCTACATTTTCTTTGATGAGGAGATAAACAAGCGTACCATAAGAGCACTTCGAGGAAACAAGCTGACAGACCAGCACCTTAATACAATCGTTGACTATTCGATGTACTGGATTATGTCAATAGAAAACGAATATACGATGACTGGCGATGTTGATTTTGTTGCTTCAATGTACGATAAAGCGGAAGCGATGATGAATCTTTTATTCTCCCAGAGAGATAAAAACGGCTTTATTGTAAAGCGTCCCGGTGACTGGATATTTATCGACTGGGCAGATATGGATAAGGACGGGGCGTTATCAAGTGAGCAGATGCTTTTCTTAAATTGTCTCAATGTAATGGCAAAGCTTTCAAAGCTTTTAAAAAAGGACGGAAGAAAATATGTCCGCGAAGCTAAAAAGCTTAAGGAAAACATAGATAAATTCTTCTGGGACAGTGATGCGGGAGCGTACATAAACTGTTTTGAATCAGGAAAGAGAAATGTTACAAGGCATCCTAACATTTTCGCCCTTCTTTATGATATAGCCTCTGAAGATAAAAAGAAAACTATCCTTGAAAAGGTTATTCTTTCAGACAGCGTTCCTGCCATTACAACGCCTTATTTTAAGTTTTTTGAAATGGATATGCTGGCAAAATACGGCTATCTTGACAAGGTAATGGAAGAAATAAAAAGCTACTGGGGAGGGATGCTTTCCCTTGGTGCAACAACCTTCTGGGAAGAGTACGATCCCAAAAAGCAGGGAAAGGAGCACCTTTCGATGTACGGCGGGCCCTATGAAAAGAGCTTGTGTCACGCCTGGAGTGCAAGCCCTATTTACTTAATCGGAAGATATTTCCTCGGCGTATATCCCACAAAAGCAGGCTATGAAACCTTTAATGTTGAGCCGCAGCTTTCCTATTTTGACTCTCTTAAGTGTGAAATTCCCGTAAAGGACGGGATTTTGTACATTGATTATGACGGTGAAAAGCTGGAAGTTGAGTGTGACCGTGAGGGCGGAACATTGATAGTTGACGGAAAGAAAACAGAAATCCCCGTTATATAAAGGATGAACTATGGAAATTACAATTCTTATAATATTTATACTGGGGCTTACGGCATCGGTAAGCACCAAAATCCCGATAATTTATGCTCTCCTTTTCGGCTATCTGCTTTTTTCAGCCTATGCCCTGAAAAAAGGTTATTCTGTAAAGGCCGTCCTTAAAATGTCCTTTGAAGGGATAAAGACCACCAAAAACATTCTTATCACCTTTATGCTTATCGGTGTTCTTACTGCACTATGGAGAGCAGGCGGTACAATAGGGGCGATAATCAGCTATTCTGAAAAGCTTATAAGCCCGAAAACCTTTGTGATAGCGGCATTTTTGCTTAACTGCCTGGTGTCCTTCCTTACGGGAACAGCCTTCGGCACAGCCGCAACAATGGGCGCAATATGTATGACCATTGCATACGCTATGGGAATAAGTCCCCTTATGGTGGGCGGTGCGGTACTATCGGGGTCATACTTCGGGGACAGATGCTCGCCCGTATCCACAAGTGCATTGCTTGTTTCCGAAATCACGAAAACTGACATTTACCAAAACATAAAAAATATGATAAAAACGGCGGCAGTTCCCTTTTTGATAAGCTGTATCATTTACATAGTTTACGGCATTTTAAAAGGAGAGGGAAGCATAAGCTGCGTTGATGCGGCAGCCTTATTCAACGAAGAATTCAATATCGGCATTTTGTCGCTTCTTCCCGCAGCGGTTATGCTCATTCTTTCGCTTTTTAAGGTAAAGGTAAAAATCACAATGGCATCAAGCATTCTAGCCGCAGTTTTAATCTGCCTTTCAAGGGAAGAAATGCTTTTTTCGGATATACTTAAGTTTGCCGTAACGGGCTTTAAGGCGGAAAACGCCGCCATAAGTGAAATGATTGACGGCGGGGGACTTATATCAATGATAAATGTGGCATCCATTGTCTGCCTTTCCTCCTGCTATTCGGGAATCTTCCGCGAAACGGGACTTCTTGACGGCGTTAAAAAGCTGATAGAAAAGGCGGGGGAGCGTCTTCCTTCCTATACGGTTATTCTTTTAACCTCGGTTATCAACAGTATGGTCTCCTGCAATCAAACACTTTCCATTATGCTTACGGAGTTTATGTGCGGACATATTGAAAAGGATAAAGAAAAGCTGGCGATAAACCTTGAAAACAGTGCAGTTGTAATTGCGCCCCTGGTTCCCTGGTCCATCGCCTGCAGTGTGACGCTTCTCTCGTCGGGAGCACCGGCAGCATCGCCAATAACCGCATTTTTCCTTTATCTGCTCCCGGTATATTCACTTATTACTGCAAAAAGGAACAAAAAAGAGCCTTCGGTTTAATCCGAAGGCTCTTTTAATACTTCTTTATCGGAGGCTCTGCGACCGGTTAATATGTTATGGATAAACTGCCATATTAACAGTATTACGTTTAATGTGAGAAATATTCCGGAAATTATGTAAGCGATGTCTGTGTTTTCTTTAATCAAGCCGAATAATGCGTAAGAATATACTTCATCGGTTTCAGGGAGAAATAAATAACCTGTCATAAATGAAATATTCAAAAGAGCATTGAGCCTGGCAGGTGCTGTATGCTTTTTATAAAAAGGATAATAGCTCACATTTGCGGCAATAAAAACTATAAGGTGGGCAAATATAGGAAGAATAAATAAAAGTCTGATGAGGCCGAAATTGCCGATGAAGCTGACCAGGAAAACAGTTATTGTGAAAAGTGTGTGCAATGTAGGAAACAGCAGGTCGCTTTTTTTGAAAGCGAAAAATAAGAAAAAAGAAATTACGATTAATATTACCGCAATCATTGTCTGTAACATAAAAACACCTCAAATCCATATTAGCATAAATTTTCAGGCTATGCAACAAAAAAGGTGTCCAAAGGACACCTTTTTGTTTACTTACTTATTTAAGTACTTTGCAACTTCTGCTGCAACAAGTCTTGTAAGCTCTTCAATATCCATTGAAGTGTTTGAGGGCTGAATGTCAGACTTTCCGTCGGAGGAGAAGAGCTTCATCTTCTTCATGCTCTCCTGCTTAACAGCTTCAACTGCGGCGGGGATAAGGTCGATAAGACCCTTGTCCATACTGGAGAACTTCTTGAATTCTGCTTCAACTGCGGCAACGTTGATATCGGTGAAGATATTAACCTTGCTGATGCCTTCCTTGATTGCCTGACGGAAGTCATTGTCTGTAAGACCGGAACCGCCGTGAAGTACAAGGGGAACATCAACAGTGTTTGCAATTGTTCTTATTCTTTCAAAATCAAGCTTGGGAGGAAGTTTATACGCACCGTGAGCATTACCAACGGCAATTGCAAGTGCGTCAACGCCTGTCTTGTCAACAAAGTCCTTTGCAAGCTTGGGATCGGTAAAGTATTTGGAGGGATCAGCTAAGTGGCTGCTTCCTTCTGCGGAGCCTTCGTTGTCACCAACGTGGCCAAGCTCACCTTCGATTGTAGCACCGTAGGAGTGAGCAATGTCAGCCATTTCCTTAACCTTTCTTACGTTTTCCTCGTAAGAGTCGGTGGAGCAGTCATACATGATGGATGAGAAGCCCAGCTTTAACGCCTGGATACAGGTGTCATAGGAAAGACCATGGTCAAGATGAATAACAACGGGAACGTTTGCCTTCTTAGCCATGGGAATTAAGTAATAGGAAACCTCCTCCAAGGGACCGTAGGGAAGTAAAACCTCGGCGGTACCCATAATAACCGGAGAACGGCTGCATTCAGCTGCCGCAAGGATTCCTCGTGCAAGCTCTAAATTTACTGCGTTGAAAAGACCGACAGCGTAATGATTCTGCTTTGCAGGTCTTAAAACATGATTCATATTAACTAACATTATGTAGCCTCCTTAGCATAGATGTGATATTATATCTCTATGTATATCATTATACAGAAAACCACAGAAAAAGTCAAGCATTATTTTGTGTTTTTCTTGTTTTTTCTTTGTTTTTTTGAGTTTCGGTGTGTGGGAAAGAAAAAATATTGTAAAAATTGGAAAACAGTGGTATAATATTTGGTAAACAATCTGAATCCGGAGATGACTTTATGAAAAAGACTTATGTGACATCAATGCCCAATCATATCGGTGCGTTTTTAAAGGCAAGCCGATGCTTTGCCGACCTCGGGATAAATATTACCCGTGTAAGCTACAACAAGGCGATAGACTCCCACACTCTGTTTATCGACGCGGAAGGAACGGAGGAGCAGCTTAAAAAGGCAGATATTGAGCTTGAAAAGATTGGCTACCTTTCAAACGATAAAAGCAAAACCAGCATAGTTCTTATCGAGTTTTCCCTTAAGGATGTTCCCGGAAGCGTAACGGATGTGCTTAAGCTTATAAATGAATTCAATTTCAATATTTCATACATAAGCTCCCAGGAAAACGGAACGGATTTTCAGCTCTTTAAAATGGGCTTATATGTTGATGATAAGGAAAAGATTGAAACCTTTCTTGACGAAGCAAAAAAGCTTTGCCCGGTACGTGTTATAGACTATAACAGCACGGAGAAAATTTACGATAACAGCATTTTTTACGGAAGCTATGTAAAGGGCCTTGCTGATATGATGAATTTGTCCGGCGAGGTGGAAAACGAGCTTACCGTTCAGGTTAACCTTGCAATGCAGACCCTGGATGAACAGGGGCTTTCACCATACAGAACCTTTGACAGCATCGGTAAGTTTTCAGAGCTTCTGGCAAAATCCAAAGGCGAGGCTTTCGAGCCAAGAATAACGACTCACAATGTAGGGCAAAGGACAAAGCTTACCCTTATTGAGCCGCCCTGCGGAAGCAATACGATAATAATTGAAAACTCGGGAAAGCTTCTTTTTATAGACAGCGGATACGCCTGCTACAAGGAAGAAATGCTTAAAGTATTTAAAAAGCTTTATCCCGATTTTGACAACATAGAAAAGAAAATTTTAATCACCCACGCAGATGTGGATCATTGCGGGCTTCTTTCTTTGTTTGATGAGGTTGTTGCAAGTAAGAAGAGTGCCCTTTGCCTTGAAAATGAGTTTATGGGAAAAGATGGCTTCAGAGAAGAAAACCGCCTTCATAAGCCTTATATAAATATCTGTAAGATTTTGACCTCTTATGAATGTACAAATCCTGAAAAAATCAAGGTACCCTGGGATAGCCCAAAAGATTCCGATGAGGCTCTTACCCAGATCGGCTTTTACGATTTCGGGGAGCTTCATTTTGAGGTTTATGAAGGAAAGGGAGGCCATCTTCCGGGAGAAATTGTGCTTATTGACTATAAAAACAACATCGCATTTACGGGAGATATTTATATAAACATTCACGATCTTACGGCAAAGCAGGCGGAATATAACAAGTACGCTCCCATTCTTATGACTTCGGTTGACACGGATGCATCGCTTTGCTCCGAGGAGCGAAGAGCGGTTTTCCGCCGTCTCGGCGTGGGCAACTGGGAAATTTTCGGCTCCCACGGCTATAAAAAAGAATATAATGTAAATGTATAAGGGAGATTAAAATGGAAAAATGCAGAATAACTGTTGTTAAAATGGCGCACTATGATGACTTAATTGAAAAATATGAAAATCCAATAGAGCACACCTGCGACCTTAAGATGGGGGATACATTTATTTCCGTTGACGGCAAGAAGCCTGAAGGTTTTTGTGACAGTGCCTGGGAATCCATGGAGAAGTTTGTTTCAGAGCTGGCAAATGGCGGAGGGAACTTTTATGACGGATGGATGAAAAACGAAAAATCCGCCATGATTTCCTGCAATGACGGCTTCAGACCCGTAAGCTTTTATATAGAAGTGATCGGAAACGAATAAAGAGCCTTGCAGATAGCAAGGATTTGTGCTATACTTAAAGAGGCTGTAAAAACAGCAAAAAATTAAAGGAGGTTCCCGTAAATTGAATCATATACTCAGGGCAAAATTAATGGAATCTCTTTCCGCAGTGCTCCCGATAACATTCATCGTTCTGGCATTAAGCATTTTCCTTGTGCCGCTGGACGTGGGATCGGTTGTAATGTTCTTCGTGGGAGCGATAATGCTTATAGCGGGAATGGGAATGTTTCAGCTTGGTGCCGAAACGGCGATGACACCCATCGGAGAAGGTATCGGTGTAGGAATATCAAAATCGAAAAATGTTTTTTCCGTTGCTCTTATTAGCCTTGTTATGGGAATTCTCATAACCGTGGCAGAGCCTGATTTGCAGGTTTTATCGGAGCAGGTGCCTGCCATACCGAATATGGTTATTATACTTACGGTAGCCGTAGGTGTGGGAATATTTCTGGCAACTGCGGTTTTGAGAATAATATTCAAGGTAAGTCTTTCAAATCTTCTGGCGGTTTTGTATCTTCTGGTGCTGATACTGTCGTTTTTTGTATCGGAAGATTTCAGGGCGGTTGCCTTTGACTCCGGCGGCGTTACCACAGGGCCTATAACTGTTCCCTTCATTATGGCAATGGGTGTCGGTCTTTCGCTGGTAAGAGGTGACAAGGAAGCATCAAGTGACAGCTTCGGTCTTGTTGCTCTGTCAAGTGTGGGCCCGATTTTAGCAGTAATGATTCTGGGATTTTTCTATAGCCCTGATGAAGCCCTTGTTGAAGCACCTCACTCATTTGAAATAGAAACGATGAGGGATGTGGCAAAGGCGTTTGCCTTTGAAATTCCAGGCTATATATCGGAGGTCTTCGTTTCACTTCTTCCGATTGTACTTATGTTTATCGTATTTCAGCTTATAAGCAGGCGTTATCACCACAGGGAAAGACTCAGAATTGTTGTCGGTTTCATATATACATATGTGGGGCTTGTATTATTCCTCTGCGGTGTAAACGTAGGCTTTGCTCCTGTAGGTACAATGCTTGGCAGTCAGATGGCATCGGGAGGTGTGGAAAAGTGGCTCCTTATACCCATCGGTGCACTTATCGGTTACTACATCGTAAAGGCGGAGCCTGCGATTCAGGTATTAAACCGTCAGGTTCAGTCGGTAACGGAAGGTGCGATTTCCGCAAAGTCGATGAACAGGGCATTATCAATCGGTGTTTCTGTCAGCGTAGGAATTGCGATGGCAAGAATCATAACCGGTATTCCGATTTTATATATACTTGTTCCCGGTTATGCTATGGCTCTTATAATGTCAAGGTTTGTACCTAAAATATTTGTGGGTATTGCTTTTGACTCCGGTGGTGTTGCTTCGGGTCCTATGACATCGACCTTCCTTTTGCCTTTGTGCATAGGAGCTTGTGAGGCTCTTGGCGGAAACGTGATGACCGATGCTTTCGGTGTTGTGGCATTGGTTGCCTTAACGCCTCTTATTGCAATACAGATAATGGGACTAACCTATAAGTTCAAGCTTACCAAGATTGAAAAGGCTGTTACAGAAGAGGTTGTAATTGATGCTGACAGCGACGAAATTGTTGAAATAGAGGAGGAAGAGGAAAATGAGTGATAAATTATCCTTCCGTGTACTTGGCTTTATTACTACGCCGAAGCGTGCCGAAAAAGCACTCACGCTTTTTGAAGAAGAAAAGCTTCCGATACAGTATGTTATAAATGCATCCGGTACGGCGTCCAGCGAAACCCTTGATATACTGGGCCTGGGAAGCCCCGACAGAAGCCTTATAATAAGCGTGCTTACGAAAAATCTTTCCGATAAAATGATAAGAAAGGTGCACAATGAGCTTCAGTTTAATGTTCCCGGAAACGGAATAGGCTTTACGGTGCCGCTTAAAGGTGCTAACAATTTTATAATTAAAAAATTTGAAGAACTGGATAATAACGAAGAAGAGAATCCTATAAGAAAGGGTGATACCGTGTCAGAAATTAAACGTGTTATAATTGCCGCCATAGTAAATCAGGGCTATAGCGAAGAAGTGATGAATGCCGCAACAGAAGCAGGAGCAACGGGCGGAACCGTTATCCATGGAAGACAAGCAGGAAATAAGGAAATTTCCGCTCTCTGGGGCGTTGGAATTCACGAAGAAAAGGATGTTGTAATGATAATTGCCGATGCCGAAAGCAAGGTTTCGATTATGCAGGCGATTTGCAAGGACTGCGGAATCAACTCGGAAGCCAAGGGCGTTGTATTATCAATTCCCCTTGAAACGGTTGTGGGACTTAATACTCCTCTCTGATAAAAGAGATTAAGAGAAAAGAAAAAGCCGATGCATTCGGCGGTACTTATTAGGGAGAAGCCGGTTTTGGCTTGTTATTTTCCGCTGATAGTGTGCAAAAAAACGCAGACATACGCCAGTATGACTGCGTTTTTTAACTTCTCTAAGGCGAAAAATTCCTAACCCAAAACTGCGAATGCACCACAAAATTCTCGATTTTGAGTGCAGGAC
>JAZQAZ010000025.1:0-25102 GCA_045545475.1 Clostridia bacterium | reverse complement strand
GAGATTGGGACAAGCTTTCGCACGATTGCTCCCGAAAATTTAGAAGTGCCCGAAGCAATAGAGAAGGCGAAGGACTACGCCCAAAGGTTTCCCCATGCTATGGCTTTTAAGGTGGGAAGCTTTTACAAGATGAGGCAGAATGCCAATTTTGTATCCGATGTTAAGAAGGCGTTATATCTGTTTAACCTTCCTCTTGTGACGGTGAGAAATACTTCCACACCGCATTGTGAATTAATTGTGGGATGGGATGGAGAAAACTTTATATTGCAAAATTCCTACGGAAAGGAATACTGCGACGGAGGCTATCACAGGATTCCCATTACCACAAAGAACTTGGATGATACTTATCTTGTATTGGCGGAGAAGGTGAAGCTTCCTTTCTCTGACACAGAGGGACATTGGGCGGAGAAATGCATAAGGAACGTATACTTCGCAGGATTGATGGAAGGCTATCCCGACGGGACATTTAAGCCAGATAGCCAGATAACAAGGGCGGAAATGGCTAAGGTGATTGACGAGGTGCTTCGGGATATTGACGAAAAGCTTAAGAAATTGGAAATGAGTAATTAATTTCACATTTATTTGAAGGAGAATTTTTTATGGAAAAAATATTACATAAGGTTAATCTGATAGGCGGTGCGATAGTTGCACTGCTTTCGGGAATATTTGGGCAGTTTTGGTATTTATTCTGTGCCTTTTTGGTGCTTAATGTGGTTGACTACATAACGGGCATACTGAAGGCTAGATTTACAAAGACTGAGAACTCGAATAAAGGCTGGCAGGGAATTGTAAAGAAAGTGGGCTATTGGGTGTGCATTGCAATAGGTTTTTTTATCGCAGTATGCTTTACGGAGATGGGGAAGCTTATAGGCATTGATTTAGCTTTTACTGAGCTTTTCGGGTGGTTTACTTTGGCCACATTTATAGTTAATGAGATAAGAAGTATTCTTGAAAATTTGGTTATTCTGGGAGTGGATGTTCCGGAGTTTTTAATTAAGGGACTTTCAGTAGTTGATGAGATTATAAACAAAGAACATGAGATAGAAGGCGATTTGGATGAAGATAATTGATGTTTCGCTTAAGTGGGCGAAGGGGCTTTCAGTAAGAAAACGAACCGACGCTATTGTGCTTCATCATGCGGCAGGAAACGGAGGCATTTACGATATACATAATATGCATATAAAGCAGAACGGATGGATCGGAATAGGATATCACTTTTACGTGAGAAAGGACGGAAGCATTTACCGTGGCCGTCCCATAGAAAAGATGGGTGCTCACGCTGAAGGTTTTAATGATTCAACAATAGGTGTTTGCTTTGAAGGAAATTTTGAAAAGGAAAGAATGTCAGATTATCAGAAAGAGGCAGGAAGATTTCTTATTGCCCACATAAGAGAGAGTTATGGAAAGATGCTTCCAATAAAAAGACATTCTGACCTTTCGGCAACGGCTTGCCCCGGTAAACACTTTCCCTTTGATGATATCGGCAATGTTTCAGAAGATGATACTGTTACGAAAATGTTTGACGACGGAATTATTTCCCTTGCCAATGTTCCTAACTGGGAAGTGTTTTTATCCGGCAGGGCGAAGGTGCCGGGAGAATATGTGAGAACAATTGTGGAGCGGTATCAGAAGAAGGTGAAAGAATGAAAAGCGGTGAGCTTTTTGATAAGCGAAAATTTCCGCAGCTAACGGGCGATGAAAAGAAGGATATAGAAAGCTTAAGGCGATGGGCCTTTGAAATTACTGACAGCTTTGAACAGGAAATAATAAGGTTATCGGAAAAGCTTTCTGAACTTTTGGACAAGCCGAGTGATACGGCGGAAACGACAGAATGAAAGGAGTGGTTGTATGCTTCCTAAGATAAAATATGCTGACAGCGGTAGAGAGATGATTCAGGAATCATTTACGGGCGGACTTAACAGAACGGAATATATAAAAAGCGGAGAGATATTTGACACCGGAAACATGTCAAGCGAAGCTTACCCGGTTTTGAAACCCAGGAAGAAACGAAAGAGCATAATTGAGGCTCCCGGCAAGGTCATAGGCCTCGGAGCCGGAAACAAACTCTATTATGCGGCAATGGACGGCGAAGGATATGCCGACTTTTATTATGACGGCGAAAAGATAGAGGGGTTTAAGCTGACGAATGATGAGAAAACCTTTGTGAACCTTGGAGACTATATAATAATTTACCCGGATATGAAGTATTATTTTACCGGAGAAGTTAAGGGGACGTATGTTTCCACTTCCGATACCGACGCATTGAAGCTTCTGGACGAGGCGAATCTGACTGCTGATATATCTGACGGGGACTATTTTCAGGCGGACGAAGAAATATATATGCATAATTCCGACGGAGAGTGGATTACAGGTACGAGCAACGATGCGGCATTGAAAAGGGTTGCACTTACAAGAAATGTTAACTCACGGTGGGTGTTTATGGGAAAGCGTTATGGGAAAATGTCGGAGAAGCATGCAAAGTCCGGAATAAGTCTGGATGATGTATTTGCGCTTGATACTTCATCAGAGGAAAATGGTCTTCGAATTGCTGTGGCAATGCGAAGTATTACAGACATAAAGGCCGGAGATTCTGTAAGAATTTTTGTCGTGGACGAAAACGGCAAGAATAAATATGAGACATTTACAAAAATTAATGAAATATATTACGACAGTTATAAAGATATAGAAAGTGATATATTTGTTGTTCCGCATGACGAGGAGCTTAAAAATATAATTTCTACAGCGACATCATTTTCAATGGAGCGAGAGATCCCGGAGCTTGATGGGATGTTTGAGTGCAATATGAGACTTTGGGGATATAAGGGCGACAGTATTTATGCATCCGGCCTCGGAAGTCCTTTTACGTGGAGCAGTTATTCCAATGATTTAGAAGCCTGGAGCATAGACACTGAGACGGCGGGAGACATTACGGCAGGATGTAATTATAACGGATATCCCGTGTTTTTCAAAGAAGATTATATTTTCAAAATTACGGGAGGATTGCCATCGGACTTCAGTTTATCAATTACGCCCGTTCCGGGACAGGGATGTATTGCACCCGATAGTCTTCTTTCATTCGGCGGAAGTCTTATTTATCTATCACCGAAGGGGTTTGTAGATTATTCGGGTGTTTTTCCGATGATTATTTCGGAGTCGCTTAATGAAGAATTTTCTTCGGCAGTATCCGGCTATAACGGCAAGATATATTATACGACGGCAAGAAGTGAGGATGGCGATGTTACAGTTTACACATTCGCTCCGTCTTTTGGCATATGGCTAAGAGAGGATGATACGGACTTTACCAGATACGTATTTTTTGAAAATACACTGTTTGCGTCATTTGAAAATGAAATTTTCGCACTTGATGAGTGCATTATGCCGGGAAAGGAGGAAGAAATTGTTTCCTCTTACACTGAGTTTTGCCCGATAAATGAGGTTTATCTTGATAAGAAGGTGCTTAAGAACATTTCTGTCCGCCTAAAGACGGATAAAGGTGCATCTGTCAAAATTTTTAAGAAGGAAAACGGAACATGGATACTTAAAAAAACTGTGGGGGAAAATTTTTCCGGAACGGTATTTTTAAGATGTGCACCGCATAGGGGCGACAGCTATTCGTTGAAAATTGAAGGAACAGGAGAATATGTAATTTATGCGGCGGCAAGAGAATATGCACGTCGCAGTAAGAAAGGATGATTGAGTGTGGCAGGAAATATTACTTTAGGACTTGGAGATGCAACGCTTCCACAGCCTAAAACGAAATATACTTATGATGATTTTACAAAGGATGTGGAAAGTGCCGGACTTACAGGCTCTTTTTCTGATGCGGATTTAGAACTTGCGAAAAATAACCCTGAGGCAGGAAAAAAGCTTATGGGTTATAAGATTGATTATAATAATGCTACAACAGATGAAGGCAGAGCGGTAGCAAATGAATCGGCAAATGCTGTGAGAAAGCAGGAGGGCGGCTATTCGGGAGGAATTGACGGTCTCGGAACTGAATATAAAGCAACTGACAGCACAGAAGATGTCGGTGAACAGCAAACCGCAGAAGACATATACAAAGAACGACGCTCGGAGCTTATGGATCGTGATGAATTTTCCTATGATATTGAAAATGATTCCAAGTGGGCGAATTATAAAAGCCAATATACCGATGCCATGGAAGCTGCAGGAAGTGATACCCTTGCGAGAATTGCATCGGCATCCGGAGGAAGAATATCTACGGCGGCAGCACGTGCAGCTGCACAGACTGAAGCTGAATATATGTCGGACATGGCGGATAAGGCTGTTGAGCTTGAGGAAGATGCTTATTCAAGATGGCTTAAAGAACAGGAACTTAAGCAACAGGATTTGGAGAATCTTCGTGATGTTTATGCTGAAGACTATGACAGAGAATGGAGCGAAAAAGAATATGAAGATGAAAGGGCCGATGCTGTGTGGGAGCAGAACTATAATCAAGCTTTACTAGATGAAGAAATCAGCCAGCATGATGATGAAATGGCACATGAGAAAGCTTTACTAGATGAAGAAATCAGCCAGCATGATGATGAAATGGCACATAATCAAGCTGTGTTAGACGAAGAAATCAGCCAGCATGATGATGAAATGGCGCATAATAAAGCTTTACTAGACGAAGATGCCCGACAGCATGATGATGAAGTGAAGTATAACCTTGCTGAAACAAGGGCGGAACTGGGAGACTACGACAAGCTTAATGAGTATACAGATGAAATCTTCGGAAGTGAGGAAGATAAAGACGATGCGGCTTACAAAGAATTGATAACAGAACTTTTAGCTAAAGGGTACAGTATTGAAGACATTAAGGCTCTTGCCGGACTGTGAGGTGTGGTATGGGAAAGATTTGGGATTTTTTAATCGGTAAGATTGCAAAAAAGGAAGAGGATGAAGAAAGAGTTGCAAAAGGTCCAGTGGTGTCATCAGGGGAAAAGCAACAGGAACTTCCTGAAAGATCCTATTCCTCTGTCTTAGACACTTCGACGGTGAATAATCCGGCTGCGGCAGTTTTGCCGCAGCCGAAGGCTGTGTCTACAAGCACTTCGCCTACAGCTAAATACTGGAATGGACTTTCGAATGAGGAAAATGAAAAGCAGACGGAATATTATATAAACAATTCTAAGGTTGAAACAAAACCCACGGTTGCTGAGGAAGTTGAAAAGACCGCCGGAACGTATTTCCTTCAGGACGGGGATTTTGGCGTTACCGGATATCTCAAGAGCAAGGTTTCTGATGGCAGCATAACCGAGGATGAGGCTTTTTCAATAAGAAGAAAATATGTTCCCGATGAAAAGAGCTTTTCTGAAAGTGCTTCGGACTATGAAGAAAACCGTGTGCTCAGAATGGGGAACAGAGCAAAGGACACCTATCGTGATAAGGGCGAAGAAGGGCTTATCGGTTTTCTTGTGGACAATACGGCGAGGGGACATCTTACATATGATCAGGCGGAAAAGATGTATGATGACAACACTAAGGTGCTTTATGAAACTGCCGGAAGAAAAAATGAAGGCATTGGAAGGAGAATGGCCGAGCTTGTAAGAGACAGAGCGGAAACCACATACCTTCAGGGTGGCGAAGGCGCACTTGCAATATACCTTAAGAACAATGATATGTGGCTAAATGAGGGAGAGGCTGAAAATATATTTTATTCTCTTACCGGGAAGAAAACCTATTCCGATAATATTGAAGAAGGTCTTCTTAATGAACTTGATTTTTGGAGTAATCGTGACGGAAAAGACTATATCGGCGAATATAAGGCGGCAAAGAGTGATGCTGAGTTCGGTATGAAGTATTATAATCTAAGTGAGCCTGAGGAGTTTTCTGTTGCGGCTGAAACTGCCGGAAATGAAAAGGAAAAAGAATGGCTTTTAAATAAGGCAAAGGAAGCTTACGATAAAAGATTTTCTGAGAAGTATAAAGATATTTCCTCCCACGCTGATTATGTAACGGCTGTTTATGAGCTTGAAGCACTTTATCAGACGGGGGAAGTGTATTCTCTTTCACCCGAAGCACAGGCGGAGCTACAGGAAGAGATGAGCTGGCTTCGTGATAAGGCAAATGAAACAAGAAGTGTCGATGCAGCAAAGGACGTTTATTCAAGATGGAAGGAACATAACGAGAGCGATTTAGAGTTTGTAACAAGCGCAAAAGGTAATCCTGAAAAAGATCTTGAATTGATACTTGAAGCGATGCAAACAGCCGATCCTGAAGGATTTGAGGAACAGGGAGAACACATAAACCGCGGTTTTTTACGGCAGCACCACTATACTAATTTGCAGATAGAACTTGCAGATATTGCCTGGAAGGAAATGAACGGATATGCCCCCAAAGGAAGCTATAAAAAGCTTTTACAGAGGGAACGTTCACGCTTGATGGAAGAAAAGGAGGCTCTAAAGACAGAAATTGATGACAAGGAGTATGCCGACCTTGTGACAAAACCTTTGGAGGAAGCAAGGAAAGATGCTGCAGGGCAGGTTTTAATAAACCGGAAGACAAAGTATGAGCCAAATGTGGAAAATGGGGCATCTCTTATGTACCTTGGAGTTAACGGATATCTTGATGGGTACATTTACGATTCGGAAAGCGGAACGTTGTTGGATAGAGACGCCGGTGAGACTAAGCTTTATGGGTTTAGTGAATATGATATAGGCGATTTTATAGATGAACAAGAATTTTCTTTCTTAAAATATATGACGGAGGAAGAAAAGGAACTTTTCAATTATTATCATTTTACGAAAGGTGAGCAGGCGGCAAGTGAATATTTTGAAGAGTTGTCAGAAATACTAAAGAAACGACAAACGAGAAAAAAAGCAGAGTATGCAAAAGAATTCGGCGAAGAGCATCCTGTTATATCTACTGTGGGAAGAGTGGCAACATCACCTTTTACAGCGATTGCAAAGGGTGTTGATTTTATTGATGCGGCGGCATCAAGTATTGTGACCGGGGATGAGATGGAGCCGGAGGACTTTAGAACATCATATGTTTTAAGAGCCAACTCTGAAGGTGTAACGGACAGAATTGGTGAAACTTTTAAGTATGAACCGCTAAACAAGGCTGCAGTATGGCTATACAATGCGGGAATGAGCTTTGCCGAAAGTTATGCGACGGTGGCGGTTTACGGAGCTTATGCACCCATTTTCCTTTCAATGTCGGCGGCAAGTGATGCGGCACTTGATGCGACAGAACGAGGCGGAAGCACCGGGCAAATTATAACCTATTCCATCCTTGCAGGCGGAGCAGAGTATGTTTTTGAGAAAATCGGAATTGATGAACTTTTGAAGGCGAAGGATATAAAAGCGGCAAGAAGCATTTTCCAAAACATTTTAAGGCAGGGAGCAACGGAAGGAACAGAGGAAGCACTTACTTCAATTTCCAATGCGCTGGCGGATGCATTTGTTATGGCTGACAAGAGCCAGTATAACATTTCCGTCCGTGAATATATGGCACAGGGAATGACAGAGGAAGAGGCAAGGAGAAAGGCAGGAGCTGATTTAGCCACTTCGATTGCAAGCGAAGCTTTTGCGGGAGTTTTCTCCGGTGGTATTGGCGGAGGAATGGTTAGTGTATATCAGGGCTTTAAGAATAAAAGTGCCGGCGACGATATTAATTACCGAGGAAACACAAAGGAACTTATTGACAAGGGGCTTACGGCACCTCTTGGAAGCAGAACATATGAAAATGCGGTTGAGGCTGCAGAAAAGTTCCGAGACAATGAAAAAGCCCCTTCGGAAGAAGGAGCGGGAGCTTTCTCTATTGAAACACTTCCTGACGGAAGAAAATATGTTCAGGCAACGGAGCAGGTAATACATAGTGAGGATAAAAACACCAGACAGTACGAAATAATGAATTATATCAATAACAAGGTTCGCAATGGCGAGGATGTGAAAATTGAGCTTGATAACGGGGAATCAATTTATATCACAGGACGTACAGCGTGGAAAATGGGAGATCAGGGAAAGCTTGGAAATGATATATATCTTGTTAAAGGGAATGCCGCAGGAGTAATTGATGAAATTGTGCAGACATCGAAACTGAAACCGGGAAAAAGAGGATTTAGTGAGGCTAAAAAGGAGCATAGTGACGGATTCGGCAAGGATGGATGGAATTATCGTACTGCTTATTTCCGAGATTTGGACGGCAAATATTATCGTATGATGCTTAGTGTTGGAATAACCGACGGGAAAAAGGTGGCGTATAATTTAAACAAAATAGAAGAGACAACTTTCCCGGGAAACCCCGTGAACGGCTCAAAGGCCCAAAATGGAAAATCGTCTCTTCATAGCAACAGTATAGCACCAAAAGGTGATGCTGTCAATACCCAGTATATGCAGGATGGCGGAGAATATTCTGTACATAACCGAAACAACAACAGCGTAAAGCCTATGGAAGTGGGAAACTTATATAATTCCATGCTTCAGGAGGGCTATATTACACCCGAAGAGGGAGAGCGATACAGAGGCGTGAGCCTTCGTGTCCGTCAGAGCGGAGAAGCTGTTGGAGCAAATGAGGTACAGATTGCCGAGGCGGAGCGAATGAGCAGAGCCACGGGCAGAGAGGTTATATTTTTAGGCGGCAACAATGATTTCATCGGTGAGGATGGAAATGCTTATACTCTTCAGGGCAGAGCGAAGGACGGCGTTATATACGTTAATCCGAACAACGGAACCTATATCAGCAACCAGGTTTTGGCGGAAGAGTTTATACACAGCATTGAAGGGACAGAAAGCTATACAGAATTTGTGAAATTTGTAAAAGACCTTGCGGAAAACACAGAGGACATTAATGTTAAAGCGGAAAAGGCTGAGATAGAGCAAGTATATGACGGTGCAGGCGTTGAATATAACCTTGACAGAGAATTTACGGCACAGATGGCGGCAAAGCTTTTATTTAATGATGCTGAAAGTGTGGAGTATCTTGTTAAAAATCGTCAGAGTATGGCGGGCAGATTCTTTGACTTTTTATCCCATTATTCGGCGAAGCTGACAGGCAACGACGAGAAGGCGACAGTTCTGCAGGCGAGAAGACTGCTTTCCCAGGCACTAAGAGAAAGTGAGGAGAGGGAAAGCACGGGGGAAGTTAGCTATAGTGTGGAGTTCCCTTTTAACAAGCAGGTTGAAGATGCTCTTTCGGAAAAGCCTGAATTTATAAAATCAGGTTATAGTGTATATGTTGGCCGAACTCCGAATTTACTTATAAAAGCAGGTTTGCCTGCCGATTTGCCAATGCTGATAAATCAGGGACACTTAAGAACTATTACCGCAGATAGAGAAGAAGGGGATATTCATCTTCATGGAATAGATAAAGATATAGTTAAGCAATTGCCTTCTATGCTGAAAAGTCCTGTAATGATTTATGACTCTATTTCTGTTGACAACAAAGATAATTCTGTATGTATTCTCACAAATTTCAAGAATGACATAGGCGAACCAATAATTGTGTCAATTAAATACAGTGAAAAAGGAAGCAAATATCTTGATGTAGAATTTAATGTACAAAAGACAGATAAAAGCAATTATGCAACATCTATGTATGGCAAAAAGAATTTTGCATCCCATCTTTCGGAGATTATAGATTCAGATGCTGTTTTATATGTAAACAAGGCGAGAATTGAAAAGGTTTTAGACGAAAAAAATGAAACCCTAAAGTTGAATGCTGATAGTAAGCTCCAATTGCTTACCCGATTAGACAACTTAGGGTTTGACACCATTATACATCAAAGCCGTAATGTTGTCAATACCTATTCTATGCAGGATGGCGGAAGTTATTCCATTGCGAGAAAGAGCGGTGCGACGATGGAGCAGGCTCAGAAGCTTTTTAACGACCTCACCTATAACGGAGAGCTTACTGATGCGGAGAAACTTCGAGAGATATACAAAAAGGATCCTTCACTTTTTAATATGCTTCGTGATGTTGTTGAAGGAGAGCGCACCATTGCAGAGGAAGGAAACCTTGACTATGCTGCACCCTATGACGAAGCTTTATTCCTTATGGGACTTGTGGAGGATTCAAGCGGCTATACTTCCGAAGAAGTAGCGGAGAGCATCGATGCTGCAGGGTGGCAGGTTGAAGACATTAACAAGGACGGATTATTGCTTGATGCCGAGTATGCAATTATATGCTCTGAAAACGCCCACGATGTATGCGGTGAAATTGTTAGAGGAATTAACAGGCTTGTTCCCGGTGCATTTGGGTATAATGCAGAGGAAATTTCTGAAATTAAGTCAATATGGCAGAGAGCATATGATGATCCTGAAGGATACAGCGCAGAGCTTGAAGCAAAGAAGGCGGAAGAGCTTGAATTGGCGAAAGGACCTGAAGAAATTGCGTGGAACATTCCCGAGAATGGTGAGACGGTTTCTGAAAGAGCTGTTACATCTGCGGAAAAGACACTTGAAAGGTACAGAAAGCAAGAGGGAATTGCAGAAGGCTTTTTCGGAGATTCTTCGGAAGGAGAAAAACAACCCCTCAGTCAGGCTGAGCCTGACAGCTCCCCTTACACAGGGGAGCCATTAGACGGCGAAGCTAAGAGCATTGATGAAGTGACGGCGGAAATGACAGCGGAGCACCGTGAGATGCTTAAGACCAAGAGCAAAGCGGACTTTGATGCGCTGAAGGGAACAGAGAAGCTTAAAGCTGCAGGCGTTACGGGCATAACGGGAAGTGTGGGGCTTTACGGTCATACGGAGCAGGCAATAGAGCAGAAGCAGGGAACGAGAGAAGCCCAGAAAGCCATAAGAGAGGTTGAGAGGGTTCTTTCTCCCGATGAGATTAAGTTTGCAAAGCTTGTTAACCGTGGTGAGATTGATGCGAAGTATATTCCCGAGAGTCTTCGCCGAGACCTGATTTTGGACCTTGCAGAAATGTATAAAGCACAGGACGGTTTTAAGGCGGCAAAGATAGGGACACAGAAGAAGTGGGACATTAAATTTGATTTACGCCGACAGCTTCAGCAGGTTATGGAGGGAGCAAACCCCGACGAGGCAAAGAAGATGGACCTTTCGGCGCCGGT
This sequence comes from Clostridia bacterium, assembly GCA_045545475.1. Classification (GTDB taxonomy): domain Bacteria; phylum Bacillota; class Clostridia; order CAKSNL01; family HGM11501; genus HGM11501. The sequence goes on along the minus strand of JAZQAZ010000025.1, from coordinate 14,079 downwards.
TATCAGGCACAAAACGGCGAAGAGAAACGTGCGAAGCATTTTCGGAGAGGCGGGAAGCAGGATTTACGAAGAGATATTCCGTCCCGTAATATCGAATGGTGCTGAGAGAATACGCTTTATAAACAAGGCACTTTCTGCGGTTTCGTCCTTTGAGGGAGAAAACGGAAAGTCTAAACCGCTGAACAAGTGGGAGAGTGCAGCTGTTCAGCTTGAAATTGAGGGCAAGGGGATATTTGCGGACCTTGCAAAGAGCCGTGTTTCCGACATTATTAAAAAGGCGGGAGCGGAATTTGCCAAGAGCAAAGACGAAGCCGACCTTAAAAAATACGGCTTTGACGAAGGAGACTATGCCCTGGCGAGCAGATATGCCGACCACCTTATTGCAAGTGAGGAATTTAACAACAACGGCCACATTGATTTAACAAGAGTTAAAAATGCGGTGCCGGTATTCGAAAAGCAGTACAGCCTTTTCTATGATGCCATAAATGAATTTTTGGTGGCACACGGTGAGGACCCCATCGGATTTATAAGGGGTTATGCACCCCATATGCAGGAGGACCAGGTTAATTTATTGGATTCGGTGCTTAAAAGGATGGGATTTACCGACGGGGTTTCCAAGCTTCCTACATCCATTGCGGGAAGAACGAAGGACTATAAGCCAAACAAGCGTTGGAATCCTTTCTTCCAGACGAGAACGACGAACAAGACGAAGTATGACGCAGTGGAAGGTTATGAAAGCTATGTTATGCATATGGCGGATATTTTCTACCATATGGACGACATAATGAGAGTGAGAGCGTTTTCCAACTATCTTCGTGAAATGTATTCGCCGGAGATTAACAAAACGGAGATATCGAAGCTTTACGATTTGTATTATGCTCCGCTTGAAAGTAAGAAGGCATACCTTGCGGCAAATTCGGCATCCAGCGTGACACAGGACGCGGTTATTACCAATGAAATGGCCAACGAGGAGATTTCAAGGCTTATTGAAAAGCACATGGAGGCTTTCAAGGAAAACGGAAAGCTTGGAAATTTTGTTACCTGGCTTGACGATTATACGAATATTCTTGCAGGAAAGCAGGCGTTTGGTGCGAGAAATCAGGAATCGGAGACGGGCAGAGCGACGCTTAAGTGGTCGAGCAAAATACTCGGAACGTTTGCAAAGAGTAAGCTGGCGGGAAATTTAAGTACAGTGATTAATCAGACGTCCCAGCTTCCTATCATTATGGCGGAGTACGGGCAGGCGAACACGGCAAGGGCACTTTGGGACATTATTACAAATCCCGAGCTTCGCACCAAGCTTGAAACGGAATCGGATTTACTTACGGAGAAACAGGGCATAGATTTCCTTAAGCAGACAAAGGCGGGAAAGGTGCTTGATGCAAGCTTTAAGCCCATTGAAATGATGGACAGGATGATGAGTAGCCTTGCATTCAGGGTGGCTTACAACAAAGCTATATCAGACGGAATGAGCCACGAGGATGCGGTGAAAGCTGCAGACGAGAAAGCGATTGACATTATGGCGTCCCGTATGAAGGGGGCAAGGCCTATTGTTTTTGAAAACAAGGCGTTTGTCAATCAGTGCATACATTTTTTCCAGACGGAAGCACTTAACACCTTTGAGCATTTCGTTTATGACTGGCCTGAAGAAGACAAGGGCAAGCTTATCGGCTATATTGTAAACTATCTTATTTCTGCATTTATCCTTAACAGGCTTACCGAGACGGTTTCGGGCGGAACACCTGCAGCTTTTGACGTGCTTGGTATGGCGGCAGGATATTTTGCTAACGGTAACGATGAAACCGTTAATGAGTTTCTTAAGAACCGAGGCAAGGACTTACTTAACATTTTCCTTTCGGAGGATATGGAGGTTTCTGACCGTGACGGAGAATTTAACGCGACGAAGGGATTTTCCGAGGTGGGATATGAACTTGCAAACGATATTCCCATGGTATCATCCATTGCGGCGATTTTTGGTTTTGGTAACAGGTCGCTCCCGATTCCGGACATTTCCAAAATAAAAAAGGCGTATGAGACCGGCAAAAGCAAGGGATTTGGCTCGGATGAATTTTTCATTGATGCGGGAAGTGCTGCTGCAGAGTTTGTTCCTGGCGGCAATCAGATTATGAAGACCGTAAAGGGTGCGAAGCTTATGGCGGATGGCGGAAAGTATTCGGGCGAGGGCGACAAAGAAAAGCTTTATTATCCCGTGGACAACAAGAATCCGCTTAAGTGGGCGAAGGCGCTTGCGTTTGGCCCGTCGGCACTCTCTGAGACGGACGACTATTATGCATCTGAGGCGGGATATTTATCAGCCAATGAGACAGCGACTTACCGTATGCTTGTAGAGCAGGGAATGAAGGAAGAGGACGCTTATGAGGTTGTAGCCGGATTTAAGGACATTTCGAGAGATGAAGAGCTTGCCGGGCTTGCGGAAGATTTTGCGAAGGTTGACTACATTCAGGGGCTTGATTCGGAAGAGGCGAAGCGTACGATGTATCGTGAGCTTATATCGGATTCCCATGAGGATGAGATTGAGGCGGCACTTTCGGCGGGTATGAGCTTTGATGAGTTTTTAGAAATTTCGGCGGCGGAAAAGGCGGTAAACGAGGGATATAAGAAGCCGGAGGACGTCGAGGAGACTGACGAGGAAGCCGATGAGAGAAATGCTGAAAAGAGGGCGGCGTTTACCGATAGAGTTCTCGGATATGATCTGGAGCCTTCAGAGATGGCGGAAGTATTCTCGGCATTCGGCAAGTTTGACGAGGGAACCTTTATGCAGTCGGGTATTTCGGAAGAAGATAAAATTGCGACGGTTGAAAAGCTGTGGAGCGGATCCGAAAGCAAAGAGAAGAAGGCGGCAGAATATGCGGGTGCAGTTGATGCGGGACTTACTTGCCAGGAGTTTTATGATGCGTCCGGGGATATTTATGAATTTGAATCCGACAAGGATTCTTCTGGAAAAACAATCACCAACAGCAAGAAAAAGAAGGTCTGTGATTATATTGATTCTCTTGAATTTTCCGAGGAGGCAAAGGATTATCTTTATCTGAACGTAGGCAATTATGCCGAAAGTACGCTTAAGGATACTCCCTGGCATGGAGGCAGCATTCGCGTGGGTTCTACGGGCGGTTCATCGAGGAGTGGAAGTACGAAAAAGAGCAGCACGAAAAGCACAACTAAGAAAACGCTTGGATCCGGCGGTGGCTTGGGTTCCGGAGGCGGACTCGGCTCCGGAGGCGGCTTAGGCTCCGGCGGAGGTCTTGGCTCCGGAGGTGGACTCGGTCCCGGCGGCGGACTTAAGTGACGGCCTCATGAAACATAATGTTTTTAAATGCATTTAGACTACATGGTGTGGTACAAACGTGGTACGAAAAGGAACTGAAGTGTAGATAAATCGGAGCATTAAGCACTTCTGGAATCGGATAAATAAGCCTTTTAATCAAGGTGTCCGGAGTTCGAATCTCCGATGGGTCACCAAACAAAAAGAACTGTCCTTTGGACAGTTCTTTTTGTTTGGAAATTCTAATAGGAAATTCGAACGTGTCATAGGAAGTTTTTGTCCGCAAAGCGGAAAAAACGACGTAGTTTTGCATATTTGCGAAGCAAAAATGCAAAATCGAATCTCCGCCATAGCAAAGCATAATTACAAGGTAATGTTTTTGTTTGAATTTCTAATAGGAAATTCGAACTCGTCATAGGAAGTTTTTGTCCGCAAAGCGGAAAAAACGACGTAGATCGTCGGAGCGAGTAAATATGGGCTCCATTTTGCAAAGCAAAAATACGCCCATAATATTGCTCCTCCTCGCCCCAAAAAGCCCTTGGCTTTTCGGGGACCCCGAAGTCAAAATCGAATCTCCGCCATAGCAAAGCATAATTACAAAGTAGTGTTTTTGTTTGAATTTACAATAGGAAATTCGAACGTGTCATAGGAAGTTTTTGTCCGCAAAGCGGAAAAAACGACGTAGATCGTCGGAGCGAGTAAACATGGGCTCCATTTTGCAAAACAAAAATACGCCCATAATATTGCTCCTCCTCGCCCCGAAAAGCCATTGGTTTTTCGGGAGCATAGGAGAAAACAACGTAGGGTTAGTGATTTTGCTTTGAGAAATCACTATACTCGAATCTTTGCTGCCGCAAAGTGCGACAGAGTTTTTATGTATGGAAATTTATTGATTTTAATGATATTTTATGCTAAAATGTTTTTATTATCATACTTTGCCGCAAGGAGGATATATGTTTTTTTTCAATTACAAAATCCGAAAAATTGAGAATTTTATTAAAAAGGTAAAAAAAGGCCTGAAACCTGACAGTAATGAGTGGAAGGATTTTTCAACCCTTTGTGAAGTAACGGCAGAAAAAGTCATTAGTCATCATTACGGACTTAAGCTTATAATTATATCTGATACTCACGGCGAGCTTGCTTTAGGAAATGGTTTTGATGAGTTTATATCCGGGGTAGAAGAGTATGACCTATGTATAATTCTGGGAGATATTTACAGTTATGAACTTGAAAAAATTCTTGAGTATATCCTGCCTGAGAGAATAATTGCTCTTAGGGGAAATCATGACAGATTTGATGTCTATGATAAATTCGGTATCAGAAATATAAACGGTAAAGTAGTAAAATATAACGGAATAAGATTTGCCGGAATAGAGGGTAGCTTTAAGTATAAAAACGGAGAGTTTCCGTCCTACACTCAGGAGGAGAGTCTTATTATGTCATCCTCTATGCCGGAAAAAGCAGATATTCTGCTCAGCCATGACTGTATGTTTGAAAAAGAACAATATGATAAGGCACATCAGGGACTGGCGGGAATTACACATTATGTATATAAAAACGGTGTTAGATGGCATATTCACGGTCATATACATAAGTCCTATAAGAAATGTTATTCCAACGGCACTTTAGAAAAAAGTGTATATGGCTGTGAGTATATTGAAGTGTAAAAAACGGAGGGTATATGAAAAATAAAGTTTTCGTAATAAGCTCATTGGTGGTGCTTTTTTGCATTATCATGGCAATAGTTGACGGAGTGTTGAAAGCTGATTATTTTACCAAATCGGCCATAAAACTGGTGTTGTTTTTAGGGTTTCCTGCAATTTATATACTCTTTGACAAGGAATTTTCTCTAAAGCCTTTATTTATTCTTAATGGAAAGGGAATTCTTTCTGCTGTTCTGATTGGAATCGGGGTTTATGCGGTTATTTTATGCGGATACATGTTACTTAAAGATGTGTTTGATTTTAGTAATATTACGGGAGCTCTTACAAAAAATATCGGAGTTAACGGAAAAAATTTTATTTATGTTTCAATTTACATTTCTTTAATAAATTCCCTGCTTGAGGAATTTTTCTTCCGTGGTTTTGCTTTTCTGACACTTAAAAATATATCTTCAAGGAAGTTTGCTTATATCTTCAGTGCAGGTGTTTTTGCACTTTATCATGTGGCGATGATGATAGGTTGGTTTTCGGCCCCTGTTTTTATAATTGTTATGGCAGGGCTTTTTGCCGGAGGACTTATCTTCAATTATTTTAATGAAAAAAGCGGAACGGTATATCCTTCGTGGCTGATACATATGTGTGCCAATTTTGCCATAAACACCGTGGGATTTATTCTTTTCGGAATTATATAAGGAGATTATTATGGACATTAAAATGTTTTATTCCCATTTATATTCATTGCTTGATGAGGTGACGCCACTCAGGGGTGACTGTGGCAGACTGTGCAACGGCGCCTGCTGCAAGGGAGAAGATGCAGGAATGTATCTTTTTCCCCACGAAGAAGTAATGTATCAGGGGAATGAAGAATGGATGGAAATTTTTGATAGTGATATTGATTTAAGGGGAGATAACATAAAAATTCTTGTTTGTAAGGGTAAATGCGACAGGAAAAAACGCCCCTTGTCCTGCAGGATTTTTCCGCTTTTTATCGGTGATGACGGAAAAGTTACTGTGGACAAAAGGGCAAATGCAATGTGTCCTTTGGCACAGATCAAAATCGCTCTTTCAGAGTACAATCCTGAATTTGTGGCTAATGTTGAAAAGGTATTTAAGAGGCTTTCCAAGATTAAGATAACAAAAGAATTCATTGAGTTGAATAAAGAAATTATAAGAGATTATGAAAAAATGGAAAAAATGTTCGGAAAATAAAAAAGCGGTGCATTGCACCGCTTTTTTATTTTAGGTCAGAACATATGAACCCTCATCAAGAAAGTATGAAAGCCGATAGAGTACGGTTGAAGCCTCGGCTCTTGTGAGGTTGTCCTTTGGGTGAAAATATCCTTCGGTATCACCCTGGACTAAAAGTGCATTAAAAGTGTTGTATACGGAAGTTTTATAACGCTCTTCAACTTCATCGTAATCTTTTACACGTGTAATATCGTAGCCTTCCGGTGCTTTCATTCTTAGACTTAATGCTTTATAGGCTATCGATGCCATTTCCTGGCGGGAAATGGGAATATTTCCGCTTAAATCTTTATCCTCTTTGAGAATAAGGCTGTTCTGCAAAGCTACATTGTAACTATCTTGCCACCAGGGATCGCCATCGTTTGCAGTGTAGTCGTTTTCCGGATACAGGATTCTCATTATTACGGTAATAAACTCCCCTCGGGTAATGGTAGCATTAGGGCAGAATGTTCCAACGCCATTTACAGGTATAGTTTTGCCGTTGACGAAACCCCGTCCGGCCATTACCATAACATATTTATAAAACCAGTCTGATTCTGAAACATCTGAAAAGGTGATAGCAGAATCTGAGATAATATCTTCATCGCTTTTGAGGAGTGGATGATTAATGATATCATTATAAAGTTCTTCTATGCGTTCGCCTAGTTCGCCTTCACCACGAATGGCATAAACCCCTCTGGCGGCATTCAAAAAATAGCTTTTATCTGTTGCATCTGAGTTTTTGATACATCCTGAAACGAGGCTTTTTTCCAAAAGAGATATGATTTCAAGTCGTTCTGCATCAGTAAGAACTTTTTTATCCGGTATTTGCTCTACTCCATTCACGGTCATGCCACCTCCCACACTTGTAAAGGTGGTATAACCGGATAGTTTCCAGGCAATAGATGACAGAGTACTTTCCTCAGCTTCTATGCGCTCTATTTCAATTAGCATGGATTGGTATCCGTCAAAGTAGACATCGGAGTCTCCGAAGAATGCATCGTTAATGGCCTTTGCCTCTGCGAATATCTCTTTTTTCTCATCATTGGTTTCTGCGTTGTTGAAGCGTACAACCAAGTTGCTGAATTCTTCCATCGCTTCCATTATATTTATGGTGCCGGATTCGGTTTTTTCTTTGACGGGAGTATCGTTAATGTCACTGCAAAAAGTGTAAATAACAGAGAAATGCATCATAAGGCATAATATAAGTGCAGTTAATCGTTTTTGCATTATTGTTTCCTCCGGAAAAATATAATTTGTGCCGTATAAGATTGATTATCTGAACAGGAATTTATAGCAGTTTAATATTTCGGGCATTCCGTCCTTATACCAGGAGTCGGTGTCTTCAAGAGGCAAATCTAAAAGAGCGTTCATTATGTAGCTTCCCGGGGTCCAAGTGGTTTCCATAATGCCTAAGATATGTCCCTTATCGTGCTCCTTTGCATAGTCAAGGAAAAGCTTGGCATTATCCGCGTTGTTGAAGGGGCATAGATAAATCTTGAATCCCTTTTGGGCAAAAATGTCAACAGAAGGGAATGATGCCCAGTTATGATAGTGCCAGTCTGTTATGATGATGTCCTTTGAAACTTTATCAAGTGCTGTCCATGTTCCGTTCTGACTGGCATCCCATGGCCCATGACAACATTCGTAGCTGTTTAAGAGGCGATCTCCCCACATCATGGTGGTGATTCCGCGTTTTTTCAAATGCTCTGCCAATTTATTTACCCAATTGGCAAAAATCTCACCCGGGTCTTTATCTCTGCAGCGAGGGCAGCTTCCGATCTCAAAAACTTCATCCATGCCTATGTGGAACATATTGCACGAGAATGCATCTGCTACCTCGTCCATAAGGTCCGTCACAATTTTTAATGCATCAGGATGGTTTGGACATATGCTTCTGCAATATTCAACTTTTTCAAGGTCGGGAGTTTCGTCAAGCTCCGGATGTGCTCTCAAAAGTCCATCAAGGCAGTCATCTTTAAACTGATTATCCTGATGACCTAAAAGGTTCATATCGGGAACGAGATTTATGTTATGCTTTTTGCAGACATCAACTATTTTTTTAATATCTGAGGAAGATAGCGGATAGTCCCCTCTGCATTCGGGATGGGATATAAACATGTAATTATAGCGGATAATCATTACGACGGTGTCAATTTTATCCGGAACAAGCACCTTTTCAACAAAAGAGGAAAACTTGTCAACCTCATCGGGGTGGGGAGCAAACATGCAAAGTGCCCGTGATTTCCAGGGATAGTTAGCCAAAGGTATCACTCCTTAGATCATGCTCTGGAATGCTACAGCTTTACCGAGGATTCTTACACCCTGAAGCTCCATTCCGACATACACAAAGGGAGCGTATTTGGGATTTTCGGGGCTAAGTACCAGCTTGCTGTCTTCGGGATAAAAATAAACTCTTTTAAGTGTTGCTTCATTGTCTATTATTACCGCAGCGATTTCTCCGTTTTCAACGGAAGGCTGTTTGCGGATAAATACTATATCCCCATCATTGATTCTGGCGTTTATCATGGAGTCGCCCTGCACCTTTAAACAAAAATCTGCATGAATTCCTGCACCTGTTTCCACAAAGGATTCATGATCTTCTTCTGCAAAGATAGGCTCGCCTGCGGCTATTTTACCAAGCAGCGGGATTTTTTTTGTTTCAAATGAAAACACATTGGGAATATTAGCTTCTGAAGCGGAATCGCTCCATCCGGTTATATAGGTTGTTGTAGTGTCAAGAACCTTTGCAAGTATTTCCAGCTTATCGAGAGGAATGTTGGTAACTATTCCTTTTTCATACTTATATATTGTCTGAACTGCAACATTTAATCTCTTGGCTACGTCTTCCTGTGTCATTTTTTTAGATTTACGCAAATAATAAATTCTTTCGCCCATTGTCATTTTTAATCACCTCAGGTGTTATTTTAACATTAAAAGTTTGAAAAGTCAAGAGAATTTTGAAAATATTTGACTTAAAAGTAAAAAATAACTTGACAAGCGTTAAAAAGTGTGGTATAATATTATTGTGCCGGATAGAAAAGAATTTAATACCGTATCAAGTCTGTTATAAACGTAGCTTTGGTAACGGTCTAATTTTTTTCGCCTAAAAATAACTATATAGGTTAATTAAAAAAGAGAAATGAATGTAAAAGTTAAAAGAGGGGGCGTAATGTTGAAATTACCAATAGTTAAACAAAGCATTAGAAAAAGTACAGCAGAGCAGTTCAGCTTCAAAGGTATGAAGCATTCGGAGGGAGCAAGGGACGGAGACATATATGATGCCGAGAACATAAGCTTTGATGATTATCCGTCAGTTACGGTGAGAAAGAAGCGAAGAAGGCTTCCCTTTGAGATTGAAGGAGAAGTTTACGGCATAGGAAGTGCAGACAAGCTTTTTTGGTGCAGCGGAGATTCTTCGTCTTCGATTCAGGTCGAAGACAGTAATGAAGGAGTGCGGTTTTATTATGACGGAGAGGCAAAGTTCCCGGTTTCGGCGACGGAGAAAACCTTTTCGGTTATGAACAAATACATTTGCATATTCCCGGACAAAATGTATTTTTCTCTGTGGGGCGATGAGGCGGTAAATTTGAAGGTAGGAGATTCTTCGGCTACGCCTCAGAATGACACTACAGAAGAAGGAGTCACGCTGTATGAGAGCCTTGAGCTTCTTAATGAGGCTATGGAGGAAAGTGAGGATATAAAAGACGGTGATGTGTATGCCGTAGGGCTTACGGAGCCTTATTCATTCTTCCAGTATAATTCCCAGGGGAAGTGGGATACTGATGCAACTGTAGAGAATCATGCTGTGCAGACAAAATGGATATACCTTATGGATTCCTGGGGGAAGCTTTCAGGGTGTGAGACTGTAGAAAATAATACATCCACAACAACAGATACGTTTTTAACAGGTACGAAGGATGAGGGAAAATATTATTTTGCAGTTCTTACCCCTATGAATAAAAGGCTTAAGTGGATAAGAACCGACGACATATTACTTGTAAGCCTTAAGACAGAAGACGGGACTATATCAAAGCATTATGTAACTGTTACGGAAAAGGAAACTGTCAGGGAGTACAGAGACGGAAAGGACTATCACTTTTTTTACATAAATGCGGAGGTAAATGGCGGAGGAAAGAAAGAAGTTGAGCTAACTGTAGAAAGGGTTATTCCGGACCTTACGCACACGTTCTGTCACGATAACAGGCTGTGGGGCATTGACGGAGACAAGATTTGTGCTTCAAAGATTGGAGATCCTTTTAATTTTCAGGATTTTTCAACCATAGCGGATGCAGCCTGGCAGGTGGCTGTTGCTTCTAGCGGTCCTTTTACGGGCGGCATTGCCTACAACGGTTATCCTACGTTTTTTAAGGAAGACAGGATAATAAGAGTATCGGGGGATTATCCATCACAGTATTCCACCTATGAGACGGCTTCCGTTCCCGGCGTACTGAAGGGCAGCGGAAAGAGCTTAGCCATAGCAGACGGCGTTTTATATTATCTTTCACCCGAGGGAGCTTGCCGTTATACAGGAAGCTATCCTACGGTTATCGGAGAAGAAACCGGAAGGGTGCTGGTAAAAGGGGTTGGCGGAGCAGGTGCGGATAAGTATTTTTTGGAAGCAAGGGATCTTAACGATGAAGTGTGGCTTTACGTTTACGATTCATCCATTGGATATTGGACAAAGGAAGAAAAGATTGGTGCTGTAAGCTTTGCCCACATAGGCCGGGACCTTTATGCAATGTCAGAAGGCGGCATATATCTTCTTGATTCTGTGAAGGATGAGGGAGAAGCCGAGGGAGATATTGAGAGCGTTCTGGAGTTTGCTCCCATATATGACGGACACCTTAAAAAGAAGGGTGTATCCAGGATTCATTTAAGCCTTAAGGCGGAATCGGGAGCGGAAGTAAAGATTTTTATAAGTTATGACGGAGGAGACTACAAAGAGGTTATGAAGATTTCGCCGACAATCAGGCGAAACTTTAACATACCCTTGATCGTAAGACGATGTGGCTTTTATCAGCTGAAGATTATGGCCAAAGGGGGATTTACCTTATACGGCATCGGCCGGGAGAGATACTTTGGATCAGAATATTAGGAAGGGTGGTGAATTAAATATGAGAGATTTACCGAGAATTTCCGGAGAGGAAAGTACGGAGGAAAAAATCAGAATAATTTATGACTGGCTTTACGAGTGGAGTAAAATCAACAATGGTTTATGTGATAAAAATTCTTCTAAAGCAACTGAAGAGCAAGAAGAATTTTGAGTGAAAACTTTCTCTTGGCTGAAACGGTTTTATACTAATTACGAAACAAAGTTTTGAAAGGGACTAAAAACATGAAAGGAAAAAGAAATGAAAAATAAAACACTGGAAGAAATAATAGAATTGGCAGATGAATTAAATCCGAATTCATATTCGGATGATATAAAGGCGCAGTGGACATGAGCCAGCGAGGAACGGAGCCGCAAGGCGAGTACCACAGTCGGCGGTAGTTGGAGCAGATTTGGCAAAGCCTAATCTGCGGAAAACGGAGCCGTCAGAGAAAGGAAAGAGATATGAAAAATAAAACACTAAAAGAAATAATAAAATTGGCAGATGAATTAAATCCGAATTCATATTCGGATGATATAAAGGCACAGTGGACATGAGCCAGCGAGGAACGGAGCCGCAAGGCGAGTACCACAGTCGGCGGTAGTTGGAGCAGATTTGGCAAAGCCTAATCTGCGGAAAACGGAGCCGTCAGAGAAAGGAAAGAGATATGAAAAATAAAACACTGAAAGAAATAATAAAATTGGCAGATGAATTAAATCCGAATTCATATTCGGATGATATAAAGGCGCAGTGGATAAATGAGGTTGAAGCTTATATTCAAACTGAAATATACTCTGTGGCACCACTTGATGTGGTGACATATTTCCCTTATGAAGATAACAAAGACAAAGAAGTAAGTTTAGATTCCACTAATGACAAAATATACCTTACATATCTTCAGGCGATGATTGACTTTTCTAACAAGGAATATGCTGCATTTAACAACGATGTGGCGTTGTACAATACCTATATAGAGACCTATGCCAAGTGGTATCAGAGGACGCATGAAGAAGGAAAGGCTCTTGTTTCCGGAATGTATTTATCGGCATACGGCATTGCGGTAAATCATGGGTTTACAGGAACTGAGGAAGAATGGATAGAAAGCCTTAAGGGTGAGAAGGGCGAAAAAGGTGACAAAGGGGACAAAGGTGATACAGGCTTGACAGGGCCTAAAGGTGACAAGGGGGATAAAGGCGACACAGGCGAAAAAGGTGACACCGGCCACGGACTTGAGATAAAGGGCGTTGTAGCCTTTAAAAGCGAACTTCCGGAATCAGCAAACGTGGGAGATATATGGGTAGTACACGGATTATACAGCGACGAAGAACCTGAAGATGACTTTTCTATGATAGAAGCCTACGAATCTGGCGAACTTTTTATATGGGACGGCGAGATATGGCAAAGTTTAGGAATAATTAAAGGAGAAAAAGGCGAACAGGGGGAGCAGGGACTACCCGGAGCAAAGGGTGAAAAGGGTGATACCGGAGCAAAGGGTGACCGAGGAGAGCAGGGACCTATAGGTGCTACAGGACCGAAGGGGGATAAAGGCGACAAGGGCGAAAAAGGTGACAAGGGTGATAAAGGTGAAGACGGAAAGAATCCTCCTATCGTGCAGGAGATTAACTCTGAATCGAGTGAGACCGATGTAGCTTCTGCGAGGGCGATATACCTTCTTACCGGAGATATTAATAAGGCGTTGGAAGAGATAATTGCGATTCAGGAGGAGCTTATTGGAGAGCCAGAAATGATAACCTTTAATCTAAATGGCACGCAGTACACATGCCCTAAAGGAATGACTTGGGCGGAACTTGAAACTTATGATGACGGTGCTATTTGGACGGCGGAAGGGCTTAGTATACAGGGCGTATGCATCTACACTGGGAACGCTCAGCTTACAACGTGGAATATGAATATTCCTGCGTCACTTGCAACATATCCGTCTGACATAATAAGAGATTATAGTGACAACTTTAATTATTCGGTTTGAGGAGGTTTTTAAATGGATAAAATTTTAGAAGAAGATCTCGTAAAAATTGCGGAAAATGCTCCGAAGGTTTATGAGTCGGGATACAAGGTAGGATTCGAGGAAGGCAAGGCGGCGGAATATGATGTCCTTTGGGATTCATTGCAAGACGAAGGAAGAAGAGATAATTATTCTTCCGGCTTTTATGGTCGCTATTGGACGGATACAAATTTCTATCCCCGATACGATATGAAACCTACCGATGCATATATGATGTTTAGATATAATCAGTGTACCGAACTCTTTGACCGATTGAATGAATGTGGTGTTACTTTAGATTTTTCGGAGTGTGGCAGTTTGCAATATTGCTTTGCAAACATTAAGTCTACAAGAATTGGTGTGATAAATGCAAGTAACGCAACAAATATGCATCATGTATTTTATCAAGCCTCCCACCTAAAGAAGATTGAAAAACTAACAGTAAGTGAAAATACACCTTACCAATCTACAACATTCAATGGTTGTAATGCTTTGGAAGAACTTATTGTGGAAGGCGTTATAGGAAAACCAAACTTTAACGTGCAATGGAGTACAAAGCTTAACAGGACAAGTATTGAAAGTATCATCAATGCATTGTCCGCAACTACAAGCGGACTTACGGTTACGTTTTCAAAAGAGGCAGTAAACAATGCTTTCGGCATAGATATTGATGATGAATCAACGTATACAGAAGAATGGAACACACTTAGAAATTCAAAGGCAAATTGGACATTTGCTTACAATTAAGGCGGTGATTAAATGAAAATAACGATAAGAGCTGAAGAAGGAATGATTCTTACAGACGGGGAGAACTAC
>JAZQAZ010000024.1:0-62749 GCA_045545475.1 Clostridia bacterium | reverse complement strand
AAAAAGGTACTCCATATTCGGTGGTTATTACGCAGAGGTCACACCTGTTCCCATCCCGAACACAGAAGTTAAGCTCTGCAGTGCTGACAATACTTGACTGGCAACGGTCCGGGAAGATAGGTCGCCGCCGGAACCGAACATGACCACGGCAAGGCCGTGGTTATGTTCTATAACAAATACCCTGAAGCGAGAGCAGAGGGGATGATATACTCGCTTGGTAATCCAAGCAGAGACTTAAGATACAACAGTGAAAACTGTTCATATATTCCTCGTTAGCCGTGTGGAGATGTGAAACATCGGAACAAAGCCTGGAGCGTTGCGAAGTCGTCCGGCGCAAAGCTTGTGCACGGTAGTGTAAACAAGCTTTGTTGCTACAAGGTGTCGCCCGGATCTTTAATATTTTAAGTGGCACTTGGTAGTTTACACAAAGGTAAATGGTCATTAACCTGAGTTGTCGCTCAGCAAATTTTTTCAAAATTTGCGATGGTCCAATTCAGGGGAGCCATGAAAAGTCACTTTTGTCTACCAAGACAAAGATGATTTTTTGAATGATGTTTGCCTACGGCAAATGATGACGCTTGCACTAATGATGGTTCCTTCGGAAATGATGTCGGCTTCGCCTAGTATTATTAGCAAACATCGCATCATTGCGAGTGAAACGGGCAACATCATATTTGTAAAGCAAATGCATCATATCGCCATCGGCGATACAGCATTGAAAAGCTTCGGTTTTTATGATATAATTGGCAAAAGGGAGGCGGTTTTATGAAAGAAAATAAACTTGCAGAACTTTCTATGGACTTTTCTGTGGATATAATAAATCTTGTAAAGCATTTGAAAGCAAATCACGAATCTATCATTTCTAATCAAATTGGCAGAAGCGGTACTTCGATTTGTGCCAACATCCACGAAGCACAAGATGCACAAGACAAGAAAGATTTTATTTCAAAACTTGAAATCGCACTCAAAGAAGCAAGCGAAACTGGATATTGGTTGGAGTTGCTTTTCAGAACGAAATATATTGATGACCAAAATTTTAAGGCATTATCATCTAAATGCACATCGCTTCGAGTGATGTTGATTTCGTCCTGCCAGACTGCGAAGGAGAATATCAAATGAAAAAGGAAAATTTGTGGTTTCGCACCAAAGATATCCACTTGCAAACATCTGAAAATGTTGGAAGTGGATTTGATATTGGTTTTGATAAGAGAATTCCGATTGAAACACAAAATGAATTATGCAAATTTGTAAAATGGGTTGAGCAGAATTTCAATATCCCTATTTCCGTATGGGTTGATTTTGAGTACAAGCATTACCTGGTTAAAAGAGATGGCAATAGGGTTGGCTACCTTTTTTACTGGGCAGATTTTATTTCTTATCCCATGTTTACAAATAAAGAAGATGTTCCAGTGATTAGATTGCCTGTTCGTACAGAACATAGCACAATGGTTGAAATTCTTCGTTCTTTTATTGAGGCGATTTCAGATTATTTTGCTTGGGTTTGCAATGAAATTAGCGATAGCTATGAAGTTGATGAAGAATATATAGATGAAATATTGCATTTATATTTGAATTCAGAAAAGTAAATACATTACATTTTTGCTTTTTTACCTGACTCCTGCTCCGTTTTGTTGTTCTTTCGCAAGAAAAGGAGGTTTAACTTTGGATGAGTTTTTTCTTATCTTGAAAAATCCACAATAATAATGTATAATATATTTTGTAAATAAAAATAGTGGGAGGATGCCTTTTTATGATTCAAAAATACAACTTTTTTGATGGAGGAGAAATAGAATTTGATGATAAAAGAAGCGTAAAAGAGCTTATCGCATATGCATTTGAAACATTTGAGTATTATGAACCTATGGGGATGGATATAGTAACACTGTTTCAGGGACATCATCCTGATACTAATACAGGATGGTTTACCACTGATGTTTCATTAAGCTGTGCTGAGGAAATTAAAAATCCTGAAGAGCTGTTCTTTGCATATCATTTGGAAAATACTTTTTATTTTGCTGAAGGTGGCTGGGGACACCATATGTCAGAACTTGGGAATCATCCTGCAATTGATAACGCCGTTTCTCTTACTTTACGATTTGATGATTTCAGAAACACTGTAATAATTAACGGAGCATACACTTTCGATGATATTTTAAATTTATTAAGAAGAACAGAATATATAGATGGCGATTGCAATTTTGTTGAGGTAATGCCTATTGGTTGTGCTATGAAATCTTATTTAATACCGTTTTCAGATCCCATTATGACGGCTAAGCTTATGGATTTTAAAACAATCCTTGATAAATATAATGCAGAAAGAATCCATCTTTCAGAGGGGGATTTTATTTACGATTCGGAACTGAGAATTTGCTAGTATACGTCCGGTTGTATTTTCTTTTGACTTTTTATATAAGCAGTAGTATAATTAATGTATTACTTAAAATTGGAGGATAAGCTAATGGAAAAAATATTAACAGGATTTTGTTATACCGACATACACAATCAGCAGGCGATGCTGGACTATCCCACAACTGTAAGAAGCTCGCTTATCAAAGCTAAAGAGCTTGCAATGGAAGAGTTCGGCAAGGCTGATATTGCTTTAATTGGTGGCGATAATGTATCGGATTATCCATACTGGAATAAATCCTGCGCATGGCCCAAGAAAAACTTCCTTGATCTTAAGGAGAAACTGCACGCGTGCGTTGCCGAAAGTGCAAAGGACGGCAAGGTAATGTACGTTGCCGGGAACAACGATATGATTCTTGGAGATATTGCTACAGAGGAAAATGAGCCCTATAACACCACTGATTTCTATGACTTAATGGATAATGCATTCGGGAGTCTTCCTGATAATGAAAAAATCATATTAACATCCGTTGAAAAGCCCGGAGAGCTTTACTGGGGTGCATTCCATTATGTGGTAAACGGCATTGATTTTATCGGAATAAATATCGATCCCAACACGGCGTTTAATTCCCACGAGGGAAGCTACAGCGACGAAACTCTTGTCTGGGTTAAGAAAAAAATGGCAGAAATTGACCCCGAAGGGAACAAGCCCATTTTCGTTGTGGGACATTTGTCTGCAATATATTACTATAATGACGGCGAACTTAAAGAAACGATGGTAAACGGAAATACCGTATTGTTTTACGATATATTTAAAGGCCATAAAAACGCATTTTATCTTTACGGTCACGTTCACGGGGAAAGGTCCTGCTATAAGGAGTTTTCCTCCGGTGCAGTTTTGCACATAAAAGATGATAACCTACCGATTGATATGAACCTTACCGCAACAGATTCTAAAGAAAAAGAATATGAATTTACCTTTGTGCATATGGGAGGACTCCGCCCATTTGACAGAAGCCTTTATGAGGATGATGGTTTGACAGGCTATGGCGGAGAGGCTGAACAAAAGTACTTTGTGCCAACCGGAACGCCTAAACTGGCACAGTATTTGGCTTTTGAAGTATATTCCGATCGTGTGGTTTTCCATATCAGAAACACGGGAAACCATGAAGACTATAACTGGAAAGAGAAATTAAAAGAATATACCGTGTATTTCAGATAATATAAAAAGGGAGACTGTGCTTTTCAGTCTTTCCTTTTTTGCTCTTGAAAAAAATACTATTAGTGATATAATAAAAAGAGGTGATTTTATGAAAATTCTTAATTTCGGTTCATGCAATATAGATTATGTATATTCTTTGGATCATATTGTAACCCCCGGAGAAACTTTGGCAAGCGATAATCTTAACATATTTCCCGGAGGTAAAGGGCTCAACCAATCAATAGCTCTTGCGAGAGCGGGGGCCAAAGTTTTTCATGCCGGATGCGTCGGAGAAGGCGGCGAAATTCTTACAGATATTCTTAAAGAAAGCGGCGTTGACACATCACTGATAAAGAAGCTTGATGTAAAAAACGGACATGCCATTATTCAGGTAAATAAAGAAGGGGAAAATTCGATTTTTCTCTATTCCGGTTCAAACAGTATGATAACAGAAGAATATATAGCAGGCGTTCTTGAAAACTTTGAGGCAGGAGATATCCTTCTTTTGCAGAATGAGATAAACAATGTCTCTTACATAGTGGAACAGGCCTATAAGAAAAATATGTGTATCATATTTAATCCATCGCCGTTTAATGAAAAGATAGAAGAAATTGATTTTAACCATCTTTCATATATTATATTAAACTCCGGGGAGATGAAAAGACTCTCGGGAAAGCCGTTCGCAAAAGACAGTGTTTCATTTATAAAAAGTAAATATCCTAAACTCAAAATTATGCTTACTATGGGGAAATACGGATGCGTTTATATTGATGAGACAACCGAAGCTTATCACGATACTTTTGATGTAAAGGTCATTGATACCACGGCAGCAGGAGATACCTTTACGGGATACTTTATAAAGGGAATAGCTGATGGTGAAAACATACAAAACGTACTTGAAAAAGCTTCGATGGCATCGGCAATTGCCGTGTCGAGAAAGGGAGCTGCACCATCAATACCTGAAAAAGAGGAAGTGGAAAAGGCACTTTCTGAAAATTTAACAATGTAATTGGCTTTATTATATTGTTGCTTTTATTGTGAAAAAGTAATATGATTTTATTTGAGTGAATGCTTTTTTGGAGGAATTTTA
This sequence comes from Clostridia bacterium, assembly GCA_045545475.1. Classification (GTDB taxonomy): domain Bacteria; phylum Bacillota; class Clostridia; order CAKSNL01; family HGM11501; genus HGM11501. The sequence goes on along the minus strand of JAZQAZ010000024.1, from coordinate 58,112 downwards.
TGAGATATGTATTTATGAGATACCCCGGCGGAAAATTAAAGGCGGTAACCTTCAGCTATGACGACGGAGTAAGGCAGGATTTGCGTTTTGCCGAAATTTTAGACCGCTACGGACTTAAAGGCACTTTTAATATAAACAGCGGATTTTTAGGTGCATCTAACAGAATAACAGTTGAAGAAATAAAGGAGCATATTCTTGGTAAAGGACACGAGGTTGCCCTTCACGGAAAGAATCATATGGCTCCCGGCGCGGGATTAAAGCCTGCTTTTGCAATTACGGATATTTTGGAATGCCGTAAGGAGCTTGAAGCGACCTTTGATATGATAATCCGCGGTATGGCATACCCCGATTCGGGAGTAAAAGCAATGCACAACGGAAACGACTATGAAACGCTGCGCACTTTAATAGAGAGTATGGGCGTAGTATATTCTCGTACGCTTGGCGGCGATAATGACAGCTTTATGCTTCCATCGGATTTCCTTTCCTGGATGCCTACGGCTCACCATAAAAATTCTGCACTTTTTGATATGGTGAAAAAGTTCCTTGAAATTGACGAAACACGCCTTTATTCTTCAGCTATGTATCCGAGACTCTTTTATCTATGGGGACACACCTATGAGTTTGACGGTAATGACGGCTGGAACTTGATTGAAAAATTTTGCAGTGAAATCTCCGGTAAGATTGATACCTGGTATGCAACGAACATTGAAATATACGATTATGTGAAAGCATATAACTCTCTTGTTACAAGTGCTGACGGACGAAAGATTTATAATCCTACATTAAAAGAAATATGGCTTAATATTGACGGAAAAACCCTGTCGGTAAAGAGTGGTGAAACAATAACTTTGTGAGGTGCAACATGAAAATAATGACATTTAACACTCAGCATTGTCAAAATTACATTACCAAGAAAATTGACTTTGAGGCAATGGCAAAAGTAATAAAAGACAGTGGTGCTGAATTTATAGGACTTAACGAAATGAGAGGTAAGGGAACAAATCCCGAGTATGACGAGCAGGTGAAAATTTTATCCTCTCTTACAGGAATGAAGTATTACGGTTTTGGTGAAGCTATTATGGTAGGGGGAGAAAATCCCTACGGCAACGGCTTTCTTTCAAAGATTCCTGTTGTAAAGTGGGAGAAAATTATGATTCCCGACTCTGCTGCCGAAAAGACTCCTACCCATGAAACAAGATGCCTTCTCAAAATTACATTAGAGGGCGGTATCACCGTTTTAGTAACTCATTTCGGACTTAATGATGACGAAAAGGAAAACGCAATCAGAACGGTTTTAGAGAACTTAGAAAATAAAAAATGTATTCTTATGGGTGACTTTAATATAACTCACGAAGAAGAGATTCTGATGCCTATCAGGGAGCGGATGAGGGATACAGCTGCGGCTTTTTCCGCCCCTCTTTTCAGCTTCCCTTCGGATGAGCCGAAGATAAAGATTGACTACATATTTGTGAGCCGAGATATAGAAGTTATATCTGCGGACATTCCTGCAATTATTGCATCGGATCACAGACCTCATACGGCTGAGATAAATATATAACGGAGAGGATTGTATGAAAGCAAAGTGGGCCGGCTTTTTGTTTCTGTTGGCTCTTATGATGTTTTTTACAGGATGCACAGAAACAACTGAAGTTGCAGAAAAGACTGTATTCAGGAGCATGTTTGATGAAGTGACTAAAGAATTGTCGCTTGATGGAAAAAAGATATATGTTGTTGACGAAAAAAGCTATAATGAAGAAGAAATAAGCTTTTATATAAGTGTCATGGCTGAAAAGGATGTCAAAGACATAACAAAAGCGGATATTGAAAATTATATGGAACAGGCGTTTCTTTTCAAAGAGCATGACGGGGTTGTTTGCCTTGTTAAAAAGGATAACAGTGACCTTATAATGGAATGCGGAAGTATGAAAAAGCACAATATGCTTGACCGCAATCTTATGGGAATTACACATCCGTCGGTGGATGAAAAAAGCAGGGGCTTTTATATATCGCAAAACAATCCGGAGTTTCTGGATATGCCCTACGGAACATCCTCTGTTGCAAGATCAGGCTGCGGCCCCATTGCACTTACAATGGCGATAAACTATGTGGCAAAAGAAGAAAGGACAACCCTTTCTGATGTTATAGACTGGACACTTGAAAACGACCTTTATGTTCCCGGCTCCGGCACAAAATGGACTCTTATGAGTGCATATCCGCCTGTCGTTGGTTTAAAGGGCAGGGAGGTTTTTACAAGCGATTTTGAAACGTTTAAAAGTCTTCTTAAAGAAGGAAGTGTCGTTGTTACAAGTATGAAAAAAGGACACTTTACCGACAACGGACACTTTATAGTGCTTCTTTCCGAAAAGGACGGAAAGGTATCTGTTTTGGACCCTGCAAGCATAACGAGAACCCTGGAAGAATGGGACACCGAGCTTATATTCAGCGAAAGTAAAAAAGGTTTTTATGTGATAAGTAAATAATTAAAGAATGCAAGCCCCCGGAATTTTTCCGGGGGCTTTGTGTTTTAAGGTAAAACAGCAACTTTGTCCTGTGTATAGCAACTATTTCATATTGACGGAGACTTTTCTGAGTGGTATAATATTGTTATAAGATGGGATCATGTGAAATTTTAGGAAGGAGCGTTTTTATGAACAGCTTTAAACACGGTGAAATAACGGAATTTGTGCAGTGGTACGATACCGATGGTAATATCATAAACGCCAGTGACGGTGGCGTGATTTTTGCGGAAGGAAAATATCACTGGTACGGTCAGGCTCTTCAGGCAAAGCCCATGGCGGGAAAGGGAGAAGGCGGAGCTGCCACGGTAGTTGGCGTTGTTATGTATGAATCTGATGATTTATTAAACTGGAAATATGAAGGCGTAATTCTTCCGGTATCCGTGGATGCGGAGGGGGACCTTAAAGCACCTATGCGCCTTGAAAGACCGAAGATTATATATAACGAAAAAACAAAGCAGTATGTTATGTGGTGTCACTATGTGGCATACCCCGGTGACCACGGAACTGCTCCCGGCACTGCAGAGGCGGGTGTTGCGGTTTGCGACAAGGTGAACGGGGAATATAAGTGGCTCGGAACCTGTCGCCCCCTGGACGGAAAGTTTGTCCGCGATAACACCTTATATAAGTGCGAGGACGGAACGGCGTATTACATTTATGACCGCCATGTTATAGAAAACGGAAAAGAGGACAGATGTCTTTATGCAGTAAAGCTGTCGGATGACTATCTTTCCTGCACAGACGAATATGCAAGAATTGATGCGGCATACTGGAGAGAAGCACCTGCCATAGTTTACCGCAGGGGCAAGTACTATATTGTTACATCAGACCTTACGGGCTGGAATTTCAATCAGGCAAAAGCCTTCAGAACTGATAACCTTATGCAGGATTGGGAATGTATAGGCGATCCTTGCATAGGAGACGATACGAAAACAACCTTTAATACCCAAAGTACATATGCTTTCAAGATTGAAGGCACAGAAGATAAATACATAATGATGTTTGAACGCCACAACACAGAAAATTTTCTTGAATGCTCTTATGTGTGGCTTCCTGTTATATTCAATGACGATGAAACAATATCTCTTGAGTACAAAAAAGAATGGTTTTTGGAGGAGATTTTATGACAGATAATATTATCGAATTAAATAAAGAATCAGAGCAGTTTGTGCTTCAGGCGGGAAAAGAAAGATCAAGAATGAATTTCGGAAAGGTTTTTGGGGATAAGTATATGCCTCTTACCTTTGTTCACGCATCGGATATGCACGCAGTTTGTGATAACTGGAACAGAATGGTTGAATATGTGAACTATTACAAGGATTATATAGGTTTCGTTCTTCACACCGGCGACTACTGCGGAGGAGATCAGACTGTATATAAGGATCTTTACGTGGAGGGAGAAAGTTGCGAGAAAGTAATTTATCAGACCAACGGAAATCACGATTGCTTCCCCGGAGACTATCCCTGGCACTTAGCTGAAAAGGAAAGCGTATATAAGCTTTTGTTCAATCATATAGAAAACTGGGATGTTAATTTTATGGATGTTCCTCATTCCATGAGCTATTATAAGGACTTTTCTGAATCCAACATAAGAATGATTGCACTTGATGATTATTATGACACATGGGAGACAAGGGTATGGCTTCGCGGAGTTCTTTCAGATGCATTGGAAAAGGGACTTCACGTATTTACCGCACAGCACGAAAGAACGGGATATATCGAAGAAAACTTCGGAACAAAATATACATCTTTAGATGATTACAGAGCTATTCATAAAGCCTATGAACGCTCCAGAACCGCTTATGACTTTGACCACAGAGGAAGAGTTTTATATGAGGATATAATTTTAGAATTCATCGAAAACGGCGGAAGCTTCATTTGCAACTTTGCTGGACACGAGCACTACGACGAATTCGGTCTTACTGGCAAGGGTGTGCTTAATGTGGTTGTGCAAAACGGCACATACTGGGATGCCCACGGCGATATGAAGAGAGTAAAGGGCACAAAAAGCTATGACTGCTTTAATGTGGTCGGTATCGATACGGAGCTTGGGCTCTTAAAGATAATAAGAATCGGTGCAGATGTTGACCACTATATGAGAAAGAAAACTGCACTTTGCTTTGACTATGTAAATAAGAAGATAATTTCCGAAGTATAAAAGGAGAAAAGATATGGATACTATTACATTAACCAAAAAACTTACAATGAAAAAACAGTATGACGTTATTGTCTGCGGCGGCGGTGTCGCAGGTGTTGCGGCTGCGGTTACTGCGGCAGGTGAAGGTCATTCTGTTCTGATTTTGGAAAAGTCAAATATCCTTGGCGGTCTTGCAACATTGGGACTTATAAATCTCTTCGTCCCCATGTGTAACGGACGCGGTAAGCAGATTATATTCGGCTTATGCGAAAAATGGGTGCGCCTCAGCGCAGAGGTGGGCTTTGATACAATTCCCGAAGAATGGAAAAACGGTGAGCCTGCCGAGCCCACAAACGTAAGATATATCCAAAGGTTTTCTCCCGATATTTTCGCCCTTCAGCTTACTGAAGAAATCGTTAAATCCGGTGCGGACATTCTCTTTGACTGTATCGCATGCGAGCCTGTTATGGAGGGCAAAACCTGCAAGGGTGTTATTACGGAAAGCAAATCGGGCACAGAGTATTACGGATGTAAGATGTTAATCGACGTAACGGGGGATTGTGACGTGCTCCGTCACGGCGGAGTTCCCGTTGTTCCGGGCGAAAATTTCTTTACATATATGGCGAAAATGATAACTCTTGAATCCTGCGAAAAGGCGGTAAAGGAAAAAAATATTTATCGTGCCTTTACGGGGATTTCGGGAGGCGGTGTAAACCTTTTCGGCGACAATCAGCCGGACAACGTTCCCAAGTGGTCAGGTCTTACGGTTGAAGAGGTAACGGACTATCTTGTAAGAAATCAGCTTTTGGTGCTTAAGAGATTAAAGGGAACAGACCGTTTTGCCCGTGAAATAACCCACCTTCCTTTTATGCCGCAATTTCGTACTACCTGCCGTCTTGACGGGGACTATGCATTAAAGGTTAGCGATGCTTACAAGCATTTTGATGATTCAATCTGTGCTATAAATGACTTTGAACACAGAGACCACCTTTTTGAAGTGCCCTTAAGATGCATAACAAGAAAGGATTATCCCAATATGCTGACAGCGGGAAGATCGGCATCCGGCGAAGGCTATGGCTGGGACGTTTTAAGAGTTATTCCTCCTGCGATTATCACAGGACAGGCGGCGGCACATACGGCGTGTATGGCATTAAGAGATAAGGTTAATGCGGCAGATGTCAATATAACTAATCTTCAGAAAAAGCTTGAAAATGCTGATATTATGGTTCATTTCCCCGACGAATATGTGCCGGAGGATAAAACCGTTGTTATTCACGGAAAAAATACGGCGGAGATTGACGGCGGACATATGTAATAAATCGGAAGTGAAAAGATGGATGCAAACGAAAAAAAGTATAAAATGATGACGGAAACTCCTGTGGAGCCACTTATATTGCGTCTTGCAATCCCTACCATAATAAGTATGCTTGTTACGGCGTTTTACAATATGGCAGACAGTTTTTTCGTGGGAAAGCTATCAACCGAAGCAACAGCGGCGGTTGCGGTTGTGTTTTCCCTTATGGCGGTAATTCAGGCGCTTGGGTTTTATTTCGGGCATGGTTCGGGAAACATTATTTCAAGAGAGCTTGGAAAAAGAAATTATGACGAGGTATCTTATGTGGCATCAACGGGATTTTTCTCTGCGGTATTTGTGGGAATTATCCTTTGCGTTACAGGGCTTGTCTTTGCACCGAGCCTTGCAAAAATGCTTGGTGCAACGCCTACTATTATCGATGAAGTAATAAGCTATATGCGTATTATTTTAATCGGAGCACCTTTTATGATGGCATCGTTTGTATTAAACAATCAGCTTCGCTATCAGGGAAGTGCAGTTTACGCAATGGTGGGAATTGTAACCGGTGCTGTTATAAACGTGGTGCTTGACCCGATACTTATATTCCGCTGTGGTATGGGCGTAAAAGGTGCGGCTATCGCCACCGTAATAAGCCAGTTAATAAGCTTTTGCCTTTTACTTGTCGGAATGAGTAAGGGAAGTGCCATAAAGCTTTCAATTAAAAACTTCAGGGCGGATTTTTACTATCAGAAGGAAATATTCAAATGCGGTTTACCCTCACTTTTAAGGCAAGGGCTTGCCAGCGTATCAACTATGATACTTAATCATGCGGCAGGCGCATATAACGATGCGGTAATTGCGGCAATAGGAATTGTTTCCAGAGTTTCAATGTTTGCAAATTCGGCTCTCATAGGATTTGGACAGGGCTTCCAGCCTGTTGTAAGCTTGAATTACGGTGCAAGGCGTTTTGACCGTGTAAGAAAATCCTTCTGGTTTTGCGTAAAAGCATCATTGGGATTTCTTATAATAATATCCGCAATCGGATTTTTCTTCTCGGGAGAAATAGTGGCAGCCTTCAGAGACGATGCCGAGGTTATAAAAATCGGCTCATTCACCTTAAAGGCATATTCTGTGGCGTTTCCGCTTAATTCGATTATCGTAATGTGTAACATGCTTTTCCAGTCAACAGGAAAGACACTTTCTGCATCCTTTATGGCATCGGCAAGACAGGGACTTTTCCTGATACCTGTTATTTTAATAATGGATTTTGCGTTTGGACTTACAGGACTTCAGATTGCTCAGTGCATCACAGACTTTCTGACATTTGCATTCGCAATTCCGCTTTTGGTAAACTATCTTAATGGTCTTAAAAAAGAGGAGGCTTCTTTGTGAAAAGAATAATATGTATATTTCTTAGCTTTATGCTTGTTTTTGTACTTTCAGCTTGCTTTGAAAATGAAAAAAATGCTTTTGATGCACAAGCTTTTTGCACGGAATTCTTCTCGGAAGAGGGATTGTACACAGACGAACTGGGAAATACATATAATTACAGCTATAAAATCCCTGAGTTTAATTTGGAATCAGAAGATGCAAAGGAACTAAACGATAAAATTAAAAAAGATTTTTACAAGCTTTGCGAAAACGAAAAAACATCCATGGCAGACGGGCTTAGTCTTGTTGTTGTCAGCGTTTCATATGAGACATACATAAAGGGCGAAATGCTGTCATTTCTTGTGAAAGCACTTTATGACAGCGATTATACCTCATACGGGGCGTACAGCATAAATGTTGTTACAGGCAAAGCTGAAAAAGTGCAGGACTTTCTTTTATTGTCCGGCCTTGAAAAAGAAGCATTTATTGGTGAGATAAAGAAGGCGGCAGGAGAGAAGTATAAAGAGATATACGGCGATCCCGAGGGTAAGGAATACCTTATGTACGCTTATGATTATACAATGTCTGATGATGCGGTTAATATGGATATGCCGATGTTCATAGGGGAAAACGGAAACCTTTTTGTGGTTGCAAAAATCGGTTCTGTTGCAGGTGCGGCTTATTACGAATATATAATTGATACGGGAATAAGGGTGATAAAATGAAAATACTGCTTGATAAAAACAAAAAATTCTACAAGGGAAACATGCATTGCCACAGCACTCTTTCAGATGGCACATTTACGCCTGAAGAGCTTAAAACTATGTATAAAGAAAAGGGTTACAGCTTTCTTGCCATAACCGATCACGAACATGTGAACAATAATTCATATCTCGATGATGAAGATTTCTTAACTATAACAAGTGCGGAATATGCCATAAAAGAGTTTCCTAAAGAATCTACATTGGTTAATCTTAACATGAAGGTGTGTCATCTTAACATCTATGCGAAAAAGCAAGATAATGACTATTCTGTTTGCTACAATTCGGTGCTCGACCACTTTTCCAAAGGAACTAAGATAAATAAAGACGATACCGATTATGACAGAGTTTACGGAAAAGACGGAATAAACGACCTTATTAAAAAGGCCAACGAGGCAGGCTTTTTCGTTGCCTACAACCACCCGAGATGGTCCCTTGAAAACTATGGCGATTACGGCGGCTATGAGGGATTATGGGGCGTTGAAATTTTCAATACCAGCGTAAACGACGGGGGACTTTACGAATACGATATAAATGTGCTTGACGACTTTTTAAGGGACGGAAAAAGAATTTTTGCAACAAGCGGTGACGATAATCACAATCACAACAAGGAAAATCCTTTAAGCGATTCTTTTGGCACATTCCTTATGGTAAATGCAGAAAGCCTTACATATGATAATATTATAAATGCACTTCTTAAAGGTGATTTTTACACATCCACGGGTCCCATCATTGAAGAGCTTTATGTGGAGGATGGGGAGGTACACATAAAGTGTTCGCCTGCTTCAAAAATCACCCTTTCAACTAAAGGCAGAAGAACGGCAAGATGCGATGCGAAAGATGCTCCTCTTACGGAAGCAGTGTTTGAAATAAAGGAAAAGGACGAATATATAAGACTTGACGTAATTGACGAAAATGGAAGAAGAGCAAACACTCAGGCGTATTTTATAGGTGAATTGTAAAATAAAAAGATGAGGCTTTGCCTCATCTTTTTATTTGCAGGAAATGGAGGTATAGGGTGCTAATTCCAATCGGATATAATAGCCCTTGTCGTGCTTACATACGGGGCAGATTTCGGGGGCTTCCTTGGAGGAAACAATGTTTCCGCAATTTAAGCAAACCCAGTCGCAGGTAACATCGGAAATGAAAAGCTGATTTTTCTCCATAAGGTCTGCAAGGTAGGAAAAACGGTCGCCGTGAGTTTTTTCAATTTCGGCAATATTGGAAAAGGTTGCAGCAATCTGGGGGAAACCCTCGGCACGTGCGGTTTCTGCAAAGGACTTATAAACATCGTCGTGCTCTTCATATTCGTTGTGCTTTGCGGCACGAAGGAGCTTGATTACAGAATCGTGGATATCAACAGGGTAGGTTCCTGTTATTTCTATATTTTCTCCGCTCAAGTCCTTTAAGAAGTTATAAAATACTTCGGCGTGCTCCTTTTCCTGGCAGGCGGTAAAATCAAACACCGCTGAAATTACATAAAGATTTGCCTGCTTTGCCTGGCCTGCGGCAAAGGTATAGCGGTTTCTTGCCTGGGATTCGCCTGCAAAGGCTTTCATTAAATTTTCTTTGGTTTTTGAGTTATTGAATTCTGACATATTAATCCTCCTTTTTTTATTAAGTATTGGCAAAAAGAAGGAGAAATATACAATAAAACGGTGTGGATTCCACACCGCTTTATTGATTGTTATTTTGCACTTTTTATTGTAACTGTTCTTGTGTCATTGTCCCAGTTAACCTCGGCACCCAAAGCTTCGGATATTGCTCTTACGGGAACCAGTGTTCTTCCGTCGGTTATAAAGGGAGCAACATCAAGCTCTGTTTTCTTTATTTCGCCGGTTGCCACATTACAGCTTATTAAAAGCTTAGAATCAATCTTAAGGTCGATTATAAGCTCCTTGTATGTTGCACGTATCATCTGAGAATCCGGAATCCAGGTAACAGATGCACCAAGCTCTTCAAAAATAACACGCATGGGAACCATGGTGCGACCTTCAACTATTGTGGGAGGAACATCGCTTTTAAGCACTTTTCCGTCAACAATAATGGAAATGTCGGATGCCGAGACACACAATGTGAAAATGAGGCAGAATGCCATTAAGAGGGGTAGGAGTTTTTTCATAATACCAATCCTTTCAGAATATTAATAAAACCACTCTTAATCATATGATACCACAGTTTTTCTTTTCTGTAAAGAAAAAAATCGGCAGATTTTATCTGCCGATTTTTAATTTTATTAAAGCTTTATTGTAACAGTCTGCGTTTCTCCGTCCCATGATACCTCATAGCCGAGATTTTCGGAGATAAATCTTAAAGGAATCAAGGTTCGTCCGTCAATAATTACGGGAGGAGCATCCATAACTGCGACTTTACCGTTTACAAAAGCCTCGGGGTTATCGATTATAACAACTACTTCGTTTGAGTCAGTTTTTACTGTGGCGGCTCTTTTTTCTCCGTCCCATAAAATTTCAGCGCCTGCGATTTCAAATATTCCTCTTACGGGAACATAGGTGCGCCCCTCTCTGATAATGGGAGCAACATCAAACTGAACCGGAACATCCACGCCATCCGTTACTTTTGTGATTGTGCTGTTGCCTATTGTAAGCCTGATTTCGGATACTTCATTCTTTGCGGGAGCGGATTTTCAGGAATATATATAAAATTCTGACATTGCGGCATAGCCGTTTACGGTTTCGGTAAATACAAATTTAAGCTTTCGCAAGGTTACATTTTTGCCGAATTCTATCGTCTGGGATTTTAATGTAAGTGCATCGCTTGCCCGGTCAAAGCTTCCGCTGTTTACAAGCTCATATTCTCCTTCTTCGGCAGCGGAGGCATAAATTTCGTACTTTAAGGGGTAGCCGTTGGCATCGGTGTATGAATCGAAACCAACACCGGAAACCTCGGCTTTTTCAGGAAGCAGTATTTCGAAGTGGTGGGGAGGAGTTTTAATCTTGATGTCTGCAACAAAGCTGGTAGCCGTGCTTCCGTCAACGAGGTTATAAGGATTTCCTCTCGTTCCTTCAATGCTTGATGCTGTGATTGTCCAATTGCTTCTTTCTGAAAGTATTTCATCGGAAACTCCCGATACCGTAACGGTATAGCTTGCAAGAACCTTGCCGTCATACTTTATGCGGGCAACGGTTTTACCTTCGCCAATGCCTTTAAGTGTAAAGGTGTCATTGTCAAAAGAGGCAACATTTTCATTGTCAACGCTGACTGTAAGGTTAAAGCTTGCATTGAAATATGTGGTGGTTGAAACGGGAACAGCCAGAACGCTTTCATTTACCTTCAATGTGAAGCCTTCCATCGGCACTTCGTTTCCGTCATAGCCGAAAAGTGCGGCACACTCCGGAACAGCATTGGTTTTGTTCATAATGTCTGCTATCACATCGCCTGCCTCGTCACCCAGCTCGTTATAGCCCTTCTGTCTGTGATGAAGGTCAGGCTTGACTTCTGCATAGGTTGAGGGGCGGTCATAACCGTAGTATGCCTTGAATGCTTCTGCATCGGGATATTTTTCGGTAAAGTAGTCGTTGACTCCTTCATTGGTACGCCATATATCTGTGTTCATTATAAGGTAGATGTTTTTATGCTCTTCCTTTGCGGAGTTGCCAAGATAGAGCTGTGAAAGACGGGGCCCTGACATATAAAAGTCCTTATCACCATTTGAATTTACACCGGCTCTTACAAGCCAGATGCCGGCATAGTTTATACCAATTTCCTTTTTCCAGCCTTTATACATATTCATAAACATTTCGGTATATTCTTCCATAGTGTTTGCACTGGCGGTGCCTATACCGTCGGAGCAGCCCTGAAGCCAGAAAAAGCCGGTTTTGCTTTCATCAAGCACATAGTGTGGGTCAGCTGAAATGGCTTCTTTTGCCTTATTTGCGTAACTTACGGTGTAGCTGTAAGCATTATGTGTGGCTTTTGAGGGATCAAAGTCGTCCATTATGCGGGCGCATATTCCGGTATTTATTACCCATACGGTCATATTCCATTCATCGGAAAGTCTTGCACCTAACTGACTTGCCTCAGCTGCAGACCATCCTTTCTGAGACCAGGTTTCCGATATAAAAGAATCTGATGGTCTTCCGCCGTGTTCTGCGGTGTAGGTTGCTTCTTCTATTGTTACTCCGGATACGGGAAGCGCACAGTTCATAGAGTTTGTAACAAGATATCTGCCTTTATATTTGCCTATTGCAGAGGGAGCTTCGGTGTAATCCGATGAGTCGCCTGCGGCATTGCTCTGTCCCGATACAATGACAAGTGCTATGTCTGCAGCCGTTGTCTTTACAAGATAAAGCTTGCCCTCTGATTTTACTATGGCTCTGCCGAGGCCTGTTGCAGTGATAATGTCAGTTGCACAGGTGACAACATTAGTGTCATTGGCAGCCTTTCCTTCATCTGAAACCGTTTCGCTTAAAAGTGTGGCATTTTTAATACTGAAAGTGTTTCTGTAAGGAAGGTTAATTGATTTTGCTCCAAATGATATTGCCGCAGAATCAAGGATTTCTGTTACAGCATCAGGTGTAAGGGCGGAATCCACAGAGGCAAGGTAAGAGGAAACATCGGTGCCGTAGCTATTAAGTTCGGCTTTTGCGTTGGCTTTGGCATCGGCTAATGCCAATGCGGAATTTATGGTTTTTATATTAAATTCTGCATAAGAGTCTTCAAAAGTAAATTTGAACATATAATCTCCCAAAGGCAAAGTCTTTATATAATCTTCCGAAAGCTTAAGGGAAGAGGGGGAAATGGTATATGCATTTTCAGGAAGTGCTTCTCCGTTAACGAGGGCCTCTGAAACTACAGTACTCTTTAATGATACGGGGAAGGATGCATCAAATGAGCCGGATACATCGATGGTTTTATCGGAAATGGAGAGGACAGGCTTAAGAAAATGGATTTCGTCTCCCGTTCCGTATCCGGATATGGCATTTTCCACCTTTACACGGTAGTATCTGTAGGTCACGTTCTCAGAAAAATGTGTAACTTTTACGGAAAGGTCGCCTGCATAGGTGTCTTCCTTTATGTCTGTGAAGTTTATTCCGTCATCTGAGCCCTGGTAAATAACCGAGGTAAAGCATCCGCCTGTGCCTGCTTTTCTGGGCTTATACATAACACCCGATATTTCCGTTGCCGCACCTGTATCTATATCAATATAGTGGGGAACATTGTCACGGAAAATGATGGTGGAGCCTTCGTTTTTATAATAGGAGTGGTACTGGTTTGTAACGCCGTCAATTAAATTTAATGCCTTTTCTCTTGCAGATGTGGAACAGACAGACCACGATGAGGTGGGCTTTATTTCGTTTTTCTTATAGCCCGATATGTTGCTTTCGGAATAGTCCTGCACAGTGCCTTCAAATTTGAGATAGTTATACACGCCGTTTAAGCGGATAATTCCCTTTTCGCCGTCTGTGAATTCCAAAACAAAATCAAGGCTTCTTTTTCCGTAAAGGTCTGTATCAACACCGATAAAACGTCTTGAAATGGTAAAAATGCCGGTGGAAGCATCATAGGTATAGTTTTTATCGGCACAGGGGAAGGTGTCCCATTTAGTTACGCCGTCACCCTCGGATATGGTATTACCGTCAAGTGTGAGTGTTTTTACGGTTTTGCCCGAAGGAACTGTAAATGTGGCATCTTCAGGATTGTTTATGCCGTTTTCTGCATTGAAAACAAAGCTTGCTGTGTCAAAAACAGAAAGTGCTTCATTTGCCGATGCCGTAACTGCTGCAAGCTGAATAAGCAAAGACAAAGTGATAAGACAGGATAATAGCTTTTTCATAAAATTTCCTCCTTTTAAAATCCTTATATAAACATATTAACACAAAAAATGAGAAAGATATACTAATATTTAAATGATAAACTTCATTTTTTTAATATTTTCCTTGAAAATATTGTACAAAAGATGTAAAATGGCAAAGACGGGAGGAGAAAACTTATGGAAAAAATGCAGAGACTTTCGGAGAATTTTCTTAAAGGGAATAAAAGTATAAATGTCAGAAATATAAAATACAGAAAAAATGCCGAACTTCACAGCCACGAATTTTACGAGGTGGAAATTGTACTTTCGGGAACGGGCGAGCAGCATATAAACGGCAAAAAATACAGATACAGAAGAGGCAGTGTATGGATAATGACACCTGCAGATTTCCACGAATATTCCTGCGAGGGCGAAATAGAGGTTTTCGGAATTTATTTTTCTGACAAGCTTTTGCCAAGAAGTGTTTTTGATAAAATTTTCAGTAAAAACTACAGCCGCTTTATTAATCTGACCGAGGAGAAAATCGAAGATGTAAGGAATCTTATGGAGAATATCGGTTCGGCTATGCACTATGATGACTATTCAAGGGAAACCTTGATAAAAAAGCTTATAGAATGTGTTTTTATCACCATTATGAGCGAGGTTGGTGAAATGGATGAAACGGAAGAAAAAGCTCCTTTTCTGCTTGCCAAAAGATATATCGAAATTCATTACAGGGAAAATCCGTCTTTGGAAGAGGTGGCAAGGGTAATAGGCAAGTCGCCGGTGTATTTCAGCAAGTACTTTTATCTTAATGAAGGAGTGTATTATACGGATTATCTTAACAGGCAGAAGATAAACTGTGCGAAGTTTCTTCTTTCGGAAAGTACGTTGTCGGCAACGGATATCTGCTATGAAGCGGGATTTTCTTCCTTTTCAAATTTCCTCAGGGTGTTTAAAAAAGAAGTGGGAACTACCCCGACGGAGTTCAGAAAAAAACAGAAAGCTTGACAAATTTTTCAGGATAATATATCATAGATATATTAACATTATATTGAAAGGATTGTTTTTATGTATTATATATTACTTGCAGAAGGCTTTGAAGAAATCGAAGCTCTTACACAGACCGATGTTTTAAGAAGAGCGGGAATAGAGGTTAAGAATGTGGGGGTTACGGGAGAATTCGTAACAGGCTCACACGGCATTACGGTAAAGGCTGATATATTAATATCTGATGCGGCAAAGAGCGTTCCCGAAGGAATTATACTTCCCGGCGGAATTCCCGGAACTCCCAACATTGCGGCAAATAAGGATGCAGTTGAGCTTATAAAAAAAGTGGCACAAAAAGGCGGACTTGTTGCGGCTATTTGTGCGGCCCCCTCTGTACTGGGAGAGATGGGACTCCTTGAAGGAAAAAAAGCGATCTGCTATCCGGGATTTGAAGATAAGCTCCATGGTGCGATTATTACTTTGGAAAAGGTGGTAGTTGACGGAAACTTCATTACTTCCCGAGGAGCAGGTACAGCTATGGATATGGCTCTTGCCATAGTTTCCTATATAACAAAGGAAAGCTCGGAAAAGCTTTCGAAAGCCATGATTTATGGATAAGATGAAACTGCGAGCCCTCGGAAGAAGGTTAAGGGAAGATGGCGAAAAAGACGGCTTCGGCAAAAAGGCATTTAATAAGCTTTTAAGTATTCCGGAATATGAAAAAGCAAAACTTATAATGCTTTATCTCAGCCTTGAGAAAGAGGCACCGACAGATTATATTCTGGAAGAAATTCTGTCTATGGGAAAACGGGTCTGCGTTCCGGTGACTGAGGGAATAATTATTACCCCTTGTGAAATTTTAAAAGATGATGAGCTTATAAAAGGGACATTTAATGTAAGAGAACCGGCCGTGAAGAGACCTATCAAAAATAAGGATGTGGATTTTTCCATAGTTCCGGGACTTGTATTTGATAAAAGCGGGAGAAGATGCGGATACGGCAAAGGATGTTATGATTCATTTCTCGAAAGAAGCGATTCCGTAAAGGTGGGACTGGCCTTTTCATCGCAGATAATTGATGAAGTTTATACCGAAGCTCATGATATAAAAATGGACTATATAATCACAGAGAAGGAAGTGATAAACTGTGGCGATGCGAAAAAGAAAAAATAAGAGAAAAACGCTGTTAATACTTATAGCCATATTCGCTCTTATTCTTTTTATAGACGTGCTTATGGACTATAACGGAAAAAGCGAAGGTGAAATTATAACAATAACGGCTGAAGACGGAGAGAGCTTTTCGGATGTGGCAAAAAAAATGGATAAGGCCGGCGTAATAAAATACAGATTTCTTTTCAAAAGATATGCTTCTGCAAGCGGGGCGGATATCTCTCTTAAAGCAGGAACCCATACGATGTATAAGCGTATGGGATATAGACAGGCAGTCGACGAGCTTATAAATAACGGGACCGGAAACAACACAGTTACGCTCACGGTTCCGGAGGGGTATGAGCTTAAGCAGATTGCAATAGCCGTAGAAGAGCAATTCGGTATTCCGAAGGAAAAATTTCTTGAAGCGGCGGAAAAGGATTACGGAATAAAGCACATAAAGGAAGTTACAGGAAGAAGCGGCCGCACGGAAGGATATCTTTTTCCCGATACATATGAGTTTTTTCGCACGGCAACCTCTGAAAAAATCATTAAAACCATGTTGGATAACTTTGCGTCACATTGGACAGATGATTATGATAAAAGATGCCGTGAACTTAATATGACGGTTGACCAGATTGTGACATTGGCGTCGGTCATCGAAAGAGAGGCCGGAAGCGTTTCCGAAATGGGGAAGGTATCATCAGTTTTTCATAACAGAATGGCAATCGGAATGGCACTTCAATCCTGTGCAACGGTGCAGTATATACTCCCGGAAAGAAAGGATGTATTGTCAATTGCCGATACTAAAATTGATTCGCCGTACAATACTTACCTTTATCCAGGTCTCCCGAAAGGGCCCATTGCAAATCCCGGTAAGGCGGCGATAGAGGCAGCGCTTTACCCGGAAGAAACGGAGTTTTATTATTTTAAGGTAAATGATGACGGAGTGACGGTATTTTCAAAGACAAGATCGGAACACGATGCAAAATAAAAGCTTGGCAGCTTAGCTGCCAAGCTTTTACTGTTTTTTTACCCATACGTTTCCCAGGTTTTCATAAATCCACTGAAGGATTTCCTGAAGGGGGAGCGGATTAAAAGAATAAATTATTCTCTGCCCGATACGTTTGTCTGTGATGATACCTGCACTTTTTAAAAGTGACAGATGTCGGCTTATGGAGGGGGCTGTTATGTCGAACTTTGATGCGATATCCCCGGCAGACATATCCCGTACGGCCAAAAGCTCTACTATCCTTCTTCTTACCGGATCTGCAAGTGCCTTGAAAATTTTATCATCCATATACTCACCTCTTGGATATTTAGCCTTTTGGCTAAATATCGGATATAGAAAAAATTCCTTAAAATTAAAAGGAATTTGTGTATATTTTTACCAAAAAAATGCGTTTCAGCTCTTGACTTAAAGCGTGAAATTTGATATAATTGTATTCCATACTGTATTGTGGTCGAATATGCCCTTGCAGTATGATAATAGCATATTTACAGCATAAATGCAAGGATTTTTTTACAATTTTTTAAGCCGTCAGGCTTGGAAAGGAAGGTCAGTATGGCACAGTTTAACGAATTTGGTGCAAGAGACGAAAAGTTCTTTACCGACATCTGCGAAAAAGTAAAGACAACAGGCGTCGCATTGCATCCGGAAAAAATGGGCAAAACCACCAGGCTGAGCTTTTCTAAAATCGATGAGGTTCTTGAAATGCCTAACCTTATTGATGTGCAGAAAAACTCTTACAAATGGTTTTTAGAGGAGGGACTTAAGGAAGTATTCCGTGATATTTCTCCCATCAAAGATCATAACGGTACGCTCATGCTTGAATTTATCGATTACCATCTGGACGATAAGCCTAAGTACTCTATTGAGGAGTGCAGAGAGCGTGATGCAAACTATGCCGCTTTATTAAAGGTAAGAGTAAGACTCATTAATTTGGAATCGGGTGAAATTAAGGAACAGGATATCTTCATGGGAGATTTTCCCTTAATGACCGATCAGGGTACTTTCATTATAAACGGAGCAGAGAGAGTTATCGTATCTCAGCTTGTTCGTTCTCCCGGTATCTATTTTACCAAGGAGAGAGACAAGAACGGTAAGCCTTTAATCAGCTCTCAGATGATTCCCAACCGCGGTGCATGGCTTGAGTATGAAACAGATTCCAACGACGTTTTCCATGTTCGTATCGACAGAACAAGAAAGCTTCCTGTTACACAGCTTATCAAGGCTTTAGGTGTTGATACAGAAGCTGAAATTATGGAAGTGTTCGGTGAGGATGAAAGACTCAGAAGCACTTTGGAAAAAGATCCTACAGCTAATAAGCGCGAAGCTATGTTTGAAATTTATAAGAAGCTTCGTCCCGGCGAGCCTCCTACAGATGACAGTGCGCAGACTCTCATCAACAATTTATTCTTTGATCCCAAGAGATACGATCTTGCAAAGGTTGGTCGTTACAAATATAATAAGAAGCTTTCGATGATCGGAAGAATAGCAGGACATACCGCTGCTGAGAACATTATTGATCCCGAAACAGGCGAAATTATTGTTGAAGCAGGTAAGGTTATAAGCAAGGAAGATGCAAAAAACATCGACTATGCAGGTGTAAACGTTGTTATGGTTTATCCCGGAAGCAAGGCTGTTGAAGCAAATGCATCTCCCGTAAAGGTATTCTCTAATGACATGGTTCATGCTGAGAAGTATCTTTCTTTCGATCCCAAGGAATTCGGTATAACCGAAAAGGTTGTTCGTGAAGTTCTTATGGACATAATCGAAAACAGTGCAAACGAAGAAGCTATAAAAGAAGCACTCGTTTCCCGTCATGACGAGCTTATTCCCAAGCACGTTACAATTAATGATATCTTTGCATCCATCAATTATGCTGCTAACTTAATAAATGAAATCGGAAGCGTTGACGATATTGACCACTTAGGTAACAGAAGACTTCGTTGCGTAGGTGAACTTTTGCAGAATCAGTTCCGCATGGGTCTTGCCAGAATGGAACGTGGCGTAAGAGAAAGAATGTCCATTCAGGAGCTTGATTCCGCTACACCCCAGAGCCTTGTAAATATTCGTCCCGTTGTTGCTACAATAAAGGAATTCTTCGGTTCATCACAGCTTTCGCAGTTCATGGACCAGAATAACCCTCTTTCTGAGCTTACTCATAAGAGAAGACTTTCTGCCCTTGGTCCCGGCGGTCTTTCAAGAGACAGAGCGGGCTTCCAGGTTCGAGACGTTCATTACACTCACTACGGCAGAATGTGTCCCATTGAGACTCCTGAAGGTCCCAATATCGGTCTTATCAACTCTCTTTCCATCTATGCAAGAGTTAATGAGTACGGTTTCATCGAAGCACCCTACCGTAAGGTTATAAAGGGCGAGGGCATAATTACCGATGAAATCGAATACATGACAGCAGACACGGAAGATGAATATATTGTTGCACAGGCAAATGAGCCTATCGACGAAAACAATAAGTTTGTTGACAAGAAGGTTGCGGCACGTTACCGTGACCAGATCATGGAAATTGAAGCGGCTAAGATAGACTACATGGACGTATCGCCCAAGCAGCTCATTTCCGTTGCTACTGCCATGATTCCCTTCCTTGAAAACGACGACGCAAACCGTGCACTGATGGGTTCTAACATGCAGCGTCAGGCAGTACCGCTTCTCCGTACTGATTCTCCCATCGTAGGAACAGGTATGGAATATAAAGCGGCTCGTGACGCAGGTGTTGTTCAGCTTGCTAAGAATGACGGTGTCATCGAAAAGGTTTCCGCTGACTACATCGGAATCCGTACCGATGACGGTGAGCTTGAAGAGCATAAGCTTGTTAAGTTCACACGTTCAAACCAGGGTACATGCTTCAATCAGAAGCCTATTGTAAACTGTGGCGACAGGGTTAAGAAAGGCGACGTAATCTGTGACGGTCCCGCTATAAGTCAGGGTGAACTTGCACTTGGCCGTAATATGCTTATCGGCTTTATGACATGGGAAGGTTACAACTACGAGGACGCCGTACTTCTTAACGAAAGACTTGTAAGAGAAGATATTTATACAACAATTCATATTGAAGAATACGAATCCGAGGCCAGAGACACAAAGCTCGGTCCCGAAGAAATCACATATGATATTCCCAATGTCGGCGAAGATGCTCTTAAATACCTTGATGAAAGAGGTATCATAAGAGTTGGTGCCGAGGTAAGAGCAGGGGATATCTTAGTTGGTAAGGTTACCCCTAAGGGTGAAACAGAGCTTACTCCCGAGGAAAGACTTCTCCGTGCAATCTTCGGTGAAAAGTCCAGAGAAGTAAGAGATACATCCCTTCGTGTACCTCACGGTGAATGCGGTATCATCGTTGACGTTAAGGTATTTACAAGAGTAAAACCCCACGACATGCCTCCCGGAGTTAACAAACTCGTAAGATGCTACATCGCACAGAAGAGAAAGATTTCTGTCGGCGATAAGATGGCAGGTCGTCACGGTAACAAGGGTGTCGTTTCAAGAATTCTTCCCGAGGAGGATATGCCTTATCTTGCAGACGGTACACCTCTTGAAATCGTTCTTAACCCCCTGGGCGTTCCCTCACGAATGAACATCGGACAGGTGCTGGAAGTACACCTCGGTATGGCGGCAAGCAAGTTCGGTGTAAAGATTGCTACACCTGTATTCGACGGTGCAAGCGAGGAAGATATTGCAAAGCTTCTTAAAGAGGCAGGTTGCAATGAAAACGGTAAGACTACACTTTATGACGGTAGAACAGGTCGTCCCTTCGATAACCCTGTAACTGTTGGTTATATCTACTTCTTAAAACTCTTACACCTTGTTGATGACAAGATGCACGCACGTTCCACAGGACCTTACTCTCTCGTTACTCAGCAGCCTCTGGGTGGTAAAGCTCAGTTTGGTGGACAGAGATTCGGTGAAATGGAAGTTTGGGCACTTGAGGCTTACGGTGCAGCATATACTCTTCAGGAAATACTTACCGTTAAGTCTGACGATATCGTAGGACGTGTTAAGACTTACGAATCCATCGTTAAGGGAGAAAACATTCCCAAGCCCGGTATTCCCGAGTCCTTTAAGGTACTCATTAAGGAAATGCAGAGCCTTGGTATGGACATCAAAGTTGTGGGCAATTCCGGTGAAGAAATTGAACTTAAGGATACCGATGCTGACGATTACGATGATCCTTCACAGGATACACTTGAAGAATTCAAGCGTAATATGGTAGACGACAGAAGAGAAGAAGCAGGCTTCGTGCCCGAAGAAGGAAGCGAAAGCATTTTTGATTCGGAAGACGAAGATGTAGATGATGCTTTGATGGATGATGATATTCTTTCCGAGTTTGAAGAAAACGAAGAACAGTTTGCGGAAGATAACATCGAAGACGATTTTATGTAAGAAAGGGGCCAAAAGATTATGGTAGAATTTAACACATTTAATTCAATAAAAATCGGTCTGGCATCGCCGGAGAAGATTCGCGCTTGGTCCCATGGCGAGGTTAAAAAGCCTGAAACAATAAACTACAGAACTCTTAAGGCAGAGCGTGACGGTTTATACTGTGAAAAAATCTTCGGTCCTCAGAAGGACTGGGAGTGTGCCTGCGGTAAATATAAGAGAGTTCGCTATAAGGGTATTGTCTGCGACCGATGCGGCGTAGAAGTTACAAAGGCAAAGGTAAGACGTGAGAGAATGGGCCACATTGAACTTGCGGCTCCCGTATCCCACATCTGGTACTTCAAGGGAATTCCTTCAAGAATAGGTCTTTTCCTTGACGTATCTCCCAGACTCCTTGAAAAGGTACTCTATTTTGCAGCATACATGGTTGTTGATCCCGGCAGAACCGAGCTTGAAAAGTATCAGTGCTTAAGTGAAAAGGAATACCACGAAAATCGTGAAAAGTACGGTGATGCTTTCAAAGCAGGTATGGGAGCAGAAACTATCAAGGAACTTTTAGAGGACATTGATATTGAACAGCTTTCCGCAGAGCTTCATGAAGAGCTTGAGGGAGCACAGGGACAGAAAAAGGCGAGAATAGTTAAGAGACTTGAAGTAATCGAAGCTTTCCGCCAGACTGAAACTGCTACACTTACTCCCGGAGTAAGCCTTGGCGGCCGTCCTCTTGCAAAGGCTGTAAAAGACGAAGTTACAGGTGCAGTTTATCCTTATAACTATGTTCTTAATCAGGACGAAATCAATGAGCTTTGCGAAAACGGAATCACAGAAGTTACAGTTTACATGAATTCTCCTTCCTGGATGATTATGACTGTTCTTCCTGTAATTCCTCCTGAAATCCGTCCTATGATTCAGCTGGACGGCGGAAGATTTGCAACAAGTGACTTGAATGACTTGTACAGAAGAGTTATAAACAGAAACAACCGTCTTAAGAGACTCTTAGAGCTTAAGGCACCCGAAATTATCGTAAGAAACGAAAAGAGAATGCTCCAGGAAGCTGTTGACGCACTGATTGACAACGGCCGTCGCGGAAGACCTGTAACAGGCCCCGGTAACAGAGCACTTAAGTCTCTTTCCGATATGCTTAAGGGTAAGCAGGGACGTTTCAGACAGAACCTTCTTGGTAAGCGTGTTGACTATTCCGGACGTTCGGTTATCGTTGTTGGTCCCGAACTTAAGATTTATCAGTGCGGTCTTCCCAAGGAAATGGCTATAGAACTTTTCAAACCCTTCGTAATGAAGAACCTCGTTGATGAGGGTATTGCTCACAATATTAAGAGTGCGAAGAGAATGGTAGAACGTGTTAAGCCTGAGGTATGGGATATACTCGAAACAGTTATTAAAGAGCATCCTGTGCTTCTTAACCGTGCTCCTACACTTCACAGACTTGGTATTCAGGCATTTGAACCCATCTTGGTAGAGGGAAGAGCTATTAAGCTTCATCCTCTTGCTTGTACAGCATTTAACGCCGACTTCGACGGTGACCAGATGGCTGTTCACGTACCTCTTTCTCCCGAGGCTCAGGCAGAGGCAAGATTCTTAATGCTTTCTGCAAACAACCTTTTGAAGCCTCAGGACGGAAAGCCCGTTACAGTTCCCACACAGGACATGGTTCTTGGTTCATACTACCTTACCATGGAGCGTGCTGATGAGCTTGGAGCAGGTAAGTATTTTGCAAGCCCCACAGAGGCTATGCTGGCATATGAAAACGGTGATCTCCAGATGCATGCACCCATCAAGGTTAAGCGTGTAATGGACGTGGTAATTAAAGATAAGAATACAGGCGAAGAGAAAACCTATGTGGCAGAAGGCTTTACTGATGCTACAATCGGAAGAATTATCTTCAACGAAAAGGTTCCTCAGGACCTTGGCTTTGTAAAGAGAAAAGCTCCCATAGTTGACTTTGCAAACTCTGATGCTGCTGCACTTGAAGCTGAAATTGCAGAAATTTTGACAGATGCAATTAAGTATGAAATCGTTACTCTTACAGGAAAGAGCGGTCTCGGAAAGATTATCAATAAGTGCATAAAGAAGCACGGAGCATCAAAGACAGCAGTTGTGCTTGATGATCTTAAGGCAATGGGATATCACTATTCCACAATCGGTTCAATTTCAATCTCTGTTGCAGATATGGTTGTTCCCGAGAAGAAGAAGGAATATCTTGCTGAAGCAGAAGCTCAGGTTGATAAAATTGAAATGCTCTTCAAGATGGGTCAGCTTTCCGATGAAGAACGTTACAGACACGTTATCAAGGCTTGGGAAGAGGCAAACGAGAAGATTACAAAAGCACTTATGGATAACTTGGATCCCTACAACTCACTGTTCATGATGGCTGATTCCGGAGCCCGTGGTAGTAAGAATCAGATCAGACAGCTTGCAGGTATGCGTGGACTTATGGCGGATACACAGGGACGTACGGTTGAAATTCCCATCCGTGCAAACTTCCGTGAAGGTCTTAATATCCTTGAGTACTTCATTTCTTCACACGGTGCAAGAAAAGGTCTTACCGATACAGCTCTTAAGACAGCTGACTCCGGTTACCTTACTCGTCGTCTTGTTGATGTCAGCCAGGATGTTATCATAAGAGAAGAAGACTGCGGAACAGTTGGCGGAATTACAGTTTCTTCCATCAAGGACGGAAACGAGATGATAGAATCCATTTCTTCACGTCTTTCCGGCAGAGTTCCCACAGAGGACGTTGTAGATCCCGCTACAGGCGAAATTCTTGCTAAGAAGAACGTAATTATGACAGACGATGTTGCAAATGCAATTGAAAATGCTGAAATCCCCGAAGTTAAGGTTCGTTCAGTTCTTACCTGCCGTGCAAGAATCGGTGTATGTGCTAAGTGCTACGGTGAAAACCTTGCAACAAGTGCACCCGTTAACATCGGTGAAGCAGTTGGTATCATTGCTGCTCAGTCTATCGGTGAACCCGGTACACAGCTTACAATGAGAACATTCCACTCCGGTGGTGTTGCGTCAAACGACATCACACAGGGTCTTCCCAGAATCGAAGAACTTTTCGAAGCAAGAAAGCCCAAGGGACTTGCAACAATTACCGAAATCGACGGTACTGTTAAGATCAGCGAAACCAAGCAGAAGAGAGAAGCTATTATTACAAATAATGAAACAGGCGAGAGTGAGACCTATACAATCCGCTACGGCGTTGAACTCAAGGTTAAGGACGGAGACGAGGTTAAAGCAGGCGATGCTCTTACAAAGGGTCCCGTTAACCCCGGTGACATACTTCGTATCAAGGGCAAGGACGCTGTTCATTGCTATATGATTCAGGAAGTTCAGAGAGTTTACCGTCAGCAGGGTGTTGAAATTTCCGATAAGCACGTTGAAGTTATTGTTCGTCAGATGATGAAGAAGATGCGTGTTGAGGAAGCAGGAGATACCGGCTGGTTAGTAGGCTCCATGGTTGAGAGACTTGATTATATCCTTGCTTGTGAAGCAGCAGAAAAAGACGGAACCAATCCTCCCGTATGTAAGGATGTCCTTCTTGGTATCACCAAGGCGGCTCTTGCTACAGATTCGTTCCTTTCCGCTGCATCCTTCCAGGAGACAACAAGAGTTCTCACCGAAGCTGCAATCAAGGGTAAGAGCGATCCCTTACTTGGTCTTAAAGAAAACGTTATTATCGGTAAGCTTATCCCCGCAGGTACAGGCGTTGATATTTATCAGAATATCGAGCTTGAACACCCCATCGAGATG
The DNA here is from genome assembly GCA_045545475.1 of Clostridia bacterium. Lineage (GTDB taxonomy): Bacteria > Bacillota > Clostridia > CAKSNL01 > HGM11501 > HGM11501. The sequence goes on along the minus strand of JAZQAZ010000024.1, from coordinate 32,969 downwards.
AGCGACATTAACTACTTCGCATAATTAAAAATCCGTGTGGCTTTTGCCACACGGATTTTTCTTGTATTGAAAAGGCTTTTGTGGTAGAATGGATTTATGATATGTTTTTGTCCTGACTTGACACGAGCAATTAGAAATGTAGGGAAGATTTATTGTTGTTTTAATAGCTACAGCAAAACCGCCGATTGGTTGTAATCAATCGGCGGTTTTGCTAATGTAATTATTTATGGTTCAGACAAGTGAAGATTTCTTTTATTCTGAAAGGATATCCATCACATTTTGTTTTCTGACAACAATATGAGTTCCGGATGGGTACTTGTGTATAACGGCATTATACACAACTTTAGCGAAATCGTCCGGATCCAGCAATGTGCTTTGATCCTCGTCGGGATATAAGCTTTTTCTCATTTTTGTTTTTGTTCTTCCGGGGGAAATACAAACAGAAAAGATTCCATCTTCCGCCCAGCATTTTGTCGCCATAACAACCGCGGCTTTGGTTGCGCAATATTCGCTCCAGGTAGCGTGGGTTTCTATAGCAGCAGCGGAACCGACGTTGATAATTTCAAGGTTGGGGTTATATTTTAACCCCAACTGTGCACAGTAAAATGCACCGGATAAATTTATATCAATGTGTTTTTTTGCGTTTTCCAAATTAGCCTCTTTAATGGAACAGGGAACGACATATCCCGCATTATTTATCAATATATCGGGAATAAATTCTTTCATATTTTTTTCGATACTGTTCCAATCAGTTACATCCATTTCGTGGCGGGATGGTGCATAAACATCGTAGCCTTTTGATTCAAGAAGAGTCTTGATTGACTTCGCAATGTCTCCATTTCCGCCTGTTATCAGTACTTTTTTCAAGTGTATCACCTTCCATTGTTTTTTGTGTTATATGAAGTTACTTGATGCATCCAGTCTTTTGCCAATGCATAAAACTGTTTATATTTTTCATGGTAGAAGAGGTATTGCTCATGCTGTTCGGCATCTGGCTCTATCACATAATCAACAGAAGTCATATTTTCGGCAGCTGTTTGAATATCCGGATAAACGCCGCCGGCAACGGCACCTAAAATTGCAGAGCCCAGACAAGGACCTTCTGTCACTTGTGGAACAATAATCGGAACATTGCTTACATCTGCGTGTACTTGCATCCAAAAACGGCTCTTTACTGCTCCGCCTGATATAACTATCTCGTGAAGGTCGAAATTGGCTTGACGAAACACCTCAATAATAGCTTCCGTTCCGTAACAAATGCTCTCGATAATGGCCCTGTACATATGTGCCGGTGTATGATTTAGAGAGAGACCATAAAACATTCCCCTTACATCAGGATCCACATAAGGCGTTCTGTTTCCCTGGAAGAAATCAAGAGAAACCAATCCATCAGCGCCAATAGGCAATTTTTCTGCTTCTTCATTTAATAAATCGTAAACAGATTTACCTTGTTTAGCGGCTTTTTCTTTCACTGTTCCGCAAAGATTGTTAACAAACCATTCTATAATTGAACCGGTGGATGTTTGACCGCCTTCTACCATTTGCAATCCATTAACTATGCAATCAGGATAAGAGCCCCAGATTCCCTTGTTGTGAATTTCTTCTGCCACTTGAGTAATGTGTAGGTGAGATGAGCCTGTAATTAATGCCAGTTTCCCCGGTTGCACAGCATTTAAACCTATCACGCCTACAAATGCATCTGCACCACCTTCACCGACAGGTGTGCTCTCCTTTAACCCGAGTTCCTTTGCCGCTTGTGCTGTAAGTCCACCGACAAACTCTCCCATAGGTAAAACCCGGGACGGAAGCTTCTGGGCCAGATCTCCCAATCCGATTTTTTCATAAAAATCGATAGGATAACCGCCCTCTTCGGAGTTATAATACCAACGTGCAGAAGCACAGTTAATGCTGGCGGTATATTGTCCGGTAAGTTTATAAATTAACCAATCTGCACATTCATAAAATCTTGTTGCTTTGTTCCATAATTCGGGTTCGTTTTCTTTTATCCAGAGTGCTTTGGCTGGCAAACATTCAGCAGAGACCATCCCATAGCCGTTATATTTGAGCGCATCGTGACCGGATTGGTAAATTCTCTTGGCTTGCTCTGAAGCCCGGACATCCATCCACATAATTGCATTTCGCAATGGCTCCATATCATCTCCGGAAAGTAAGACAGTGCAACAAGTTGTATCAAGACTCATTCCTTTGATACTCGATGGGTCAATATTGCTTGTTTCAATAGCTTTTTTGGAAGCTTTGCATATTGCTTCCCACCATTCATTGGCGTCCTGCTCTGCACGACCGGAGGCAGGGGTGTAAAGTGAGACTTTTTCGCTACAAAAAACAACCGGAATCCCTTTTAAATCGAAAATGCCAACCCTTGCACCACCGGTTCCTAAATCAATACCTAAAACATATCCAACATTGCTCATATCATTCGCTCCAATGTATTTTAATAAACTAAAAAGAATATTAGAAATTTTCCAACAGATATTTTTCTGCCATCGTATTCCACAAACCATTGTTTGCTTTTACAAGCTCATCAAGAACTTTAAATCTCTCATCAGTTTCGCCAAGCTTTTCAAACTCAGTAAGTGCGGTAAGAGGAAGCTCAATATGTGTGTAAATCAGTTTCTTTCCGCCGGGGATGTTTGGAAGATTTACAGTTGTGTCAATTGCGGCATCAATACCACCGATATGAGTTATCATAACAGATGGGTCAAGGCGGTTTTCACCGATAAGTTTTACGATGTCTTTCATATCCTCCGGCGTACTTCCACTTGTTCCAGTTACATGGTGCTGAGCATAGTGAACATTGTAGAAATTAAAATTAGCACTGAATTTCTTATCCAACGGACCTGCAAAGAAGTTAAGAGAACCGTCAAAACCTAAAATAGCATCACCAAGCTCAACAACTGCAGGAACAGGGGCATATACAAATACGTCGTCAAAGCCTTTGCCACCTGAAATATCCATAAGTATATCTTTGTCAGAAGTGTTGGCAAACACAAGCTCAATTCCATCTTCCTTTGCCTTTTCCGCAGAGAAGATAGATGCGGCGCGGTCAAGTCTTGACTGGTCAAGATCTGTTACCACCACCATAGAGGGCTTGACATCTCCGTGAAGAGCAATATCAATAGCAACAAGTCCCATAGGACCGCATCCGGCAAGAATGGCAACCTTTCCGCCGGACTTAATGCCAGTAACAGGATTGTAGTTTTCGTCAAGGTGTAAACTTGCTTTGTATCCTCTTATAACACAAGATGCAGGTTCGATAAGTGAACCATTGAAATAAGAGTTGCTGTTTAACTTAATCAAAAAATTGTTATCAAGAATATGCTCATAAACAATGGAATAGGTAGAAACACCGCCAATTTCTTCAAAGGAATAACCTACTGTTTCGTATCCACCGAGATATGAAAGAACAGGCGGCATAACAACCTTGTCGCCAACAGAAAATTCATTTTTCCATTTGTCGCCGACTTCAATTACCTCGGCACAAAATTCGTGGCCGAGCATAATTGGGTGTTCTGCTACATTATCAGGAACTCTTAAATGATTTTTACCCTGTATAATTGTTTTATGTGTAGACATACACACACTGTCTGAAATAATCTTAATAAGAAGTTCTCCTGATGTTATGGGACGAAGTTCGAATTCTTCCAATCTTGCATCATTTGCTCCATAAAGACGAGTTGCTCTTGTCTTCATATTATCACCTTATATCCTTCCTGCGCTACCAAATGTCCTGAGTTTCTCGCGCACAACTTCTTTCATCATCTTCATAGAATCCTCATACACAAGGAATGGCCATGTTGAGGGATTTGTCATAGTGTTTAAATAATTTTTAAGACCCTGATTTAGAGCATAAAGGACATCAGAATAAATGTTTATTTTTGTAATTCCGTGATGAATTGCGTTTTGCATCTGGTCATCAGGAGTTCCGCTTCCGCCGTGAAGTACAAGGGGTCTGTCGCATACAGCGGTTATTTCATCAAGTCTGTCAATTCTGAGTTCCGGTGTCTTTTGATATACACCGTGTGATGTACCAATAGCGACAGCAAGTGCATCAACATCGGTAATTTCTACAAATTTTGCAACTTCCTCAGGAACGGTAAGACTTTCACCGGGGTCGGTGTCTAATCCCGTTTCGCTGATGCTTCCAACGCTTGCATTACCGACATGTCCAAGTTCCGCCTCAACTGTAATGCCCTTTTTGTGAGCATATTCAGTAACAATGGCGGTGTTCTTTGCGTTTTCATTAAAGGAAAGTACTGAACCGTCATACATAACAGAGCTGTATCCGTTGTCGCAACCGTATTTAATAAAGTCAATATCTGTTGCATGGTCCATATGCAGACAAATTGGGATTTTAAAATATTCAGAAGCCCCTCTGACCATAGAGGAAAGAAGCTGTAGGTTTCTTCCTTCTGTATCTACACCAAGTGTCATAAGAAGTGCGGGAGATTTTTCTTCTTCGCAGGTTTCCAAAACTGCTTTCATCATTTCATAATTGCTTACATCAAATGCAGGAATTGCATAGTGATTTTTCTTTGCATCTGCAAGCATTTCTTTCATAGTAACTAACATATTTTTTGCTCCTTCTTTAGATTTTAATTTATTATACCACATAAGTTAACATTTGTCAATTACAAATGTTAACTTATTGACAGAGCGGTAAAAAGTTGTTATAATAATAAATAAAATGAGTACAAAAGGTGATAGGGTATGAATGCTGAGAAAAAACAAATGCGGGAAGCGGCAATATTATATTATGAAAAAAACACACGCAGAACGAGATTGCAAAAATGATGAATTTATCTCGTCAAACTGTTTCGAAATTACTAAATGATGCAATAAAAGAAAAAATAGTGGAAATCAAAATTCACAATCCGGAGATTGATTGTAAGGAACTTGAACAGAAACTTTGCAATAAATTTAATATTAGAAATGCAGTTATATGTGGGGTGAGCAGTGCTGACGAAGAACTTTGCCAAATAATGACTGTAAAAAAAGCAGTAACCTATATCCAATCAATAATAGAAAAAGGAAATCAGAAAATTGCGATTTCGTGGGGGCGTACTATTCAGAGATTGATTTACGAATTTAGTGATATCAAGACTACAAATAATATTGTTTTTCCTCTTTTTGGTGCAACGGACCAGGAACAGTCCTATTTTTTGTCAAATGAACTTGCAAGGAGTTTTGCAGATAAAATAAGTGCAAGGGTAAAATATGCATGGTTCCCTTATCGACCGGACTGTATTGGTGATTGTGAGCTTTTTAAAAAAACTTCTTGCTATAAAAGTCTTTGTGATTTATGGAATGATATTGATCTTGCAATTGTCGGAATAGGAAGCAGAGAAATCATACAAATCTTTGGTAAAGTCTTTGGATATAACGAGAAGTGTGCATCTGCAATCGGGGACATTTCTACGCATTTTTTCGATGAAGACGGAAATATAGTAGAATTATACGAGAATACTTTGTGTGCAGAAATAGATGCTTTAAAAAATGCGAAACAAACTATTGCTGTTGCAAGCGGAAAAGATAAGACGGAGGCAATCATAGGTGCTCTGAGAACTCAAATGATTGACACATTAATTACTGACGAATATACTGCAAAAAATATTATTGCTTTTAAATAAAAGAAATAAAGAGCACTTTTTTAGCTTGACTTAACAAAAAGTGTTTGCATCTAAACCTTATGCCTCGCAATATGGATGTATCGAACATTGTCGAAAACAAAAAAGCCTCCCTTGCCTAAAGGGAGGGGGACCTTTAGGCGATATTTTGCAAAAGCAAAATTCGCTGATAGGTAGAGGGATAAAGAAGGGAATTGTAAAAACAATCCCTCAGTCATCGGTAAAAATTATGTTACAGGCATAATTTTTACCTTTAGACAGCTCCCTTTACACAAGGGAGCCTTTGAAAGTTGCATCTAAACCTTATGTGTCGTAATTGCAACCTTTTTGCACTATAATTTGTATTATATATGAAAAGACTTTTGTAAAAAATGTCTTGATGTATAATATTTGGAGGTGCGATATGAAAAAGTACTTAGTTTTATGTTTAATTGTATGCATGGCATTTCTTTCGGGATGCGGTGGAACGAAAGATGTGAACGGACCGACTGAAAAGTATGAGTCATATCTTGATGAAAAGTATGAACATATAACACTTAAAATTATTGACGGGGCAAAAGACGGAAATCTTATCCTTGCGGGAACGGAAAAAGCTTCTGTCTATTTCCTTGATGCAAAAAGCATTGAAATTTTGATTGACGGCAAAAAGGCTGAATTTAAAAATCTGGAAGACGGTATGCCCATAGATGTTTATTACAAGGGCGATTTTAACAATGCTCCACAAAAGCAAGGTGTGCCTGCTGATATCACAGCCTTCTGCACAAAAATTAACGGACACTCTCGTGGCACGAAAGAAAATCCCGGCGGAACATATTATGATTTAAGCGGTCTATACTTAAAGGTGCTTGAAGATTTATGGGAAAAAGATTCTGGATTAAATGGAGATATAAAATATTTAAGCATTGACTTAAGCAAAGCACCGGGAGAGCTTACAGAGAGCGAAAAGTCTGCAATCAGCTATATTTTTGCAAAGGCACACGATAAAGAATGTTTAGAGCTTACATTTGAAGAATTAAGAGAACAGGGCTTTATTGAAAAGGATGAGCTTTACTGGGAAGACGGACTTTTGTTTTCCATAACTGACAGCCGGAATGCAGAAGAGCAGTATTTCGGCCTCGCAGTAATAAAGTTTGAGGCGAAAAAATGGCGCAGCGGGCTTGGTGCATACTTCTTCACTGATTGTACTGCGTCCTGGCCTCAGATGGGTACGTGGACAGATTACAACGTGGGCAGTGAAGCCATAGCATAAAGGAGGCAGAGCTATGAAAAAAATAATTGCTTTATTATTAAGTTTACTTACCCTTACAGCTTGCACGAGGATTGTTAAGGTGGAAGATGTAAAAGTTGCCGAAGATGAATGGGGCTTGACCTTGTCGGCAGAAAATGTAACCCCATCAGGAATGAACATAGTCTTTAATCAGATGAACGGAAAACAAACCGGTGAGCTTCAGACAGGGGATTGGTATGCACTTTATAAAGAAGAAGCAGGCGAATGGAAGGAATTGCCTTTTATAGTAGCTGATGATGTAAATGTTAGCTGGAATTCTGTTGCCTATATGCTCCCGAAGGGCGGAGAACGAAAAATGGAGGTTAACTGGGAATGGCTTTACGGAAAGCTTGAACCCGGTAAATACCGCATAAACAAAGAAGTTATGGATTTTCGGGAAACCGGAGATTTTGATAAGAAAATTTACAGTCTGGAATTCATTGTTTCGGAAAAAGCGAAAGTCACACTTTATTTTCCTGATAAGGATGTTATGAATCTTGAAAAAGAGGTAAGAGAAATCCATATCAGAGGAAGTATCGAAAAAAGCATATTAAGCGAGTTGATGAAAGGGCCCGAAAGCGAGGAACTCAACCCTTCCTTGTACGGAAATATAACCGTTATTTCAGTTACCACAAAGGACGGACTTTGTACGATAGATTTCTCTTCAGAATTCAGAGAGCATAACACGGGAGGCTCAACCAAAGAATATATGGCAATTATGTCCATAGTGAAAAGCCTTTGCGAAGTTGAAGGAATCGAAATGGTTAAGATAAATATTGAAGGAGAAGAAAATCCGCAATTCGGTGGGCATTTTACATTGGAGGAGCCCTTTTCTCCCAATGGAATATAAGAAGGTGATTAAATGATAAAACACCCAATACCGCCGCTTTATGACGAAAACTCAAGGGTGCTTATTTTAGGCAGTTTCCCTTCGGTTAAAAGTCGTGAACAGATGTTTTTCTACGGCCATCCGCAAAACCGCTTCTGGCACGTTTTAGCCCTTGTTTTCGGGGAGGATACGCCCTTAACCATAGAGGAAAAGCGAAGCTTTGTTTTAAGGCACAACCTTGCCTTGTGGGACGTTTTAGCCTCCTGCGACATAGAGGGAAGTGCCGACAGCACCATTAAAAATGCAGTTGCAAATGACTTATCCGAGATTATAAAAAACTCAAAGGTTGCAAAAATTTTCGTCAACGGAAAAACGGCTGAAAAGTATTATATAAAATATACGGAGAAAAAATTAGGACGGAAAGCAATCTGCCTTCCGTCCACATCACCTGCAAATGCAAGCTTTTCGTTAGAAAAACTAAAAGAAGCCTGGAGCATAATAAAAAGCGATTGACCAACGGTCAATCGCTTTTTATTACGCTTTTTTGATTTTTAATAGTCTTAAAATTACCGGGCTTAAGATAAGGTTTATTGCAAATTCAACTATAAAGTTTGTTCCAACAAGCCCTATAATCATATATTTTCCTACGGATTCAAAGCCCGCGGCTACGCCCCATTCTACGATAGTTTCGTAAAAGAAAAGCTTACATCCGAGTAAAAATATACCTGTGTTAACGATAGGACATATTGCCGCAGAAGCCAGCACAGCACCATATGTGTTAAAACGTGACAGCATCTTGTAAACAAGTCCTGCGATAAGACCGGCAAGTACACCTTTTACCATAACGGTAATGATTGTTCCGAGAACGTCTACGGCTAAAAATGCTCCTGCATCTCCGGTTATGAAAACCATAAGTCCGAAGACGAATCCGAGCCAGGCTCCGGCTGTTGGACCTGCCACTGCGGCGCCCAAAACAATCGGAACGAGGACGAAGGAAAAAGAAAATAATCCAAACATCCTGGTGACAATCGCCATTGTCTGAAGCAATACGACAAGTGCTGTCATAATTGCCACAAAAACCATTTTTTCTGTTGACATTGACCTTTTGTTATTCATAATTAAAACCTCCTTGGCTGCTGCTCCTTAAAGGATGTAGCGCCGATAAATTTTATTATAAACAAAGAGGGGTCATACTCTTTGCTTATTACTTAATAAACAGCGACGAAATCGCTATAACCGAGGGGATGGTTGCAATTGAAATTAATGTGGTTATCGCCACAAGCTCCGAAGCGTAGTAGGCATCAGCGTCAAACTTTGTGGAAAAAAGCACCGAAATTGCTGCAACGGGACAGGCAGCGGGAATTAAAATTGCATTTGCAATTACTGTGTCGATGGGGAAAATAAACCTTAAAAGGAAAACTAAAACTGCAGATACAAGGGGTATAAACAAAAGCCTTAAAAAGGATACCGAATAAAGTGAAGGGCGGCTTAACGCCTTTTTAATGCTGATATTTGCAAGATAAGTTCCCAGTATCATCATTGAAAGGGGAGTGTTCAAGCCCGCAATGCCGCTTACCGCTTCCATTGCAATTTCGGGAAGTGTGATTTTGGGAAGGAATAAAAGCATTGCAACGGCAGTACCGATTACGCCGGGATTTAAAAATGCCGATTTTAATGTGATGGATTTTCTTGTTCCCGTAAATACGATTACGCCGTGTATCCAGTAAAATATAGTGAAGGTTGCAAGATATGCACTTCCGTAAAATACTCCGTCACTTCCGAGCGTTGATGAAAGAAGGGGAATAGCCATAAAACCGCAGTTTGAGTAAACTGCAGAAAAGAGGTTAACCTTGTATATGCCGCTTTCTTCCTTGCGGTAAATGAGTGAACTTATGCCTATTGCAACAAAGTGAATTAAAATCGCAAGAAGGGCAGAGATGCCCAGCCCCATTAACAAATCAGGGCTGAATTCGGCAATTTTTTCCTGATAGGATTTTATAAGAACACAGGGTGTAACAATTAAAAGAAGGATATTTGTAACCTGCTTTACACCGTCAGTATTTATTTTTTTGGTTTTTGAAAGGATGAAGCCGATGGTCATATAAATGAAAATTATAATAACCTGAATGCCTACCTTTAATGCCAGTTCCATTTTTAACGCTCCTTATTTGTGATAGGTTTCTCCCGCAGAGATTTTGGATGCACGGTAAAGCTGTTCTAAAAATATAACCCGTGCCATCTCTTTGGTAAATGTCATTTTTGAAAAGCTTAAAAGAAAGTCAGAGGAGGATAAAACATCCTTTGAAAGACCGTGGGAGCCGCCTATTATAAAGTCAGCTTCGCTTGTTCCGCTGTCGCTTAAACCCTTTAGGGTATCAGCTAAGTCCTCACTTGAAATCTGCTTTCCTTCTATGGCAAGGGAAACGATATATGCACCTTTTCCCACAGACTTTAATATTTTTTCAGCCTCATCGGAAAGTGCCTTTTCAATTTCACCCTCCGAGGGATTTTCTTTCTTAAGCTCTTCGGCTATCTCTATTATTTCCAGCTTGTGAAAGCGGGAAAGTCTTTTTATATATTCGGCGGCGGCATCCTTGAAGAATGATTCCTTCTGCTTGCCGACGCAAATTAATTTAATTTTCATACTTAAAACCTCAAGCTTATTATACAACTTTTCTTGAATTTTGTAAATATGAAAAAAGAATAAAGACCGCAGGGGCGTTCTTTATTCTTTTCGGCATTTTATATAGCGTTTAAGTTTCCAATAATCATTTTGCAGCCTTCTGCTACGATTTCGCGTAAATCCGACAAATCATCCTCCGTAATGGTGGCATCTTCCTCGGAAACCTCGTCATCGTCCGCAGTTTCCAAAAAGAACAGCGTATCATAAATTTCGGATAAGGTTTCATTATCATCGTCGCCCACGAAATCAAGCTTTAAGGTAAAAGCGAGGTCTGAGCATATGTTCCAGAAATTAAGAAGGGTTGATGCGTCAAAATCGTTATCCTTGCCGATAGCAAAGCTTAAGAGAGAGGAGAGATCAAAAAGCATGGTGTCTTTGGGTGTGAAGCCTTTAGCCTTACAATATGCATCGAAAACATCCTCATCACGGAAGCAGGCAACGTGATCCTCTTCGGTGACAAAACCTGAATTGATGTCGGTAAACCACAGGCAGAAATAGTCCTTTTCTTCGGTTTCAAAAATAACTTTGCTGTATTCTTTCATAAAAGCTGTTCCTTTCTTTAACAAATTATCTTGAAATATTATATACTTCTTTATATATTTTACCACAAATTTTAATTTCTTCAAGTAAAATATTGAATTTTTATAAATTTTTGATATAATGTTATAAGAATAATTATCGGAGGCGACAGGTATGATTAAAGGTAATATGGTAATAGGACAGTCGGGTGGCCCCACTGCGGCAATAAATGCATCATTGGCGGGTGTTATAAAAGAAGCACTTACTTCAGATTTCGAGGGTAAAATCCTCGGTATGGTAAACGGAATTGAAGGTTTATTAAAAGAAAAATTCACGGATTTAGGCGAAACCTTTTCCAAGGAAGGCAATCTCGAAAAGCTTATTCACACACCTTCTGCATACCTTGGCTCCTGCCGTTATAAAATGCCGAAGCCTGATAAGGATTCTTCGGTTTATGACAAGGTTTTTGAAATTTTTGAAAAGCATAACATAAGATACTTTTTCTATATCGGCGGAAACGATTCCATGGATACGGTTTACCGTTTAAGTGAATATGCAAAAACAAAGGATTATGAAATTTATATAATGGGTATTCCGAAAACCATCGACAATGACCTGGCTATGACCGACCATTGCCCCGGCTACGGAAGTGCGGCAAAATTCGTTGCGACAGCCGTCAAGGAAATGCACCGTGATACCAACGTATACGACCTTGAAAGCGTTTTAATCGTAGAAGTTATGGGAAGAAATGCAGGCTGGCTTACGGCGGCAAGTGCCCTTGCAAAGGACGAAACTTGCACGTCGCCCGACCTTATCTACCTTCCGGAAGTTCCTTTTTCAATGGATAAATTTTTATCAGATGTAAAAAAATGCTTGTCAGAGAAAAAGGTTGTTCTTGTTGCAATATCAGAGGGAATCAAGGATGCGTCGGGCGTATATGTCTGCGAAAGCACAGCATCAGGCGCGGTTGACAATTTCGGACACAAGTATTTAAGCGGCTCCGGAAAAGTACTGGAAAATGCCGTAAGAGAGAAAATCGGCGTAAAGGCAAGAGCGGTGGAATTAAACGTCTTCCAGAGATGTGCTGCTCACTTACAGAGCAAGACGGACGTTGAAGAAGCCCTGGCAAACGGAAGTGCGGCTTTCCGTGAGGCACTTTCAGGCACAACAGGCAAAATGATGGGCTATGTAAGATGCGGCGACTATAAAATAAAGTTTGAAGCAATGGATATATCCAAAATCGCAAACGAGGAAAAGATGGTTCCTTCTGAATACATTAATTCCGAGGGTAACGGCATTACGGAAGAATTTATAAAATATGCAAGACCTTTAATTATGGGCGAAAGCTATCCCGTATACGAAAACGGAATGCCCTGCCATTTGGTTCTTTCCAAATGAATCCTTTGAAATGAAGGCGAATTTGTGATATACTTAAAAAAGGAGGCGAATTTTTCGTGAAAAAAGATATTATCATATCGATACGCGGCGTATTTACGGATCAGGAAGAAGAAAATGACGATCTTGAGCTTGTCACAAGCGGTCGATATTACGAGAGAAACGGCAAAAAATATATAGTTTATGAAGAAAGCGAAGTAACCGGATTTAAAGAAGGCACTCAGACAATGCTGAAAATTGACGGAAATGTTGTTACTATGTCAAGAACCGGAACCGAGGGCGGAAATACATATATGGTTTTTGAATCGGGTAAAACCCATATGGGCCACTATGAAACACCCTACGGAAGCTTTACAGTAAGCACAATTACAGACAAGCTGAAGGTGGATTTAGGGGAGAGTGAAGGCGACATAAGGATTGACTATTTTATTGACATCGACAACGTGCCGCAATCGGCAAACTCCCTTTCCATGTCTATACGTGAAGCGTGATGAGAGGGGCAATTTCAAGCCTTGCAGAAAGGCTTAATGTAAACATTCTTGCATTAAGAGAGCATAGAGGCAAGCTTTGCTTCTATGCTCCTAATATTGATACGGATACATCTTCACTCGGCGGAATAAAGGCAGAAAAAGACGGGATTTTTACAAACTTTTACCCCGACGATACTTGGTATAAAGCTTTGTTAAATAACTATCTTAATGTGAAAATCCCTGCTTTTGATACGCCCGATAAAAGAATCGAATCTGTGAAAAGAACTCTTTTTGAATGTGCGAAATATTTTGGCGAAGAAATCGCTTTTCCTGAAATAAAAGAAGCATGCGGTTTTGACGGAATAACCTATAACAGCAAAGCACCAACTGATGCAATAACGGAAGAAAGAAGCTATGAAATGACAGACTCTGCGTTTTTCCTTTATGCGGCAGCAAAGAAAGCCAAAGGAGCATGTGGCGATGAACTGTCCTTAACCGACAAGGGAAAGCGGCTTTTAATCGCTATGGCGTTTTTAGAGGCGGATATGAAAAGATGTATTACACGTCTTGACACATCCGTTTTATATAAAAGAGCTAAAAAGTGTGCGGAAAGCTATTTTGACTATTACTACGAGGGTGGCATAGATAAAAAGGAAAAAGGTCTTTTAAGCAAGGCATATTTTAATTTTTCTTCGGCAATTTTTTATTTATTTGGCTCAAATGCTTTACAAGACGACAAATTTATAGTATAATATTAAGATAAAAATGATAAAGGAGAACTATCATGAAAAAGTTAATGCTCGGTAATCACGCCGTTGCACGTGGTGCATACGAAGCAGGCGTAAAGGTTGCATCTGCTTATCCCGGAACACCCAGCACGGAAATAATGGAATATATGGCAACACTTCCTTGCCCTCACGTTGAGTGGGCGCCCAACGAAAAGGTTGCACTTGAAACAGCAATCGGCTCCGCTATGGGCGGAGGAAGATCTGTCTGTGCAATGAAGCACGTTGGCCTAAACGTTGCAGCAGACCCCTTGTTTACAGCTACATATACGGGCGTAAACGCAGGTCTTTTAATCTGCGTTGCGGACGATCCCGGTATGCACAGCTCACAGAATGAACAGGACAGCCGTAACTATGCAAAAGCATCCAAGGCTATAATGCTTGAACCTTCCGACAGCCAGGAGTGCTTAAGCTTTGCAAAGGAAGCCTTCGCTATCAGTGAAAAGTTTGACCTTCCTGTAATTTTAAGACTTACAACAAGAGTTTCGCATTCTCAGAGTCTTGTTGAAGTGGGCGAAAGGGAAGAAATTGAAAAGGAATACGTTAAAAACCCCATCAAAAACGTAATGATGCCTGCAATGGCAAAACGCCGTCATCCCGTTTTGGAGGGAATATTAAAGGACGCATCGGTATATTCTGATACATCTACCCTTAACAAGGTTGAATACAACGATACAAAAATCGGTGTTATCACATCAGGTATCTGCTATCAGTATGCAAAGGAAGCACTGGGCGACAAGGTGTCTTACTTAAAGCTTGGTATGGTTTATCCTCTTTGCGACAACCTTATAAAAGAATTTGCATCAAAGGTTGAAAAGCTTTATGTAATTGAAGAACTTGATCCCTTCTTTGAAGAGCATATAAAGGCAATGGGCATCGAAGTAATCGGTAAGGATGCCTTCACTTTAATCGGCGAATATTCCGCTGATATGATTAAAGAGGTTGTGCTTGGCGAAAAAAGAGCTGAAAGCGTAAAGGTGGAAGAAAACGCTCCCATGCGTCCTCCCGTACTTTGTGCAGGATGCCCTCACAGAGGAACATTCTATGCCTTATCGTCCTTAGGTCTTCGTGTTTGCGGCGACATCGGATGCTATACATTAGGTACACTTGAACCCTTGTCTTCCGTTGATGCCTGCGTATGTATGGGTGCATCAATCGGTCTTGCTCACGGTATGGATAAGGCAAATCCCGAGGTTTCCGGAAAAACTGTTGCAGTGCTTGGGGACTCAACCTTCATTCACAGCGGTATTACGGGTCTTATCAATGTTGTATATAACAAGGGTAACTCCACAGTAATTATCCTTGATAACTCCATAACAGGTATGACAGGTCATCAGGACAATCCCTTAACGGGGAAGACAATAAGAGGCGAAGCTGCTCCTCAGGTTGACCTTGTAAAGCTTTGCGAGGCAATCGGCGTTCCGAATATCAGAGTTGCCGATCCCTTTGACCTTAAGGGCTTTAAGGCTGTTGTAAAGGAAGAGGTTTCCAAAAAAGAGCCCTCCGTTATTATTGCACAGCGTCCCTGCGCACTCTTAAAGAGCGTTAAGTACGAAGGCAAAATGACTGTTACAAGCGACTGCGTAAAGTGTAAGATGTGCTTAAAGATAGGATGTCCCGCAATAAGCTTTGACGGTGAAAAGATCAACATCGACAAGACTCAGTGTAACGGATGTGGCTACTGTGCACAGCTTTGTGCAAAGAAAGCACTTAAAAAGGAGGAAGCGTAATGAATACATCAATTATGATAGTTGGCGTAGGCGGACAGGGTACGCTTCTTGCCAGCAGAATCTTAGGTAATGTTGCAATAAAGTGCGGATATGACGTTAAGGTAAGCGAGGTTCACGGTATGAGCCAGCGAGGCGGAAGCGTTGTAACCTATGTTCGCTACGGAAACGAAAATGTATATTCTCCGGTTATCGGAGAAGGATGTGCCGATATTATTATGGCATTTGAAGAGCTTGAAGCAATGAGAAGCCTTGAGTTTCTTAAAAAGGGTGGAAGACTTCTTGTGAACTCTCAGAACATCGATCCTATGCCCGTTATTATCGGCAAGGCAAAATATCCCGAAGCAATAATTGAAAAAATCAAGGCACTTTCAGTTGATATAACGGCAATTGATGCTTTAAGCCTTGCAACCGAGGCGGGAAGCTCCAAGGCGGTAAATGTTGTATTGATAGGCTTGCTTGCCAAGAACACCGACATTCCGAAGGAAACATGGACAGAAGTTATAAAGGAGACAGTACCGGAAAAATTCCTTGATATCAACTTAAAGGCATTTTCTCTGGGCTATGAAATATAATGCTTGGAAATTTGTATAAGTTTTCGGATAAAACAAGGGATATAATCGCCCGTGCTGAAGAGGCGGTTTCCGAAAAATTCAAAAAAATTGAAGAGGTTTGTTTATACAATCAGGCAAAGGTCTTAAAGGCATTTGCCGATAACCATATCGGTGCGGCACATCTCAACGGAACAACGGGCTACGGCTATGACGATATGGGGCGTGACGCCTTAGACCGCGTGTATGCCGACGTTTTCGAATCTGAGGATGCCCTTGTAAGATACACTATGATTTCGGGCACTCACGCCATTTCAACGGCACTTTTTGCAGTGCTTCGTCCCGGTGATACCCTTCTTGCGGTAACGGGAAAGCCCTATGATACCTTTGACGGAGTAATCGGGCTTGACGGAAACGAAAACGGCTCACTTATAAACTTCGGAATAAAATACGCCCAGGTTAATTTGGTAGGCGGCCATGCAGACATTCCCGCAATTAAAGAATATCTTTCAAAGGAAAAGGTAAAGATGGTGCACATTCAGCGCTCCCGAGGCTATGAATGGAATCACGATATCGGATTACTTGAAATAAGAGATATTATAGAGGCGGTAAAGAGTGTAAGTCCCGATACAATTTGTTTTGTGGATAACTGCTACGGTGAATTTGTCTCTAAGCACGAGCCCACATATTACGGTGCTGATTTAATGGCAGGCTCTTTAATCAAAAATCCCGGGGGCGGTATCGCCAAAATGGGCGGATACGTTGCCGGAAGACACGATCTTGTTGAGCTTTGCGGCTACCGTCTTACAACGCCTGCAACAGGCAGAGAAGCGGGAGCAAGCCTAGATGAATTAAGATATATGTATCAGGGATTTTTCATGGCTCCTCACGTTGTATGCCAGGCTATGAAGGCATCACTTCTCTGTGCGGCGGCAATGGATGCTCTCGGCTATGAAACATCGCCGAGTCCTTGTGATGAACGTACCGACATAGTTCAGGCAATACTCTTTAATGACCCCGAAAAACTGGTTAAGTTTTGCCAGGGGATACAGAAGGGTGCTCCTATAGATTCTTATGCGACACCGGTGCCTTCGGATATGCCGGGATATTCCGATCAGGTTATTATGGCAGCAGGGGCATTTGTTCAGGGTTCATCCATTGAGTTTTCGGCAGATGGCCCGATGAGAGAACCTTATATCGCTTATATGCAGGGCGGCCTTACTTACGAGTCGGCAAAAATCGGTATAATGCATGCTGTAGATATGCTTATTGCAGAATAATAAAAAGGGTAGACATAGTCTACTCTTTTTTAATACATAATTTATCAAAATCCTCTTGCTAAAGTTTGTCTTTTATTGTATAATATACTTATATTAAAAATGAAGAAGGTAGATTATGAAAAATAAAAAGTTTTTTGCACTTTTAATGTGCTTTTGTCTGATTTTTACATCTGTGTCAATGGCTGTTCCTGAGAGTGATGGAACCGTCAGCGGACCTGTTGTAAGCTCTTCCAACTACATACTGGTTAATATGGATACAGGAGAGGTATTGCTTGAGAAAAATTCGTCAGAAAGAAAATATCCTGCATCTACAACTAAGATTATGACGGCATTACTTGCACTGGAAAAACTGGATCTCGAAGCTTCTTCCACAGTCAGCAACGAGGCTGTTATGTCCATATCCTGGGACAGCAGTAAGCTTGGCCTTTTTGAAGGGGAAACTTTCAACAATTATGAACTTATAAAAGGTATGATGGTAGTGTCCGGTAACGATGCGGCAAATGTGCTTGCAGAGGCCGTATCGGGAAGCATAAGCGATTTCGTAACACTTATGAATGAAAAAGCCAAGGATTTGGGGTGCGAAGGTACACACTTTGTAAATACACACGGACTTACTGATGAAAATCATTACACAACCGTTTCCGATATGGCGAAAATTGCAGTTGAAGCAATGAAAATTCCCGCTTTCAGAGAAATTGTAAAAACTACATATTTTGAGCTTCCGAAAACCGAAATATATGACGGGCCGAGAAATTTCAATACAACAAATAATCTTCTTACAAACGCAAGAACATCCAGCTACCTCTACAGTCCTGCTACAGGTATAAAGACAGGATATACAGATGCCGCAAGAAATTGTCTTGTTGCATCTGCTGAAAAAGAAGGAGTACGCCTTATAACCGTAATCCTCGGAGCAAGTGTGATAGACGGTGTTAATACTGCATATGTGGACACTAAGGCCCTGATGGAATGGGGATTTGAAAACTATGTAAGCAAGCAGGTTATTAAAAAGGGCGAATTCTATGATGAAAAGAGCATAAAATACGCTAAAGGCGAGAAAACTGTAAAGCTTGCTGCTAAAGATGACTTTACATCTGTATTCCGCAAGGATGTTGATGAAAGCCTAATTACCACCAAGGTTACTGTAAATACTCCTTTGCTTGCACCTCTCACGCCTGAAGACGAGCTTGGTAAGGTTGAAATTTTTTACGGCGACGAATATCTGGGAGAAGTAACACTTACTGCGGATAAGGTATATGAATATTCGTGGTGGAGTGCTTTCGTCGGAGTAATAGGAAAAATAATCGGAATAGCTCTTCTTGCAGTTCTTGCTGTAGTTCTTGTACTCATATTAATAAGACAAGTTGAGTACGAAAAAAGAAAAAAAGAACGAATTAAAAGCAGAGGCACGGAAAAAAGATAGTATCATGTGCATCCTTTTTTAGGATGCACATTTTATCCCTTAAAACCAAAAGAGGTGAATTTATGAAAAGAGTGGCATTGTATAGCTTGATTATTATGACTGTATTCGTAAGTGGCTGTAATGATATGCCTGAAATTTCAGAGCAGAAAGAGTTTGTAACTGTGACGGAAGGTACTTTGCTTCCTATGTATGTCCCCCTTGAAGATGTGAACACAAAAGACATAAATGAACGCTTTGTTGAAGATGAGTTTGCCTACGAAATAATGACCGGGGAATTTATTGAAAAAACAGAGGCTTACAGCATGATAAAGGAAAAGGATGAGTCTGCCGTTATATTAAAAACTGATGACGGTTATATTGCTGTAGGCGAAACCTCAGACGGCTCGTATCCCGGAGATGTATATATTGCAAAGTATGATAAGCTTCTTTTGGAAAAGACCTATGGCGGAAGCGATTTCGACTATCCTTATACTGCAAGCTATAACGAAAATATGGGTATTTTAGTGTCGGGAAACAGCCAGTCTGCTGAATCTGTATTCGGAAATAACCCCTTTGCGGCTCTTTTTGATAAGGATACACTTGAGCTTAAATGGAGCAAAAGGGTGCAGTTTGCGGGAAGCGCAGACTATCTTTCCGATACGGCGGCGTATTTATCCTGCGGCAAAGCCACGGAAAACGGAGTTGAAATTGTTATCACCAAAGTATCGGAAGATGGCGAAGTTATATGGGAATCCGAGCCTTTGGAGCAGATAATTTCTGATATAGCCGAGCTTTCTTCGGGAAAGGTCATTGTTTCTCAGCATTATGCCAAAGATGAGGAAATGGTAAACAAGTTTATTCTGATAGATAAAAACGGAAAAATATTAAAAGAATCAGAAACTGAAATCTGCGGAAACTTAACGGCCACGGATGACGGCGGATTCATAATTGTGGCAGAACGCCCTGTAAGAAATGTTCCGCAGCCACCGTATATATCGGCAACATGGACTGACAATGAAACCGTTGCGGCGAAATACGATGAAGAGCTTAATCTTTTGTGGCGTAAAACCTATGATAGCCTGCAGGGTGAAATGGGTTCGGATACGGTTGTTCCGCAAAAAGACGGAAGTCTTATGATAAAGAAAGCCGAAAAGGCGGAGGAATAAAAATGACAAAACAAATTAATGTCGGAAATGTAAAAATAGGCGGCGGAGCACCTATAAGCGTGCAGTCCATGACAAATACGGACACAAAGGATGTATTGGCGACACTTTCTCAGATAGAAAGACTCCATAAGGCAGGATGCGATATTATCCGGGTTACAGTACCCGATAAGGAAGCGGCAGAGGCAATGAAGGAAATTTGCACAAAAAGTCCGATTCCGGTAGTTGCTGACATTCATTTTGACTATAAACTTGCTCTTGCATCCATTGATGCAGGAGTATCCAAGGTGAGAATAAATCCCGGAAACATCGGCTCTATGGACAAGGTAAAGGCTGTTGCCCAGGCGGCAAAGGCGAAAGGTGTTCCTATAAGAATCGGTGTAAACGGAGGTTCGCTTGAAAAAGATCTTGCTCATCCTACGCCGGAAAATATGGTGGAAAGTGCACGTCGTCATATAAAAATGCTTGAAGACTGTGATTTTTACGATATGGCCATTTCCTTGAAATCTTCGGATGTTAAAACTACCGTTGAAGCATATCGTCTTGCGAGTAAGACATTTTCTTATCCGCTTCATGTGGGCGTAACCGAAGCAGGAACAAGCTATTCGGGAATTATCCGTTCCAGTGCAGGAATCGGAGCACTTTTGCTTGACGGAATAGGAGATACTTTGAGAGTATCCCTCACAGCAGATCCGGTTGAGGAAGTAAAAGCGGGAATTGAACTTCTTAAAACTCTTGATTTGAGAGGCGGAGCCAAGCTTATTTCCTGCCCTACCTGCGGAAGAACTAAGATAGACCTTATTGGGATTGCCTCGGAGGTACAAAGCCGCTTAAGCTCGATTAATAAGGATATCACCGTTGCTGTTATGGGATGTGTTGTAAATGGCCCCGGAGAAGCAAAAGAGGCGGATATAGGTATTGCAGGAGGAAAAGGGGAGGCTCTTCTTTTCAAGAAAGGAGAAGCTGTGAGAAAAATATCCGAAGACAGGATAATAGAAGAATTGTTTGAAGAAATAGAAAAATTATAAGCAGAAAGGGAATAAAATGAGAACACTGGGAAAAACGCTAAAAGGAATAAAAGTTTCGGATAAACTAAGCGAAGCAGAAGTAATTAAGTTTGAAATTAATAAAAAAACCAGGAAAATATCTTTGGTACTGTCGCTGGATGACGTATCATCCCTTTCTGAGCTTGACGCTCTTAAAAAAGATATGAAGGGCTTTTACAAGCTTGCCGAAAGCAATATATCGGTGTTTTACGCCAATGCATCAATGGATGAAGAGTTTTTCAAGTCCTACTATCCTAATCTTTTACAGGAAGTGAAAAAGGCGGAGCCTGCTTTTTATTATATGCTTCTGGGAAGCAGGATTGAGTTTTCGGACGAAACGCTTAGGATAACCGTAATCCATGGCGGAATGGAAATGCTCGTCATGAAAAAGTGCGATAAACTTATACATAAAATAATTTTGGATCAGACCAATCTTTTCGTTAATGTTGAGTTTATCGATAAGAAAGAAAAGGTTGAGATGCCGGATCTTCCCGAAATCGTTTATGAAGCGAAGGAAGAAAAGAAGGAGAAAAAAGTTGTGATAAAAACCACAAACGGCGATGTGTTGCTTGGTAAGAGTATAAAGGGCGAAATTATTGCTATTAATGATATATCGGAAGAAACCGACAAAGTAATAATAAAAGGAGATATCCTTGCGGTAGAAACAAAAGAGCTTAAGAGTAAGAAGGTTATCGTTAAGTTTATTATGACTGACCTTACCAACTCAATTGGGTGTAAATTCTTTACTTCTGCAGATAAGCTTGAGGAAATTTTGGAGGGCATAAAGGTGGGAGCTACTGTATGTGTACAGGGCGAGCTTCGTAACGATCCCTTTGAGAGAGAGGAAACAATTGCAGTAAGGAATATTGAAAAGGCACAGAAGAAAAAGAAAACCGATGATGAACCGGTAAAAAGAGTGGAACTTCATTGCCATACTCAGATGTCTGCCATGGATGCCGTATGCTCTGCAAAGTCGGTTGTCAAGCGTGCTATTGAATGGGGAATGCCGGCGGTTGCCATAACCGACCACGGTGTTGTTCAGTCTTATCCTGAAGCACTTAAGGCAAAAGGAGATAATCCCATAAAGATTCTCTACGGCGTTGAAGGGTATCTTGTTCCCGATACAATAGATGCGGTTAAGAATGTTAAGGAACATTCCATCGAAGATGAATTTGTAATTTTTGATATTGAAACCACAGGTCTTGATAAAAATACCGAGGTTATAACTGAGATTGGTGCGGTAAAGATGTGTGGAGACAAAGTTATTGAACGCTTTTCGACCTTTGTTGACCCTTGCCGTCACATTCCGTCTAATATCACCGAGCTTACGGGAATAACCGACGAAATGGTTGCCGGAGCACCGCTTGAAGGAGAAGCCATAGAGGCTTTTCTGAATTTCTGTGACGGAGCACCGGTTATTGCCCATAACGCAAAGTTCGACACGGGATTTATAAAAGTAGCTGCAGAGAGAAATGGCCTTGTATTTGATAACACCATAATCTGCACACTTATTCTTGCACAGGCACTTCTTCCAGAACTTAAAAAACATAAGCTTAACATAATCGCAGATCACTTGAATATCGAAAACCCCAACCATCACAGAGCAGTTAATGATGCCGAGGTAACAGGTGCTATATGGAGCGAATTTTTAAGAAAAATGAAAGCTTTGGGTATTAAGGACGTTACGGATATTAATGTGACATTGGGCGGACAGATTGATGTAAGAAAAACTAAAAACTGCTATCATGTAATTATTTTGATAAAGGAATTCAAGGGAATAAAAAATCTTTATAAAATAATAACAGAGTCGCATCTTAAGTATCTTGGAAGAACGCCTAGAATCCCCAAGAGTCTTCTTACAAAATACAGAGAAGGACTTATTGTGGGTTCTGCCTGTGAAGCGGGAGAACTTTATCGTGCAATGGTGGACGGTAAAAACGAGTCGGAGCTTGAAACTATTGCATCCTATTATGACTATCTTGAAATTCAGCCACTTAAAAACAATGCCTTCATGATAAGGGAAGGTATTGTAAAAAGCGAAGCAGAGCTTATAGAATACAATAAGAGAATTCTTGCGATGGGCGATAAGCTCGGAAAGCTTACTGTTGCCACATGCGACACGCACTTTTTGGATCCCGAGGATGAAGTGTACAGAAGAATACTTATGGATTCCAAAGGTTTTGATGACGCTGACAATCAGCCACCGTTATATTTCAGAAACACTAAAGAGATGCTTGAAGAATTTAAGTATCTCGGAGACAGAGCGTATGAAGTGGTTGTTGAAAACACCAATAAAATTGCCGATATGATAGAGGATGTCATTCCGATAAAGGACGGAAACTATCCTCCTACAATCGAAAACAGTGCGGAGGACTTAAAGCGTCTTTGTTATGAAAAGGCACATCGCCTTTACGGCGATCCCTTGCCTGAATTTGTACAGGACAGACTGGAACGTGAAATTAACCCCATCATAAATAACGGTTATGATGTTATGTATATGATAGCACAGAAGCTTGTTAAAAAGTCCAACGATGACGGTTATATAGTTGGTTCGAGAGGTTCTGTTGGATCTTCCTTTGTTGCGTTTTTATCAGGCATTACGGAGATAAACTCACTTCCTGCACACTATCTTTGCCCCGAGTGTAAATATCTTGAATTTCCAAAGGTTTCACCCGGTCTTTCAGGTTGTGACCTGGAGGATAAAATGTGTCCCAAGTGCGGTACGAAGCTTATGAAGGAGGGCCATGACATACCCTTTGAAACTTTCCTGGGATTCAACGCCGATAAGGTGCCGGATATTGACCTTAACTTCTCGGGAGATTATCAGACAAAGGCACATAAATATACGGGAGAGCTTTTCGGAGAAGGATATGTGTTTAAGGCAGGAACCATCGGAACAGTTGCGGAAAAAACAGCATACGGTTATGTTAAGAAATATTTCGAAAAACGTAATGTAAGAGTGAGGGAAGCTGAGGTTGAAAGACTTAAGCTTGGATGTACCGGCGTAAAGAGAACAACCGGACAGCATCCCGGCGGAGTTATAGTATGTCCTAAGGAACTTGACATTCATGACTTTACACCGGTTCAGCATCCTGCGGATGACCCTGACAGTGACGTAACAACAACGCATTTCGATTACCATTCGATTCACGATAACCTTTTAAAGCTTGATATACTGGGACACGACGATCCGACGGTAATAAGAATGCTTGAGGATTTAACCGATACGAAGGTACAGGACATTCAGCTTGATGACAAGGAAACTATGAGTCTTTTTTCATCAACCGAGGCACTTGGCGTAACTCCTGAACAGATAGACAGCGTTGTGGGAACTTACGGTATCCCGGAATTCGGAACCAGAATAGTAAGAAATATGCTTGTTGAAACAATGCCCAAGACATTTTCCGAGCTTATCAGAATAAGCGGACTTTCCCATGGTACTGACGTTTGGTTCGGAAATGCCCAGGATCTTGTAAATTCAAATACCTGTACGCTGAACAGCTGTATTTGTACAAGAGACGATATTATGGCGTACTTAATTGCAATGGGCCTTCCCAACGGCGACGCATTTAAAATAATGGAGTCCGTCAGAAAAGGTAAAGGCCTTAAAGACGAATGGATGGACATGATGAGAGAACATGATGTTCCTGAATGGTACATAGATTCGTGTCTTAAAATTAAGTATATGTTCCCCAAGGCTCATGCGGCTGCATATGTAACAAATGCATTCAGAATCGCATGGTATAAGGTGCATAGACCTACGGAGTATTATATTGCATATTATACTGTACGTGCTGATGACTTTGACTATGAGCTTATGACCAAAGGATATGATTTCACCAATGACAAGATAAAAGAATATGAAAAAATGGGAAAGGCTATATCCACACGTGAAAAGAATATTCAGACTATTCTTGAAATCTGCCGTGAAATGTATGCAAGAGGAATAGAATTTGCTCCTGTGGATTTATACAAATCTCATGCTTCAAAGTTTTTGAAGGGAGAAGACGGAAGAATAATACCGCCGCTTTCATCAATTGCAAATCTTGGAGCTGTTGCGGCAAAGCAGATTATGGAAGCTAGAGAAGAGGGAGGAGAATTCTTCTCTGTTGAGGATATACGCCAGAGAGCACATGTCGGTAAGGCAATAACGGATTTGCTTGCCAATGCAGGTTGTTTGAAGGGACTTTCTGAAAGTAGCCAGACATCACTTTTTGATATGGAGTAAAAGAAAAAAGCATTTGAACTTTTAGTTCAAATGCTTTTTTATCAGTTTGATTTATTAGGAGTATTTCCGGGTTTTCTTCCGTGATTTCTGTGGAAGTTTCTGGAATGTGGCTTAAAGGGAATCGGAGCATCCTTTTTTTCTGTCTGAGGTGCTGTCTGCGGTACAGATTTTTGTCCTTGTGATTTTTTTTCGCCCTGAGAAGTACCCTGCTTTTTTTGCTGTCCCTGCTGATGGTTTCCACGTCTGTAATTTCCGTGGGGAGAATTGTTTCGGTTTCCGCCCTGACGATTCTGGTTTTGTCTGTGGTGATGCTGATGATGTTCTGATTCTGAAAAGTCAGTCTTATCTTTTGATTTTGCAGGAATCGTCTTTAAGGGAGCATCGTTTTCAGGAAGGGGAGGGATGGGCTCAAAAACTGTGGGGACAAGATAAATTTCATCGCCGTCAATAACTTCGCATTCTTCGAAGGTTTTTGATAAGTCCTCAATCTGAATGCCTTTGTGCAAGACGTTAAAGGTTTTGGGATCTGCCGAGTCCACGATAAACTGAAAGCCGATGAGCTTTTCAAGCATAACACCTATCGGAACGTCACCTGTAAGACGATATTTCAGTTTCCTGGTATCGTCTTTTCCGTATATGAAAGTTACTGTGATTTTTTGCATAGTTATAATCCTTTCTCAAAGGACAGAAGGTTCGTCCTTTTTGGCAATTTTTAAGGTGTAGGAAAGACCGGTTTCTGAAAGTGCTTCAGTGCTTGCCCCAAATGCAAGGGTTTCTGTGTTGTTATGTTCGCTTAAGTGGGCAAGCATAAAATGCTCTGTCCCGTCGTTTAATAGTCTTTTGGCAATAGCGGCACAAAGGTTGTTTGACATATGGCCTTTGTCGCCTGAAATTCGTCTTTTCAAAAAGTAAGGGTACGGGCCTTCCATAAGCATTTTTTCGTCGTGATTAGATTCGATAATTATACTTTCTGCACCCTTAAGATGAGAATACATTTCTTCTGTTACAACACCTGTATCGGTCATAACAGCAACCTTGGTGTTGTCTTTTGAAAAGGTATAAGCAACAGATGAAGCGGTGTCGTGGGAAACCTGAAATGGCATTACGCTTACACCTGAGATATTAAAAGACTTTCC
This sequence comes from Clostridia bacterium, assembly GCA_045545475.1. Lineage (GTDB taxonomy): Bacteria > Bacillota > Clostridia > CAKSNL01 > HGM11501 > HGM11501. The sequence goes on along the minus strand of JAZQAZ010000024.1, from coordinate 6,843 downwards.
CGGGACAATTTCTTTCATGTATTCTCCGGGAATAAAAGAACAGTCTCTGAAGGTTTCTTTTGTGGCATAAATAGGAATGTCGAATTTTTTTGCAAGTATGTATGCACCCTTAACGTGGTCTGAATGAGAGTGAGTGAGCAATAGTGCATCGGGAGCTTTTAGACCTAAATGGTTAAGGCCTGCAAAAACTTTTTTGCCACTTATTCCGCAATCCGACATGATGAGTGTATTTTCCGAAATGATAAGATTGGAGTTACCGCTGCTCCCGCTGGCTATTGTGGCAAGATGAAAACTCATTCTTCTACACGCTCTATCTTTGCTCCGAGAGAGCGAAGCTTTTCTTCGAATTTTTCATATCCGCGGTCAATCAATGTGATATTGGTAACTTCGGTTACACCTTCAGCCATAAGGCCGGCAATTACAACTGCGGCACCTCCACGAAGGTCAGTTGCTTTGACGGGAGCACCGTAAAGCTTGGGAACAGACTGAATTGTAGCCATTTTGCCTGCAGCATTAATCTTGGCACCCATTCTTATAAGCTCGTCCGTATACTGGAAGCGGTTATCCCATACACCTTCCACCATAACACTTAAGCCCTCGGCAATTGTTAAAAGAGCAACCATCTGAGGTTGAAGATCGGTGGGGAAGCCGGGATAAGGCATGGTCTGCACATTTGTGGCTTTAAGCTTGCCTGTTCCTTCAACCCTTATCGCATCGTCAAGCTCGGTAACTTTGGCACCGGCTTCAATGAGCTTTGCTGTGAGAGATTCCATGTGCTTGGGAATGACGTTTTTTATTAAAACATTTCCACCCGTTGCTGCTGCGGCAATCATAAATGTTCCTGCTTCAATCTGGTCTGGAATTATCTGGTATGTGCCGCCCTTCATGTCGGAAACACCTTTGATTTTAACTCTGTTTGTTCCTGCACCTTTGATGTTTGCACCCATGGAATTTAAAAAGTTTGCCATATCTACGATATGAGGTTCTCTCGCTGCGTTTTCAATAACCGTTACTCCGTCGGCTTTACATGCTGCCAGCATAATGTTTATTGTGGCACCAACACTTACTTTATCTAAGTAAATAGAGCTTCCGGCAAGATTTTCGGCAGTAGCTTTTATAACTCCTCTTGAATCGTCGATATCGGCACCGAGAGCTGTGAAGCCTTTTATGTGCTGATCGATGGGGCGTGTTCCGAAATTACAGCCGCCGGGCATGGCGATTTCTGCCTTTCTGAAACGGCTTAAGAGTGCACCTATCAAATAATAAGAGCCTCTGATACGTCTTACAAGCTCATAGTCGGGAACGGCATAGGTTATATTTTCAGCATCCACTATTATTGTATGATTGTCGGGCCTTTCAATTTTTGCTCCGAAACATTCTATCATACTTAAAATAACGGAAACGTCGCTGATATCTGGAATGTTTTCGATACGGCATGCACCGTTTACTAAGAGTGTTCCTGCGAGTATTGCAAGAACTGAATTTTTTGCACCGCTTATATCAACGGTTCCTTCCAATGGAATTCCGCCTGTGATTACAAGTTTTTCCATAAATCATTCTCCTGTATAAAATATGTCAACAGACATAATAATCTTATTCTATCTAATTTATTATACTACTAAATAGATTTAAATGCAACTATTTATTTAGTCAAAATATATTAATATTTTTTGATTTTTTTCTTGCCACTGCATACTATATGTGGTAAAATTAAAATAAGGGAAATGTATTTTTTTAAGGAGGGAAAAACATGAAAACCATAAGAAAAATCATGCTTATTCTGTTGTGTATGACACTTATTTTAGCTTGTGTGAGTGCTGTATCCGCAGCGGATGCCGATCCTTACAGCTTGTATGCTGTAATAAGCGACGAGGCGGTTGCCTCAGCGAAGGAAGGCGAAGCAAATACGTCGCACATAAAGCTTAGAGACGGCTATCTTTATTTGCCAAGTGCAACCGATATGTCCAAGGTAAGGCTTTATTTTGAAGGAGACGGAGAACTTAAGTTAAAGGCAGATAAGGGAGGCGGAAAAGCGACAACTTTTAAAAGCGGTGATGCTGTTGACCTTAAGTATCTTTTCGCAGGCTGCACCATTGAAAATTATCGCTATCCCGCAATAGTTTCCAATAACGCAGGAAAGCTTGCCTACATAAATATTATGAAGTCTGAAAATCTTCCGACTATTTTCCTTACAGTGCCTACAGGTAATCTTGACTATGTTAACTCCATTAAGGGAAACCAGGAAGCCGGAACAGCCTTTATTATTGATGTTGACGGAAAGGTTTTGTATAATGCCGGCCTTAAGAAAATCAAAGGCAGAGGTAATGCAACCTGGGGTGGCGGAGGGACAGGCAAGAAGCCTTACAACATTACACTTGAGGACAAGGCCGATATTATTCCGGGAGCAGGAGCAGGCAAAAAGTATTGTCTTTTAAATAGCTCTGCATCCAAACAGGACGAAACCTATCTCGTAAATCAGATGGTTTTAGAGGCGGCAACAAAAATGCCCGGAAACTACTATCCCGTACATACGAGGATGATAGAATTTTACTGTAACGGGGATTATAGAGGGCTTTACGAAATAACAGAAAAGATTGACACTGGTTCATCCCTTGTGGATATTCCCGACCAGGAGGATTTCACTGCAGACGGTCCTTTAGGTGCACAGGTTCAGGTAACGGATAAAAATGACAGTGCCATTGCAGCAGGTGTCAAGGTTTATGCATACTGGTCTTCTGCGGCTTATCAGGTTGATGAACCGGACATTACGGGTGGATATATCGTTGAGGGTGACGGGTATTACCAGAAAGAAAACTGCTGGTTTGTAACAAAGCAGGGCAGAGGCTACACGGTAAAGCGTCCTGAGTTTGCCACAAGAGAGCAGGTTGCCTATATTGCTGAGTATGTTCAGGACTATGAAAATGCTGTATATTCTGCGTCAGGATATAATGATAAAGGCAAGCACTATTCAGAATATATCGACATGGATTCCATGGCATCCCGTTTTATTTTGGAAAACTTCTTCTACTGCCGTGAACAGCTTGGTAACTCCACATATATATCGAAGCCCGCAGGAAACGATACATTGCTTTATTTCGGACCTATGTGGGACTATGAAAACGTGATGGCAAGCTATGCATGGATAAGAAACGGTGCCACAAAGGATTATAATCCCTATAACACGCTTATTGTCGGCACAGGTCTGGGTAAAACACTCATAACCAAAGGTGACTTTATGGAAAGGCTTTATGACATAAACGAAAAGGATTTTCTTCCGCTGATTGATTCTTTCTTGGGAGAACCTACATTCGCAAATAACGGAATTTCAATTAATCAAATGGCAGAAGCTTATAAAATTTCCGTTGCCATGGATATTGAACGCTGGAAGAAGAATGATATCTGGGAAAGTGAACTTAACAAGTACAGAGAGTGGATGCAAAACAGAATAAACTACTGGACAGGAAGCAATAATGTCAAGGGCCTTTTTGACGAAAGCAACTTAATGGGTGCCACGTTAAAAGAAGAAAACGGCACACTGGTGGTTGAGCTTCGCGGTGTTGCCTCCGGCTTCAAGTGGTATAAGATGAGCGAGGATAAAAAGAAATCCTCGGAAGTTATAGGTGCTTACGGAATGAGCTTTACTCCTTCGGAAAGCGGAACATACTATGCTGTTGTTTCGGGAATGAAGACAAGCGAAAATCCGGGTGTGAAAAGCGGAACACTTACTACAAATCCTGTAACCGTTACAAAGTAAGGGGGAGTGATGTATATGAAAAAAATAATATCATTAATGTTAATAGCACTTCTCTCCTTATCTTTGGTGAGTGCGGTTACGGCGGCAACGGATGAGTATGCACCTTCGTCTTTGTGGAAAATTGAGGTTAACTCGGACAGAGACAGTACAATAAGAAATTTAATTGACGGCAATATAAATTCATATTGGCATTCTGCTTATGTGGTGAAAGACGGTCAGATTATAAGTCGGGATAATCCTCCTTTTGAAATTGTCGTTACATTCCCGACACCTAAAAATATTGCGGGAATCCGCTATCTTCCCAGACAGGTGATAAATAACGACAACAGCAGTGCCGGAGTTGCGAAAAGAGTTTCACTTTACTATTCTGCCGACGGCGTTAATTTTACTCACATCAAAGACGATTTTTACGGCGAAGATGTGAATGACAGAAAAGAAAAAACTACCTTGTTTGATAAGGTGACGGCAAAAGCTTTTAAGTTTGTGATAACTGACGGTCACGCAGGTTACGGCACCGGTGCGGAGCTTAAGTTTATAAAAAGCAGTCCTGAGGACAAGGACGATGACGAAACGAAAAACACCTCTGTATCAAAGGAGCATGTCGCAATCGTTGACGGTATGAAGCCAAAGGGAGAGGTGGCAAGAGACGCTTATGAATACAGCACCAACTGGAAAATTACGGCAAGCTCTTCCTTCGGAAATAGCGGAATAAACAACCTTTTTGACCGAGATAAAACAACCTACTGGCACAGTTGGTACTATTATGACGGAGCGAAAAAGGAAATAACAAAGAGGGATGAAATGCCTCTTGAGATTACCATAGAATTTCCTTATGCAAAGTGGGTATCGGGCATACGTTATACTCCAAGACAGGACAGCAACTCAGGCCGTATATCCCATATTGAGTTTTACGGAAGTAAGGACGGCGAAAACTTTACAAAGCTTGCCTCGGATGTATATAGTTATGCAAGCGGAACAGATAGAAGTAGTAAAAAAACAGCATTTGAAGAAGCTGAAGTAAAGGCTATTCTTGTGAGAATTACAGGTGGTGCAGGAGGGTATGCAACCGGAGCCGAGCTTGAGATATTAAAGGGTAAGTCATCCGGAGAGCTTACCCCTGTTAATGTTGAATCTAAAGAGGCGGTAACGCTCTCGGTTCCGAATATTAAAGCTAGTTCCGTGACTCCTAAGGGAACTCCTGAAGCAGATACTATTCCTTATAGCTCTTCATGGGTTATTGAGTCAAACTCTGCAACAAGTGCCGGAAATCTGGCAAGCTTTTTTGACAGAAACCCGGATACAAGATGGCACTCCTGGTATAAGGCGGTAGACGGTGTTGTGACAGAGCAGTCCGATGCACCCTATGATGTGTTTATTACCTTCCCCGAAGAGGTTACGATTTCCGGTGTACGTTATACGCCACGTCCTGCGGGAACAACGGGAATAGTTGATGCTGCAGAGGTTTACGGTTCTGCCGACGGCTTCAGATATGTTCTTTTGGGAGACGGAAAGTATAACTACGGAACAGGCTATTCTGACAGGAGCAAACAAACAATTTCCTTTGATGACGTAAAAGTTAAGACAATATGCTACAGAATGACTAAATGCTATGGCGGAAGCCATGGCACCGGTGCCGAACTTGAAATTATAAAAGGTGAAGAGGCATACGCTGTAAATGTTGAAGAATATCTTAAGTTCAATGAAAAAACAGGTGGAATAATTACTCTTACAATTGATTCTGAGGTTGCAGATAATGACGGAAAAGAAGTATTGCTTGTAAGTCCTGCTACTATTATGGACGGAAGAACACTGGTTCCTGTGAGATTTGTCTCGGAAACTCTCGGAGCGAGGGTTTCATGGAATGCGGAAGAACGTAAGGTAAGCATTTCCGGAGATGACATGGAGATTGAACTTAAGATAGATTCAAATCGTGCCATGGTAAACGGAAGAGTAAAAATCTTGGACAGTTCACCGAAGATCATTAATAATTCCACCATGGTTCCCATAAGATTTATTTCTGAAGCAATGGGTTCAGAGGTGGAATGGAACGGCGAAACAAGACAAGTAAAGATTAAGTATAAAAAGAGCATAGGTATCTGGGGTGACGGTGTTGCCGCATCTGCCGGAGCTGCAACAGAAACCCTTGATAAAAACTTATACCAATTGACCGGAGGTATAAAGGTTACGGCCTTTGGCGGAGAGAATGAAAATGCTTTAACCGTTGCGGCCCGTCAGGGAGCATATGATGTAGTTCTTGCAGAAGATGTAACGTTGTCTGCATCCGGAGGAACACCCATAAAGATTGCTCTTTCCGACGGACGTGAAATCGTTCCCAGAAGCGGACTTGGCGGTTGGAACAAATGCACGATAGGCGACATTTCCGGAATATTGTCATTCGCAGTTGATTATACGGTGTCTCCAAGAAAACTTCGAGAAGTAAGATTTATAAAATCATCCGGTGGAGAAGTTAAGCTTACAAAGGGAACAAAACTTAATTTTGCGGCGGCTGAAAAATCCACTAATATTGGTATATTTACACTTGCAAATGCATCCCTTCACAGAGAAAGTCCTGAGGAGCTTGTAAAGATATTAAAAGATATGATTGAATCTGCGGGATGCGGAGAAAGCTATATTATACTTACTCCTGTTGAAGGAACAAAAGAAGAACTCCTTCCATATGAGGAGGCATATAAGGAAGCATTCGGTGATAAGTGTATTGTCGTAAGAGAGGTTATGATTTCAGAAGAAACCTTAAAACGCTGGGAAATCGTGAAGAACGACAAAAACGAGACAGATTTTGACCTTGAGAGAATTCCGCTTGATTTCCTGAGAGGCAAAAACAACCGTGGCCACTTTAATGATCGCGGCTATGACGCTTTAAGCGAGATTCTTTATGATAAAATGGTATCGCTCGGTTACGTTAAAAAATAAAAGAAAAAGCACTGCCGTTGGGCGGTACTCCTTAGGGAGAAACCGGTTTTGGCTTGTTATTTTTCGCTGATAGTGCGCAAAAAAATGCAGATATACGTCAGTATACCTGCATTTTTTATGCTTCTCTGAGTCGAAAAATCCCTAAACCAAAACTGCGC
>JAZQAZ010000023.1:0-136386 GCA_045545475.1 Clostridia bacterium | reverse complement strand
GAGATTGGGACAAGCTTTCGCACGATTGCTCCCGAAAATTTAGAAGTGCCCGAAGCAATAGAGAAGGCGAAGGACTACGCCCAAAGGTTTCCCCATGCTATGGCTTTTAAGGTGGGAAGCTTTTACAAGATGAGGCAGAATTCCAATTTCGTATCGGATGTTAAGAAGGCGTTATATCAGTTTAACCTTCCTCTTGTGACGGTGAGAAATACTTCCACACGGCATTGTGAATTAATTGTGGGATGGGATGAAGAAAACTTTATATTGCAAAATTCATACGGAAAGGAATACTGCGACGGAGGCTATCACAGGATTCCCATTACTACAAAGAGTCTGGATGATACGTATCTTGTACTTGCGGACAAAGTGAAGTTGCCCTTTTCTGATACGGATGGACATTGGGCGGAGAAATGCATAAGGAACGTATACTTCGCAGGATTGATGGAAGGCTATCCCGACGGGACGTTTAAGCCAGATAGCCCGATAACAAGGGCGGAACTGGCTAAGGTGATTGACGAGGTGCTTCGGGATATTGACGAGAAGCTTAAGAAATTGGAAATGAGTAATTAATTTCACATTTATTTGAAGGAGAATTTTTTATGGAAAAAATATTACATAAGGTTAATCTGATAGGCGGAGCCTTGAGCGAGGGAGAGAGCCTGAGAAGGCGAACGAGAACAGCGGGGGCGGAGCCGGGCGATGGTATAAGTGTTTGAATAAAGATGCGAGGTGATGTTATGGAAAAAATATTACATAAGGTTAATCTGATAGGCGGAGCCATTGTTGCACTGCTTTCGGGAATATTTGGGCAGTTTTGGTATTTATTCTGTGCCTTTTTGGTGCTTAATGTGACAGATTATGTTACAGGCATATTGAAGGCAAGGTTTTTCGGCGTTGAAAATTCCTGCAAAGGAGTAAAAGGAATCGTAAAAAAACTAGGATATTGGGTGTGCATTATGCTTGCGTTTTTTGTGGCGGTGTGTTTCACAAAAATAGGTGTACTGATTGGGGCAGATCTTGGCTTTACTGAGCTTTTCGGGTGGTTTACCCTGGCTACATTTATTATAAATGAAGTGAGGAGCATACTCGAGAACCTGGTGTTGATGGAAGTTGAGGTTCCTGAATTTTTCATTAAGGGGCTAGAGGTTGCAAAATTGAAGTCAGTAGAGAGGAGTGAAGGATATGAAGATTTATGATACGGATTTCAACTGGTCCGGAAATCTTTTGACAAGACCCCTGACACGGAAAATTATAATACATCACAGAGCAGGAGCCGGAGATGTTTTAAGCTTACATAATACTCATCTGAAAAACGGATGGAGCGGAATAGGCTATCACTTTTATATAAGGAAAGACGGAAGTATTTACAGAGGGCGTCCCATAGAAAAAATGGGAGCTCACGCTGAAGGAAATAATATAGACAGTGTAGGGGTGTGTTTCGAAGGTAATTTCGAAAAAGATGTTATGGAAAAAGCACAGATAGAATCCGGAAAGCTTCTTATCGGTCACATTCAGGAATGTTACGGAAGAAAGCTGGAAATAGCCAAGCACTCGGATTACGGCACCACCCTTTGTCCGGGAAAAAACTTTCCTTTTAATGAAATTAAGAAGGTTTCCTGTGACAATGTAGTTACTAAAATGTTTGACGATGGGGTTATAACCCTTTCCAACATAAATAACTGGGAATTGTTTTTATCGGGGAAGGCACGGCCGAAAGCTGAGTATATAAAGACTGTTATAAAAAGATATCAGTCTAAAATTGTATGAATTTGAAAGGGGTGATGCGTTTGATTTGATAGAGGTTTCAAAGGATGAATAATCATCCGGTCTGTTTTATGCGATTACAGAATAATGAAATGCAGGATTTTTAAGTATATTTTTACGGATAAGGAGGATTTTTCATGAAAAATTATAAAGGGGCAGAAAAGTTAACCCCGGAAAGAAATAAGGCACTTGCCGGTAATATGAGTAAGGAAGAGAGAGACGATGCCTTTTCCAAGCTTATAAAGAATGATTATAAAGAACAGTTTCAGGACAGGTTTAACAGAGAGTTCGGAAGAAGGTACAAGGGAATGAAGGAAACCGAAGAAGAGCTTATAGCACTTAAAGAAGCACTTAGACCATTGATGGAGCATTATAACGAAAAGGATACGGTTTCTTTGGTTAAGCGTATTCTTGATGAGTTGAAAAAGAAGGAGAAAAGTAGCAAGGGCGATGCTGCTTTGATAAAAAAACAATATGATAAATGGCTTTCAGAAGCAAAGGAAACAAAGAAAAAATATCCTTCATTTGATTTTAAGAAGGAATTTAATAATTCTGAGTTCCGTGCAGGATTGAAATCCGGAATTCCTATGACTTCTTTATACAGAGCTATGCATTTTGATGAGCTTTCGAAGTCGATTTCCGATAAGGCATCAAAAGCAACGCTGGAAAACATCAGGTCCGGAAACGGAAGAATAAAAGAAGCAGGAAATGAAAGGTCGGCTTCTGTCAAGACTAAAAAAAGCGTGGAGTCATTGACCGGAGACGAGATAGAAGAAATTCTCGAAAGAGTTCGCAGAGGCGAAAAAATTACTTTCGGGGCATAAAAACAGATTTTAATGAACAGAAAAAATTAATTAACGGAGGTATTTTATGAGTACAGAAACATTAAAAGCATTTAATCTTAACACCAATACAATGTCAGGCAATTTAAAGTCTGAGGACAAAACTTTTTACGACAGAACACTTATACATATGGCAACACCCAATCTTATACACGGTCAGTTCGGCCAGAAAAGAGATATTCCTAAAAATGGCGGTAATCAGATTGAGTTCCGTAAGTTCACTCCTCTCGGAAAGGCAACAACACCCCTTACAGAGGGCGTAACTCCCGACGGTCAGAATCTTGATGTATCAACAATTACGGCGACAATTCACCAGTACGGAGGCTATGTTACAATTTCTGATAATCTTGATGTTACGGGAGTTGACCCTGTAATTACGGAAACTCTCGGACTTATTTCCGATCAGGCTGCACAGACAATAGATACTGTGGAAAGAGATATATTGGTTTCAGGAACCAACGTTCAGTATGCAGACGGAAGCATTGAAGCAAGAGAAAGCATTACTCAGGAACATAAGATGACTGTAGACGTATTAAAAAGAGCGGTTCGTACACTCAAAATGAATAATACGCCTAAAATCAACGGGTATTATATTGCGATTATGCATCCTTCTGTTGCATATGATCTTATGGCAGATCCAGATTGGATTGATGCACAGAAGTATACGAGTGCCAATGTAAATAAAATTTATTTTGGCGAAATCGGCGAGATTGCAGGAGTAAAGGTGATTGAGTCCACGGAGGCAAAAATCTGGAAGGAAGGGGAGTTAAGTGTGTATGCTACTCTCATTTTCGGAAAGGATGCCTACGGTATTACCAATATTGAAGGCGGAGGTCTTACAACTATAGTTAAAGCATTGGGCTCTGCAGGTACCGGAGACCCCTTGAATCAGCGTTCAACTGTTGGTTGGAAGGCATATCATACTGCGGAAATTCTTGTTGAACCCTATATGGTAAGAGTTGAAACTGCATCAAGCTTTAATGATGAAGAAAACTGATTAAATTAAAAAATTAAAGGCGTGCAGGCTTTGCCTGCACGCAGAAAAGGAGCGTTTTATTATGGCAACAAATAAAAAAGAAACAACAAAGGCAACAGAAGAAATTTTAGAAACAAAAGAAAACGATTACCTTAATGAAGAAGTTGAAATTACACTTCATAAGGACGACGGCAGATATAAGGATGATATTGTAGTTATTTTAAATGGTACAGCAATGGTTGTTCCCAGAGGTAAGCAGGTTAAAATAAAGAGAAAATATGCAAAGATAATTGAACAGTCCCTTGGACAGAAAGCTCTTGTAGCGGCAAAGATAAACAGTCTATCGGGCAAGGAAGAATAAAACATGTGATAGCAGCGGGGAGCGGAGCCAAGATGAAAATAGAATACAGAATAACCCGAAAACAGCAGGCGTTTATTAATGCCGAGGAGGACGAAGTTTTGTATGGCGGAGCCTTGAGCGAGGGAGGAGCGACCGAAGGAAAGCGACGAGAACAGCGGGGAGCGGAGCCAAGATGAAAATAGAATACAGAATAACCCGAAAACAGCAGGCGTTTATTAATGCTGAGGAGGACGAAGTTTTGTATGGCGGAGCCGCAGGTGGAGGAAAGAGTTACGGGCAGATTATTGATGCTTTTCTTAAGGCACTTAAGTATCCCGGCATAAAGCAGATAATTTTCCGTAATTCTTACCCAGAACTTAACCGTTCTATTATACTTACTGCCCAGGCTATACTTCCGAAAGAACTTTATTCCTATTCTTCGGTGGGCCATAAAATGAACTTTGTAAATGGCTCTCTTATAGAGTTTGGATTCCTCGCTTCCGACTCGGATGTTTCAGGCTATCAGTCGGCGGAGTATGACATTATACGTTTTGACGAGCTTACGCATTTTACAGAATATCAATATAAATATATGCGAAGCAGACTAAGAGGAGCAAATAAGTTTCCTAAGCAGATTAAATCATCTACCAACCCGGGAGGAAGAGGGCATGGGTGGGTAAAAGAAATGTTTATAACTCCGGAAAACCCGGGAGAAAGATTTGAGCGTGATGGGACAAGTTTTCTTTTTATTCCGGCAACGGTTACGGAAAACAAATTTCTTATGGAAAATGATCCAGGCTACATAAAAAGACTTGAGAGCTTGCCGCTGCATGAAAAAAAGGCCCTCTTATACGGAGAATGGGATATTTTTGACGGTCAGTTTTTCTCCGAATTCAAAAATGTTCCGATGCATTACGATGACAGGAAAGGAACGCACATTATTACACCGTTTACACCTCCTCTGGAATGGACGATATACAGAAGTTTTGACTTTGGATATGCCCGTCCGTTTTCTGTGGGATGGTGGGCGATTGACTATGACGGCAGATTATATCGCATAATGGAACTTTATGGTTGTGCAAAGGACAGCAGCGGAGCAGTTATGGCCAATACCGGTGTTAAGTGGACTCCGGAAAAGATATTCGCAAGAGTTTCTGAAACGGAAAAAAGCCACCCCTGGCTAAAAGGGAAGGATATCTTCGGAGTTGCAGATCCATCCATTTGGGATAAATCGAGAGGAACAAGCGTTGCCGATGTGGCAGAAAGCTTTGGAGTTTATTTTGATAAGGGAGACAACAACCGTCTTCCCGGATGGATGCAGGTGCATTACAGAATGCAGTTTGACGAAAACAATATTCCGATGATGTATGTGTTTTCAAACTGCGAAGGATTTATAAGAACGATGCCGTCATTGGTATTTTCTAAAAACAATCCGGAAGATCTGGATACGGAAGGCGAAGATCACATAGCCGATGAGGTGCGCTATATGTGCATGGCACACCCCATCGCTCCCGTTTCGGGGACCTGTGCGGAGGTGAAAATGTTTGATCCGCTTTCCGATAACCGCAAAATAGGTCAGTATAATTTTTTTATGAAAAAATATAATTAAGCATAATTGCAGAAAGGAGCTTTATGCAGAAAAAAACGAAAATGAATGAAAAAATATCTGTGGCAAAGGGTATTTTGGAACGATATAAACAAGGAAAGGCTAATCTTGAAGCAAGAATAGTTGAAGAAGAAAAAGCCTGGCGTCTGCAGATGTGGCGAGAAAAGGATGAAGAAACAGGGATTATGCCTTCAAGCTCTGCCTATATGTGGAACGCCGTAGTAAATAAGCATGCGGATATGATGGATAACTATCCTATTCCTGCATTTTTACCCAGAGAGCAGTCGGACAAGGAAGAAGCATTGCTGCTTAGTGATATTGTCCCTGCCATACTGGAGCGTTCGGATTTTGAGGATACATATTCATCCGCACTCTGGTATAAGCTCAAACACGGCACCAGCTGTTACGGAGTATTCTGGGATCCAATGGCAGATGGAGGGATTGGAGATATATCTGTAAAGAACATTGATTTGCTCCGTGTTTTCTGGGATCCTACTGCGGCGGATATACAAAGCAGTTCTAATTTATTTATATGTGCGGCAGTAGACACGGAAACGCTTAAGGAAGAATATCCTGATGCTGAGATAACAGGAGAAAGGGTTAACCTTACCGAGTATGAAAAGGACGATAATGTGGACAGAAGCAATCAAAGCCTGGTTGTGGACTGGTACTATAAGAAGAACATAAACGGAAAGAAAGTTTTGCATTACTGCAAGTTTACCGGGGAAACTCTTCTTTATTCGTCGGAGGAAGATTCGTCATATAAGGAGCGTGGATATTACGATCACGGCATGTATCCGGTCGTATTTGACACTCTTTATCCTGAAGAGGATCAGGCAACAGGCTATGGCGTTATAAGCGTGACAAAGGATACGCAGAGCTATATCGACTGTCTGGATGCTCTTTTGATGAATTACACAAAAAAAGCAACTAACCCCAGATGGTTCAAGAAAAAAGATGTGGGAATAAATGAATCTGAGTTTGCTGACTGGTCGAAGCCTTTTGTATCGGTTGCAGGGGATATAACAGAAGAAAGATTTCAGCAGATAAACTTAAATCCCGTAAACGGAATTTATAATAAGCTTCTGGAAAGAAAGATCGGCGAGCTTAAGGAAACCATTGGAAACAGAGATGTTAATTCGGGTGGAATGCTTTCCGGCGTAACAAGCGGTGCGGCCATCGCAACACTACAAGAGGCCGGAAACAAAACCAGCCGTGACGCAATTAAAACCAGTTATCGTGCTTATGTTAAGGTTGTGAGAATGGTAATTGAGCTTATAAGGCAGTTCTACACCACTGAGCGAACATTCCGAATTGTGAAACCAAATGAAGGAGAAAAGTTCGTGTCCTATTCCAATAAGGGAATTGCTCTTCAGGAGATAAGGGACGGCGAAGGGAATGTAATGACAGATGCAGATGGCACTGTACTTAAAAGACAGCCTGTTTTTGACATAAGTGTAAAGGCACAAAAAACAAATCCCTATTCAAAGCTCAGCCAGAATGAAACTGCAGGAAACTTATATAAAATGGGAATTTTTAATCCAAACAATGCCCAGCAGGCAACAATAATGCTTTCTATGATGGATTTCGAGGGAAAGAATGAAATTATGGCAAAAATATCCGAAGGCCAGACGTTTAACGAAAAAATAAAAAAGCTTGAGACAGAAATAAAACAGCTTACAGGATTTATTGCTCAGCTTCGTACAGGTAAAGCAGGAACGGTAAAGGTGGCGGATAACACGGCGAAAACTCAAGCGTTTTCTCAAACGCCCGTTTCTTTTAAGGGTGGAAGCGCAAATAATGGAAATCCTGTCAAAGTTGCTTCAGAAGGTGCTGAAAAAGCTGCACTTAATGATTACGGTAAAGCTTTGGTGGAAAGAGCCAATAATATAAAGGGGGATTAAAGTATGGCATACGGAAATATTAAGACTGTTTATGAAAACGTAAAAAATAAGGAAAAGGATGAAGAAGAAAAGCTTTTCAAAGACAAAAATATAAATGATATTTTTAATAAGGCCAGCTCTACTGTGAAAAAAGCAGCAGGCGATACCGAAAATAATAATAAAGAGAAAGCTAATGGCGAAGTGTATTATGACACCGACGGAAAGATGAGAGTTTCCGGTGAGGGAGAGGACAGTGCAGCGTACGCCCATGCAGGGAATCGTGACAAGAGCAATACCACCAAGGGCGAAGAAAACTACAGAACGATGGAATTTGAATATGACTTAAACGAAGATCCCTTATATCAGCAATATCTCGAATCAGCCAAGAGAAACGGAAAGTCGGCAATGACAGATACTATTGCCAAAACTGCCGCACAAACAGGCGGCATTGCCGGAAGCTACGCTGTGGCCGCAGGAGCCGAAAGCTATAACGACTATATGGAGGAACTTAATGACGTCATTCCGGAACTTGAACAGCTTGCGTATGATAAATACCAGGACGAGCTTGAAAGGAATTTTCAAATTGCGGAAATGGATGAAGAGGATAAATGGGAAGAAGGGGAACTTAATTCCATTTTGCAAAAAGCACAGGATTACGGGGCGGATTCTCTTACATCCGATGAAAGAGAGACACTTTATTCAAGCGGAGAATACTGGATTGCAGACGGAAGTGTGTATGGACCGGAAGGAGAACTGGCCAGCGAAAACAGGGGATTTACTTCTGCATATGACAATTATGATGCATATGGCTGGGAGAATATAAGCGAAGAAGACAAGGATATTCTTAATGCCAATGGGTTCAGATACAATGCAGAAACAGGCAGACTGGAAAAGGGTGGTGCAGAGTATCCATGGAGAGGAGAAGAGTCAACAGACGAGCTTGTCGCCAGATATAAGGCGGGAGAAGAATTGACCGCTTCGGAAAAGATGCGTATTGAAGATAGCGGAGAATATGTATTTAAAAACGGGCTCCTTTACAAGGATGGCAAAATAGTGGAAAAGTCATATATGCAGTATGATGAATTACAGCTTGCGTATAATGACTATGAGAGCAACGGATGGGACGAGATGGAACCGGAAAATCAGCTTGTGCTTCAGGAATACGGATATGATTATGACGATCTATCGGGCATGATATTTGATGAAAAAGGCTATTATCGCTGGGGCGGAAGTACTCCTTATGACAGAGCGATGACAAATTATCTTGCAGGAAACGAACTTGAGGAGGATGATATACTGCTTCTTATAAATAATGGCTATGACTATGAAAACGGCACACTTTATTATGACGGTACAGCTATAACAAAAACTTACAGCGGAGAGGAAACCGGTGACTTGAGTGCGGCAATGAGTGCCGTTATCATATCCAATCAGAGTGGCAGGGCACTTTCCAATAAATACATAGATATTCTTGCGGATTACGGATTTCAATATAACGACAGTAAAAACGAATGGATACAAAAGGATACCGGAGTTTCTCTGTTTGACTATTAAGAATAAAGCTTAAGCTATGCAAGGAGGGGAATTTCTTAATATGGGTATAAAAGTCAGAACAGAGGATTATACGGAAGGGTACAAAAGACGAAAAAGCAATTCTTCGTATGAAAAGGAGGCGTCGGAGAATAAGGAGTCTTCCTTTTCCTCGGGAAAAAACAACGCTTTATGGTATGAGGAAGGTGCTAAAAGAAGAAAGACAAATGCCACTTCTGTAAATACGGAGGAAAAGGAAACTGCAGAAGAAAAATCTCCGTGGAAAAGGTCATACTCCGATGTATTTAATGTTCCTGTTACTAAGGAAAAAAATGCAGATGAAAAGGTCATAAAAACTAAGGCTTCCGGGACGGTAACAAAGTTTGATAACAAAACAACAAGTCATTCTCCGGTGAATTTTAATGAGCCGCTTTCAGCTAATAAATCTATGGGGTATTTTGTGGAGAAAAAGAAAGCGGAAGACAAAGAAAAAACGCAGAAAGAAACAAAAAAAGAACAGGATATTACATACATCCCATCGGAAAAGGGATTTGAGGAAAAGTATGCGGGTTTGAACCATGAGGGCTACAGAAACGCATCAAGCAAACTGTGGGAGGAATATGCCGTTACGGGCAATACAGACCTTCTGGAGGAGTATGAATATCTCAAAGGTAAAGGATATGAAACATCAAACGAAAAAGTGCTTAGGTGGAAAGCAGATAATGCCGGAGAGAAGGCGGATGAGGCGTGGAGATATGTACGGCATTATTCCGGGAATGGAATTGCTACACCTAATTCTGTGAAATTGGGTGTCAGTGCAGGGACAGTTCAGGCCAGGCTCAATGCAGCAAGAAGCTTTTCGGAAGAGCAGAACTATTGGAAGGGCTTGGCAGACGAAGCAAAGCAGAGGGAATTTATTGCAGAGTTTGAAACTCCGGCAAAAGAAGACCCCGCTTACCTAAGGATAATAGCAGATAAGCGTAAAAGACTTATGGACAGCGGTAGTTATTTCGGCACACCTGATGATGTATGGGTTCTTGATATAATTAACGGACATGCAGACATAAACAATGTAATTGCTGATGTATCGTTAGCATCTTATTCTACTGATACGTCCTATTATGAAGAATGGGCTGAAAGAATAGCAGAAATGACAGAAGAGGAGAAAAATATATTCCGTTATTATGCTTTGCTAAGTCCAAAAGAAAATACCGGAGGATATTCGAAATGTACGTTATATTTAAGGGCATTAGAACCTGAACTAAACAAGCGGATATACGAAAAAGAAACCGAAAAAGCACGTGAAAAAGCTATAAAGAATCCTTTTGGGGCCAACGCCGAAACAGTTGTTTCTAATCTGGTAAATGCACCTAAAGCATTTGGCACATTTTTAACCGAATCGGTGGGCGAAGAGCGTTTTGATCCTTACGCTCTTGGCTTTAAATCACAGTACACTTCCGAGGCTGTCAGAGGAACAACAAGCGAAAACATAGAAAATCCCTTTTGGAATTTTGTGTACAACACGGGAATGAGTATTGCGGATTCTGCAGCAGTTATGCCGATGGGCGGTGCCGGAGTTGCATTTCTAGGAATGAATGCGGCGGTTTCTGAAGGGCGAAAGACAGCTATAGATGGAGGAAGCAACAGTCAGATATTGATTAAAGGAATATCTGCAGGTATTTTTGAAGCGGCATTTGAAAAAATAGGCATAGATAACCTCTTTAAGTCAAAAGTTGTAGAAAGCCTTACCGATGTATTTATGACCATACTTAAGCAGGGAGGAATTGAAGCGTCGGAAGAATTTTGTACAAGTCTTGCCAATATCGTTACAGACAATGTAACGATGGGTGGAGAAAGTCAGTTTAACAAGCTTGTCAGAGGTTATATGAGCGAAGGATTCAGCTATGAAGAAGCAAGCGGAATGGCATATGTTGATATGGCAGGAGAAGTAGGAATGGAAACTTTATCCGGCTTTGTATCAGGTTTGTTCTTCGGGGGAGCAGATGCAAGTATACAGTACAACAGCAACACAAGTGTGGGAAAAGCAATAACCGAAGGCGGAAAAGCGAATGAATTGATAGAGTACGCAAAGTCAATGCCAAAGGAAACCGAGACAAGGCAAAAGGTGAATAAGCTTGTGGAAAAGGCAGAATCCGGGCAAAAGGTCACAAATGCCGATGTCGGAGAGCTTGCGGTAACTATGTTTGAGGAAGGCACCATAGATGCAGAGTCATATAACTGGCTTTTGGGAATAAGTGAAACGGAAACCGTACAGCAGACAAGCCCGGAAGGAGCGAAAACTACATATTCCGATAACACTAACGGCAAGTCAGAAGTGCAAGAGCAAGTGGAAATGACAGGGAAAATGACCTTTGGCGATTATTATTCCAATGTGGTAAGAAAGCCGTATAGTGCAAAAGCCTCATCAAGGGTAAGGAATATGTCAGCAACGGAGAGGATATTTGCCAAAGCGGGAGCAAAAGCAGAAGATATATCAGTTGCGGCAAGCCAAGCGAAAGGGATGCAGTATGACGGAGAAAAGGAAGTAGAGGCATACGAATATGGCTTAGAGCAGCGGAAGAACGGCAACGGACAGGACTTAGAACTCTTAATCGAAGCCACCGACTATCTTGACAGCATTGGGGAAAGTGGTATAATGAAAGGTGAAGAAAGACAATCGTCAAAAGAAATTCCGAGTATTGAATATCTGGAGAAAAATGCGAGAGAAATAGCAAAGCGCTCACCTGTTGAAATTCCGGAAAATGCAACATATGATATACAAGAGAAAAACGGATATAACCAAATAAAGTACACATGGGAAAGAGATGGCTATAAATATACGAGCAGATGGCATACCAGAACTCCGGGAGCACCGAAGGAACAAGGCATTTCCTGGGTTGTGGAAAGAAGGATTCCCGGAATTGGCTACGGTGAAAATCATCGCGGTGCAGTAAAAGAGGTATTAGTAGGCAAAAACTTATGGATTGCTAAGAGCGAGTGGAGAAAAGCTATAAATGCACGTCATAACGGAACAGCGACAAAACAGCAAAAGGAGTGGTTAGATAATGGACACAGGAAAGATGAATAATTATAAGTATTATGATGGTTACGAGGGTGAACCCGAAATTATATTATGCGCAAAAGATATTAATATGGAAATTTTACATATTTGGGACGGGTTTTGGGACGATATATTTGGGAATCCTCCAGATGATGGCAGAGGCTGGATTGGGTTTACAAGAGATTACAACCAGTGTGAAGGGGCATTCGATACAGAGGGAGAAGGTTTTGTTACAAATCTGTATGAATATGCTAAGGATTTAATTAGCTATAAAGTTAAAGAATTTGACTTCAAAGAAACATATGCAGTATATGATTTGCTCTGTTCTTGGTTTGAAGAGGCTATACAGAGGGGGTGCAAATCAATTGCAGTAAAAATTAATTAGTTGAATAAGATATAATTGATTTTAATGGCAAAAAAGGACGCATCCTGCGTCCTTTTTGTTTTGCGGTTCGCCATAGATGTCGAACCCTATAGAGATTCTTCCTCGTGACTAATAGGACGCTGTTCTTCCGTATGTCATTCTGAGGTACAGGCGTTTTGGCAAAACGCCAAAAACCGAAGAATCTCAAAATGCGGAGGATATATCAGTTGCGGTGAGCCGTACAACGGGATTGCAGTATGACGGAGAAAAGGAAGTAGAAGCATACGAATATGGTCTTGAGCAGCGGAAGAACGGCAACAGACAGGACTTAGAACTCTTAATCGAAGCCACCGACTATCTTGACAGCATCGGGGAAAGTGGTATAATGGAAGAAGAAAAAAATCATATATATGAAAAGTTAAATGCAGAAACTTATAAGGATTATAAACAGAGAGTTCCTGATGCAACTGAAACGGATTATAAACTTTATATCAAAATAAAAAATATAGGCGAATTTGGAATTATTAGAGTTCCGCCATTGCAGATTGATATTAGTGGTCTTGAAGCTTTAAATGACCATGCATTTAATCATGGATGCACAATTGATGATGCGAAGAAATATATTGCATCGGCAAAATGCAGCATTACGAGAAACAAATGGGATGGAAAACACATCAATTATTATTCTTTGGATGGTGCAGCATATTTGAATGAAGATGGCAAAGTTAATACTATCTTCTCCAAAGAAGATTTTGATGCAAAAACTGATAAAATAGTGGGGGTATTTAGATGAAAACAGTATATTGTCCGGTAAAGGGTGGCAACATCAATGGTGCCGATTGCTACATTGTATGTGATGTAGCAGATGGTTATGTGAAATCCACACTTTTACCAGAAGGTATCAAATGGAATGAAGAACAACGCCAAAGGTGTAAAAGCTGTAAATACCACAACGATATTGACGAATAATTGAAATACCACTTGGGGACGTACATTTTTTGGTATCATAGTATAGACAACATCGTAACAATTTAGTTCTTCTTATAAGTACCCAAGGACGCGAAATGCGTCCTTGGGTGTTTTTTTGCGGTTCGCCTGAGACAAAAGGGAGACAAAAAAGGTACGTCCCCTTTTGTCACTGCCCCGTCCCCAAAATTGTTTATTTGTTTTCAACAGCACCTAAGCCAAGACCTTTAAGATTTGCAAGCCTGTTGTTTTTCTCTGCCAAGTACAGTTCCCAGATTACTCTTAATCCCTGAAGTGCTGCTCTACCATTTGTAAGAGGTGTTTTATCGTTAAGAACACAGTCTGTAAAGTGATTGATTTCATACTGGGTGTTTTTTGATTTTTCCTCTGTTCTTTTCCATACAACCTCGTAATTTTCTTTTTTATCCTCTTGCCCAGGAGTATGAACGGCAGATTTCCTGTAAATTCTTACCTCACCACCGGAGTGATCATATTCCAAAAGAGCCTTTTCTGTTTGAATTTGGAAATCATAGCCAAGTCGGGTTCCCCTTGCCCCCCATGTTGCACCATGATAACCGACAGCACCGTTTTCAAATTTCATTACAAGAGCACTTGTGCCCTCTTCAATCATCCATGGAGTTCCGTTTCTTGTACCCATATGTGCCCCTGTCACAGGCTCTCCCAGGAACCAAAGCAGAATATCAATATAATGGCAGCCATGGCTGAAAAGCTGTCCTCCGCCTAACCTGCTTGTGACAAGCCAGTTTCTTTCAATATCAAGATATGTCATATCCGCACCGGTAAGCTGTTCGGTCCATATTGACATCTGAATAATTTCTCCGAATTCCCCCGAATCAACCAGTTCTTTAAGCTTAACAACACCAGGCCAGAAACGAACCGGATAAGCAGACATAAGCTTAAGGTTACGCTTTTCGCAAGTTTCAATAAGAATTTCACATTCCCTTTCTGAATTGCAAAGAGGCTTTTCCATCAGAATGTGTTTATCATGCATTGCAAAATACATTCCACACTGAAAATGAAGATCGTGAGGCAGAGCTATTAAAACAGCATCAACCTCAGAAACCAAATCTCTGTAATCTGTAAAAATCTTTGCATTGTTTCCCAATTCTTCTGCAACTACCCTTGCATTTTCCTCAATAATATCGCAAACAGCAACGATTTCTACATTTTCACTCTTTTTCACACCATTAACATGCTGAGCCATCATTTTTCCACAGCCTATAAGACCAAGTTTTAATTTATTCATACTTTCTTCCTCCTCCATATTGTTGACAAAAAGTAAAAATTAGGATATCATTTATCTATGCCTATTTTAACAATAAAAATGTGTTTTGTATTTAGATTAAATGGTTGATTTTTTGCACAAAAAGATTAAAATCAAAGGAGAGTATAGGTTTGGAATATAAAGCTTTGAATTTTGAAGATGCTATCAAAGTAAACGGGATTTTTTCATGTTTTTATATTGATTTTAAAACTACCGTATCGGGAAAGGGAGAATCTCACAACTTTCCTGAGCTTATATTTATCAAATCGGGGGTTCATAATCTTATACTGAACAATGAGAATATAACCTTAAATCCCGGTCAGATTATGATTTATGCTCCGGGGCATTTTCATACGATGGGAGATAAAGGTTCTGATGCCACAAGCTATATATTGAGCTTTGATACAGACAGTACTGAGCTTCAGAAAATATATAACCGTCCGATTACTCTTAATTCAATGCAAAAAAATATTTTTCTGGAAATTGCAGAAACAGGTATAAAATACTTTACAAGAAAAACAGTTAACGGCGTTTCCAGAATGACATTAAAAAAGGATATTTCCGAATACAAAATATTATATTTTAAAAAACGATTGGAGCTTTTCCTTTCAGATATTTCAAAAACGCAACAAATGAATCAACGGGAAGAAAAGAAACATAGTATCCTGACTGACGAATTTGAACAGATTGTAAAATTTATGGAAGATAATATCAGCAAAAAATTTACTTTGGAGGATTTTGCTCTTGCAGGAGCTATGAGCGTTTCAAAGCTTAAATATCTTTTCCGAAATTTTACCGGCAATGGCCCTGTTGCCTATTTTAACATACTGAAAATCGAAAAAGCAAAAAAGCTCATTTGTCTTAACAAATATAATTTCAGCGAGATTTCTGACATACTCGGATTTAACTCCGTTCATTATTTTTCAAGACTTTTTAAAAAAGTGACGGGTATACCACCAACAGAATATGCCAAAATCCAAGAAAAAGACTAGAATAACATATTTTTTATCTAAGGAGAGAAACAAATGATCGTGGACAAAAGGGGACGTACCTTTTTTGTCTCGTCCCCTTTTGTCTTGTTTGCTATGGGAGCACTGAGCAGAAGAGAGTTTTTAGATTGGTATAGGAATCCTGCTAATTATCGCCCGGAATTACCAAAAACCAATCGGAGTCATAAATACGAATAAAAGGAGGAGTTTAGAAATGGCGAGCATGGGAATGGGAGGGTCGATACTCTCTAACAATTTGTTGAATGGAAAAGGAAAATTAAGATGGTGTATAAGGGAAAAAAGTAAACATGATGTTGATAATGGGTGGGTATTTTTATCAGATATTGACACCAATGATTTTTTGAGCAACCCTAAAAATATGACAGTATGTGATTTTGGGACAATGTTTGAAATCGAGCCTGCAGTTTTATCTATATTTGATATGCCGGTAGGGACAGAATTGACTTTTGCTGAAGGCAAAGATGGCACACGTAACTTTTATCATAGTAAAACCGGGAAAAAAGTTATATTTGATGAAGAAGGAAATGTAAAAAATCCATTAGGTTGATTAGCACCCAAGGACGCGAAATGCGTCCTTGGGTTTTTTTACGGAACGTCAAAAATGTCGATATTAGCAAATAAAAACACATTTAAAAAATAAATTTACTTTTTTGTATTCAGATTGGGAATAATAGATATACTATCTTTATTGAAAGGATGATTTATATGAAAAAAATATTTGCATTTATGTTTGCCACGATAATAATTTTATCCCTTACCTGTTGCACAAAGGAAGAAAAGGCAGGAAGTGTATACTGGTTTAACTTTAAACCCGAAGCAGATGCTGCACTTCAAAATATTGCCAAGAGCTACAAAAATCAAACCGGCGTAGACGTTAAAGTGGTAACTGCGGCATCCGGCGGATATAACACGGCTCTCATCGCCGAGATGGACAAGAAAAATGCTCCTACCTTGTTTGTTGTGGGAAATATGGAATCACTTAAAACCTGGGGGGACTATTGCTATGATCTTAGGGGAACAAGGGTATTTGAAAAACTCAATCAGGATATAATCCTTTATAACGAGGACGGAAGTGCGGCATCCATTGGATATTGTTATGAGTGCTTCGGAATAATTGTAAATACGGATTTACTGGAAAAAGCAGGCTATGCAATTGACGATATTTACAACTTTGAAACTTTATCCGCTGTGGCTTCTGACATTCACCAAAGAAGCGGAGAGCTTGGGTTTGACGCTTTCACTTCATCGGGATTGGACGCATCTTCTTCGTGGCGTTTTTCAGGACATCTGGCAAACATGCCTCTTTATTATGAATTTAAGGACAGAGGAGTTAATTTTCAGGTGCCGAAGCTTACGGGAAGTCACCTTTATGCATTTAAAAACATATGGGACTTGTATATAAATAACTCATCTGTTACGGGTGCAAGCCTTGCAACAGCCACGGCTGATATGGCAACCGCAGAATTTACCGAGCGTAAGGCAGTGTTTTATCAAAATGGCTCATGGGAATATCACAAGCTTAAGGAAGCAGGCTTTACGGATGACGAACTTAAGATGATTCCCATATATACCGGCGTTCCGGGAGAGGAAAATGCCGGACTTTGCTCCGGTACGGAAAACTGTTGGGCGGTAAATAAAAACGCTTCCGAAGAAGATATAAGGGCAACTCTTGATTTCATGGACTGGCTTGTAACATCTGAGGAGGGAACAAAGGTTATGACCGAGGAATTTGGTGCTATTCCTTACGAAGGAGCACCTGAGGATACCAATCTCTTTATAAGAAATGCATCGGAATATATTAATGAAGGAAAGTATTCTGTAAGCTGGGACTTTAACTTTACGCCCGGAGTTGAAATGTGGCGTATGGGAGTTACTGACGCTCTTACTAAATACAGTGCGGGACTTTCCGACTGGTCCGAAGTAGAAAAAGCGTTTATTGCCGGTTGGGAACAGCAGTATACATTGGAAAATCAGTAAAAACATTAAAGGAAGAGTGTGATTTTAAGTGATTAAAAAAATCCGCAGGGAGCGAGGCGGTTTGTCGTCAAGTCTTATAAGGAAGCCCGTTGCCCGCATGGGCTGGCTCTTCCTTTTGCCTACATTGATTGCCTTTTTTATAGGCTTTATATGGCCGTTTATGCAGGGACTTTTCCTGTCTTTTACAAAGTTCAGGCTTACAAGCGATTGGGAATGGAGTGGAATAGACAATTATATTCAAGCGTTTTCGGATGCGTCCTTTGTTAACGCCTTCAAAAATACGGCACTGTTCACCTTTGTGTCGCTTATTCTGATAAATCTTATTGCATTCGCTGTGGCCTACGCCCTTACCAGTAAAATAAGGGGAGCTGATATTTTCAGAACAGTTTTCTTTATGCCAAACTTAATCGGAGGTATTGTGCTTGGCTATATCTGGTCTATGATATTTGACTACATTCTGTCATTTTACAGTACATCCATAATGCTGGACGGAAGACTTGGATTTATCGGACTTGTGATTTTAATGTGCTGGCAGCAGGTGGGGTATATGATGATTATATATATCGCAGGATTTCAGTCTGTGCCGGAGGATATGCTTGAAGCATCCAAAATTGACGGAGCCACCGGCTTTCAGGCACTGAGGAGAATTATCATCCCCAACATGATGCCGTCAATTACAATATGCACTTTTCTGACATTAACCAATTCATTTAAGCTTTATGATCAGAACTTAGCTCTTACGGCGGGAAGGCCCTTCCAAATGCTTGCCGACGGAAGCACGATAAGAACCACGGAGCTTATGGCACTTAATATTGTAAATTCCTTCAGCTCCAATGTTACGAATCGTGGCGTCGGTCAGGCAAAAGCGGTGCTATTCTGCATACTGGTTGTGGGAATAGGACTGCTGCAGCTATTCGGAACAAAATCAAGGGAGGTAAAAAATTGAAAAATCTCTCTTCGTTAAGGCGGGAAAGAGCTGTGAAAACAGTACTCACGGTGATATTTTCCGTCATCAGTATATTTTATGTTATGCCGGTTCTCCTGGTGTTGATTAATTCATTCAAGAGCAACAATGCCATAAATATGGAAACCTTCAGTCTGCCAAATGCCGAAAGCTTTGTGGGGGCGGATAACTATATAAAGGGTATGACCTTCGGAAACTATCCTTTTCTTATGTCGGTTTTATACAGCTTTATAATTACCGTAACTTCCACTGCACTGATACTTTTATGCACGTCAATGGCGGCGTGGTACATTGAAAGGGTGGGCGGAATAATAGGGAAGAGTGTTTACTACTTATGCGTTTTTTCAATGGTTGTGCCCTTCCAGATGGTTATGTACACTCTTTCAAGAACGGCGGACACACTTAACTTAAATACGCCTTTTACCATTCCCATAATTTACCTTGGATTTGGTGCAGGACTTGCGATATTTATGTTTTCGGGCTTTATAAAATCCATACCTTCAGAAATTGAGGAAGCGGCGTCCATTGACGGATGCGGGCCTGTTAAGACCTTCTTTCTTGTGGTGCTTCCTATGCTCAAGCCAACCCTTATTTCCGTGGGTGTGCTTGAAATTATGTGGATATGGAACGACTATCTCCTTCCTTATCTTGTACTTGATATAAACGAGTACCGCACCATTCCCATTCATATTCAGTACCTTCGTGGAAGCTTCGGTACGGTGGATATGGGTGCAACGATGGCGATGATTATGATAAGCATTGTACCGGTTATTGTATTTTATCTTCTTTGTCAGAAGCATATAATAAAGGGTGTTGCCGCAGGTGCGGTAAAAGGGTGAAGCGTTAAAAATGCCCGGAACGCAAAAAGACAAGTTTATTAAGAAAAATAAGAGATATACCTTGAAAACAGAAAGGCGATGCATTGCATCGCCTTTTTTGCTTGAAAATTTGCCCTTTATAGTATATACTGTATATCATAAAGGATGGGGTTTTATGTACACATACGAAGAGCTTTTACACCTTTCGGCACTTAAGGAAAGAAAGGGCGAAAAGGAAAAATTTGAATCAAGGATTAAAAAGATACTTAAAAACTCACTTACAGACGGGGATGTTACATACAAGGACACTTCACTAAGGGAAGATGAGGCAAAGCCGTCACTTGACAATTTTGTTGCCGTTAAAAATGCAAAGGCGACAGAGGACGGCTTTATTTCAGTTTCGGAGGCGTATTATGAAGGGAAAAATTGAAAAGATAAATGCGCTTCTTAAAAATAAAGAAATTTCGCCTTCGCTTCTTTTAGAAAAGTATCTTGAAAGAATAAAGGAAAAAGAGGACCTTAATGCATTCATTACGGTTACGGAAAAAGAAGCACTTGAAAATGCCCGATATGCAGAAAAGCTTTTTGATGAAGGGAAGGACACACTGCTTTCCGGCATTCCCATGAGCCTTAAGGATAATCTTTTAAGTTGCGGAATTTTAACCACAGCGGGAAGCAGAGTTCTGTCTGATTACTATCCTACTTATGATGCCCATACTTACGCCTGCCTTAAAAAGGAAGGTGCGGTGCTTCTCGGCAAAAACAATATGGACGAGTTCGGAATGGGTGCATCAAGTGACACTTCGTTTAAGGGTGCGGTTATAAATCCTCTTGATGAAAAAAGGTCTCCCGGTGGTTCCTCCGGCGGAAGTGCAGCAGCTGTTGCATCCGGCTGTGCGGTTTATGCCTTGGGTTCAGATACCGGCGGAAGCATAAGGCTTCCCGCATCCTATACGGGTACCGTCGGTCTTTGCCCCACCTACGGAGCCTTAAGCAGACGCGGACTTATTGCCCATTCGTCCCTGCTTGACAGAGTGGGGATAATCGCAGGCTCGGTTTCAGATGTGTCGGCGGTTTTCGATGCGGTAAACTGCTTTGATGAAAAGGATATGACGTCCTTAAAGGGCGACAGGAAAAAAACTTACGGCAATCTTTCAGATGGCATAAAGGGGTTTAAGGTCGGAATAATTTTGGATGTGACGGATAAAGCCCACGATGAAACGAAGAAATACATAAAAAGAGCCGCAGAAACTTATAGATTGCTTGGAGCGGAAGTGACGGATGTGAAAATTCCCACTTGGGACAAGGCGGATGACATATATTCCGTAATTGCAACCTCAGATGCGGCAAGCAATTTGGCAAGGTACGACGGCGTAAGATACGGCGAAAGACGAAACAGCGTCATTGATACAAGAGAGGGCTTTGGCGACGAAGTGAGAATGAGAATCCTTCTGGGAAACGCCATACTGACCTCTGAAAAGGAGCTTTCCTTAAGGAAAAAGGCGGAGGCGGAAAGGTGCCGTCTTGCAGAAAGCTTCAAAGAGGTATTTGATAAATTTGACATACTTATTTCGCCCTCAGCATTTCATACAGCACCGCTTTTGGGAGAAACAGATGAACTTTTAACGGACTACTTTTTAACGGCGGCGTCGGTTTTCCATCTTCCATCCCTTTCTGTTCCGATGGGATTTTCTGAAAACGGACTTCCCTTAGGTATGCTCATAACAGCAAAGTGGATGAATGAGGATGTTATACTTCGTGCGGCATACGCCTTTGAAGATGCAATGCAGGGCGAAATTTATAAAAAGGGGGCGGAAAAATTTGAATTTTGAAGCCATAATCGGGCTTGAAACCCACGTTGAACTGCTTACAAAAAGCAAAATTTTCTGCTCCTGTGAAAACTCCTTCGGCGGAGAGCCTAACTCAAAATGCTGTGAGGTTTGTATGGGACACCCCGGCGCTTTGCCGCACCTTAATCACGAGGTTGTGCTTTTCGGTGCAATGGCTGGGCTTTCCTTTGGCTCAGAAATAAACAACTATTCCTATATGGCAAGGAAAAACTATATCTATCCCGATCTTCCGAAGGCATATCAGATAACTCAGGGCGAAGTGCCACTTTGCATTGGCGGAAGCGTAACTCTTACAGACGGGCGAAGGATAAGAATTGAGCGTATCCACATCGAGGAGGATGCAGGTAAGCTCATAAAAAAGGACGGAAAAATTTTAATCGACTACAACCGTGCGGGAGTGCCATTGATTGAGATAGTTACAAAGCCCGACTTTGCAACAGGGGAAGAAGTGGCAGAATACCTTACCGACCTGGCACTTACCATGAAACGCCTTGGAATTTCCGACTGTAAAATGCAGGAAGGCTCCCTTCGCTGTGACGTAAATATATCCCTTAAAGATAAAGTGACAGGAAAGATAAGCGAGAGGGTTGAAATTAAAAACGTAAACTCCTTTTCCTTTATAAAAAAGGCAATTGATTATGAGGCAAAAAGGCTTGCATCAATGCTTGAAGAAGGAAAAGAAATAGTAAGGGAAACCCGCCGCTTTAATAGTGAAACGGGAGTTACCGAAGCTATGCGCGGAAAGGAAAGTGCATCGGACTACCGCTATTTTGCGGAGCCTGACATTCCCTCGGTTTACATATCGGATAGAGAAATTTCCGCCTTAAAAGAAAATCTTCCCCCTCTTCCGAGGGAGAAGAAAATGCACTATGCATCACTTGGCATATCGATGGAGGATGCCTTTACAATATCAAAATACAAATCGCTTTCCATATATTTTGACAGCCTTTTATCGGGCTATGGCGATGCCGTTCATTTATCGAAAATTATCCTTTCGTCCGCCTTTAAGTTTATGGATGAGGAAACAAGGGAAAACGGCGAAATTCTACCTACAGCATCCGATGTTTTATATGTCCTTTCACTTATGGCAAAGGGGAAAATCGAAAAGCGATTCGATAAGAAAATTTTCGATAAAATGTTTGAGGAAAGAAAGCCTTTTACAGAGCTTTTCAATGAAGAAGATTTTGCACCCATTTCCTACGATGAGCTTATAAAAATAACAGAAAATGTAATAATCGGAAACGAAAAGGCAATTTCCGACTTTTTATCAGGAAAGGAAAAGGCAATAGCTCCGCTTATCGGAAAAATAATGAAGGAAACAAAGGGCAGGGCAGATGCAAAAAAGGCAGAGGAAAACTTAAAGAAAATTATCTGTTTAAGATATAAATCATAAGGTTAAGATAGCCTGCAAAAGTTACCCACAAAAGATAGGGAACCATAAGGTAGGACGCCGTTTTTGAAAAGGGATAAAACTTTTTTATGCAGAGGATAATTAAAACCCACAAAATGATCAGCCAGATAAAGGATGCCAAAAAGGCACGGAGGTTAAAAAAGATTATGCTCCAGAAAAAGTTGAAGACAAGCGATGCGGCATAAACCGTGAGCGCGCACCTTGCTTCATTGGGCAGAGCCGTCCTTCTTAAATAAACTATTGCTGAGGCAATTCCCATAAGGATGTATAAAATGCTCCAGACTATGGGGAATAAAAAGGCAGGCGGCGATAATGGCGGCATTACGGTATCCTTGGCAAGGTCCATATTTCCTTTGGTTAAAAGGGCAGAAAGTCCGCCAACAGCTAAGGCAATAGCACATGATATTATATAGGGTTTATACTTTTTCCACATAAAAAGACTCCTTTTACACAGTTTCTGAGGTTATTTTATGCGAAAACGGGAAAAGATATGAAAGAATAATATGGTTAAATAATTGACATAATTTAGAAATTGTGTTATAATTAATCGAAATTTTTTATTTGGAGGTTTTACCATGCCTGTAGTAAATTATGAACAGTATTTGAATATGATGAAAGCGGCATATGACAATCACTATGCATATCCCGCTGTAAACGTTTCCTCTATGGAAACTGCAAACGCAGTACTTAAGGGTCTTGCTGACGCTAAGTCTGACGGTATCGTGCAGGTTTCCGTTGGCGGAGCTGAGTTTGCATCCGGTCTTAACGTAAAGGATAAGGTACTTGGTGCAATAAGCCTTGCCGACCACGTTAGATTAATGGCTGAAAAGTACAACGTATATGTTGCACTTCACACAGACCACTGCACAAAGGGCAAGCTTGAATCCTTTATGCTTCCCTTGATTGCTGAAACCGAAAGAAGAAGAGCAGAAGGCCGTCCCAATCTTTTCAACAGCCATATGTTCGACGGAAGCGACATTACTCTTGATGAAAACATCGCTGTTGCAAAGGAGCTTTTCGCTCGCTGTGCAGCAAACGACATCGTTTTGGAAGTTGAAACCGGCGTTGTAGGCGGCGAAGAAGACGGTCAGAACAACGAAGGCGTATCTAACGATAAGTTATACACAACTCCCGAAGATATGTTAAAGGTTTATGATGCTCTTAAGGATATTAAGGGAACATACACCGTTGCAGCAACCTTCGGTAACGTTCACGGCGTATATAAGCCCGGTAACGTAAAGCTTAATCCCTCCATCCTTAAAAACGGACAGGATGCATTAAAGGCTAAATACGGCGCTGATAAGGGATTCTTCTTAGTATTCCACGGCGGATCCGGTTCTTCCAAGGAAGAAATCAAGGAAACTCTTGGCTATGGCGTAATCAAGATGAACATCGACACAGATACACAGTACGCTTTCTCCAAGCCCGTAGTTGACCATATGTTCAAAAACTACGATGGTATGCTTAAGATTGAAGGCGAAGTTGGTAACAAGAAGATGTACGATCCCCGTTCTTACTTAAAGAAGGGCGAAGAGGGTATGGCTTCCCGTGTTGTTGAAGCTTGTAACGACTTAGAGAGCGCAGGAAAGACAATTTTTGGTTAATTGATTTAACACCCCGAAGCAAAAGCTTCGGGGTGTTTTTATGTGAAAATGCTTGTATTAAGGCATCACTTATGCTAAAATGAAGTTAACGGAAGGAGATATTTATGAAACGAAAATTATTATTGATGTTCATTTCTGCAATTTTGATTGTGATTGTATGTATAAACTTTATTAAAATTAAAACCTATAATGAATATAAATATATTATGAGTCCGAGAGTAATGCACATAAATAACGTGGAACTTGTTGATAATAAGCTTTTATTTTCAGGCTATGTTATAGGCAATAGTACGTATGGTGATTATACCGGGTACAAATATGTGGTGCGAAATAACAAGCTATATATTATGCTTTGCGCAGATGATATAAGCACAAAAATAAATGAAAACATTGAAATCGAAATTATAGATGATAAACTTTATGATGTTTCGGAGGTTTATTTGAAACAAGGGAGATTTCTTCGTTCTATAGCAACTAGGTGATGCAGAACATAAAAAGATACCGGAAAAAGTAGGCTCTTAAATAGTATCGAAATTATAGGAGGGATATTTATGAAAAAACATTTTAAGCTTATTACAATTGTAGCTATTGTTATGGTGTTGGCTTTTGGGAGCGGCATATGGTACTATAAGAATTGGGTAACAGATGAACTTATTCCCGGCCTTAGATATGAATACATAAGAGGAGAATTCGATTCTTCTGAATTCTTAGAAGTTTGTCATACATATGGTGGTATATGGGATGAATATGTTGGAGAAATAGCTAAAACGCCTAAACAAGTGGCGAGACTGGTGGAACGGCATTATTATTGGTTGTTGCAGCCGAATGACGATAGTATTGATAAGATAATTGTTTATTATGATTCAAAAGAAAAGCTCTGGTGTACAACACAGGAAACTGAGTCTCCTACAATAGGAGGTCCTACTATTGTGACTGTATCATCAGCGACAGGAATGGTTACTGAATGGTACACGGGGATGAAGTGACAAAAGGGGACATAACTTTTTGTTAAAATGGTACTGAAGAAAGAATTAAGGTGATTTTTTCTGATAAAGCGGAAAGTGAGGTGCTTGTATGAAAAAAAGATGGTTGATTATATGTATAGTGAGTATATTTGTGGTTGCTGCAGCTGTTATTTTTACAGTAAGTAAAAATGGAGAAGAATATAATGTTATAGATAGCAAAGAAACAGCACTGAAAATTGGAATGGCCTTATTGGAAGAACGTTTTCCTGACTCCTTTAATTATGGATTTACCTATGACGCAGAAGACCTTGGTAAAACATGGAGAGTTCGTAATGTAGTGCAGACTACAGGCTGTACAGAGGAAGGAACCATGTGGGTTACGAGTGGTGGCGTAATATATGTGGAATTTCGAAAAAGGGATGGAAAAGTGATTGACATAGGATTGGCTGAATAAGAAGATCACTTGGGGATGCACTTATTTTGTCCACTTTTGTTACTAACGGAAAAACCGGATTACAGGAGAAAAGTATTATGATGTTTGTCATAGAAAAGAAATTGGGAGTAAAGGGTATCGTGTATACTGTCGGAAGCGAAGAATACACGATAAAAAGCAATTATACATTTGGAATGCTGTGTAAGAAATTTAAGGTCACAGATAATAATCAAACAATATCATATAGTTGCAAACAGACAAATAAATTATTAAAATGTATTCTGGCTCCCTTGGGGATGATTGTGCCTATATATCCGTTGCGCTCCTATCCTGTATACAGGATTTTTCAGAATGATACTGAAATTGGGAAATCTTTGGCAGGCTTTTGTAAAAATAAGAAAAATATATTGATAGGAGAAGAGGAGTACAAACCTTGTTTTCATAGCGGAAATAAATTTTCATTAAAAAAGAATGATAAGCTGATATTAAATGCTCAAAGATCAAACTTGTCTGTTATGGGAGGATATACATATACTGTAGAATGTTATGAAATGGACAAACAACTGATTGCTTTGTTAGTTGCTCTTTTGGATGAAATTTACTATGGAACCAGGTTTAATTTCGTTTTATGGGAAAGAAACTGGATTATAGGCGAAGACAAATAGACAAAGGGTATAAAAGAAGACAAAAGTAACGAAGACAAAAGGGGACGTACCTTTTTTGTCAACTTAAAAAGACAGAGGACGGTTTTCGTGTCTTAACAGGTGCCACTTGGAAACCTTGATAGATTTATAATGTGAGCTTTGCAGAAGATGGGACAATACTATATTCTGCCCATTCTAAAGATAGAATAAATGCCCCGGTAAATGATGATATATTAAAGGATGATTCACTTATAGTAGTAAAACTTAAGGATGATGCAAAATGAAATATAAAAAAATAGTTTTAGGTTTGATTATTTTTGTTTTGATTGTCTGTTTGACAATTATATCTACAGCTTGGTTGTATCCATTGAAAAGAATAAGTGTATCTTGTGAAGAAATATTGCTGCAAGATTATGAGAATTACTATGGTTACTCGTTGCCCAAAAACAGCAAGACGCAAAAGATTTTAGAAGAACCAGAAAAATTTTTAATTATTGCTTATAGGTTCGAAATAAAAAACAGTACATCAAAAATGCTTTTTATAGAGGATTATTGGCTTGATATTCCTAAATATGATGTTGTTTATTTCAAGAACGGTATGGATTTCTATTCTTATTATGAATATAAACCGGAAGAGAAAAGTAAGTGTTTTGGACAAGTTATAATTAACATAGGTGATAACGATAGGCAAAAAGTTTTGGATGAAGTGACTGAATCAATCAAAATTAATATGTTTTACTGGATATACTATAATGATTTGATTTCCTTGCTGGCATTTTCAACAATTTAGCGCACAGACAAAAGAAGAAGGACAAAAGGGGACGAGAAGGACAAAAGGGGACGTACCTTTTTTGTCAACTTTGCCAGATAAATAAGGAAAAGCGGATGCAGATGCATCCGCTTTTTATGTCTTAAGAAATAAGCTCGAAAACCACATTTGGTGTTTCTTCGTGAACATCTTCAAAAATTTCAAGCATGGCTTTGCAATATTCTCTTAAATCCTCCGGAAGGGACATAAAGCCGTATATGTTTACTTTTGTATATCCATCATTTATCCATAAGTCCCTTAAACAATCCCATAGAGCATCCCAGTTTTTTCCGTAATAATCGGGCAAACCGAATTTTGTTTTTAAGATTAAGTGAATTTCGTGCCAATGTTTACATCCTGTAAAATCCAGAATAATAGGATTTTCGGTTATAGGCTTGAAAGCATTGGGGTCTTTTGTAGCATCGTACATTAAAATTCCTCCTTAATCCATCTATCGTGCATCTGCAATTAAATAAATAGGGGATGGAGCAGGTAGCACCATATCATTTATACCATATATTTTACCAGTATAGCGACGACAAATCAAGAAAGTTTTTATGTAAAAATGCTTGTGTTAAGGCATCACTTATGCTAAAATGAAGACAAAAGGAGGAAAATTCATGATAATCGGAAAAACAAACAGCGAATTTCTTGAAAAAGAAAGGGAAGACGGAAAAAGACGGCACACCGACTATGAGAAAATGAAGGCTTTAGGTTATGGTGCATCCGACTTTCAGCAACTTGCATACTATAAAAGCTTTTTAATCGCCGAAGCCTCCGATGAAGAATTTAAGGAATTTCTCACGGAAGAAAGACACCTTGCGGAAAAAGCGGAAATACATATAAATCAGGTGCACGGCCCCTGGCCCGTACACGACGAAATTGAAGAAGACCGCCCGAAAAATGTTATGCATATGAAAAAGTGCATAGACGGGGCAAGCTTACTTGGGGCAGATACCGTTGTTTATCACCCCGTAATGCCCGAGGGCTGGGGCACGGAAACGGATGAAGCTTTTGCCTTTAGCATGAACGTAAAGGTATTTACCGAAGTTGGTCTTTATGCAAAGGAGTGCGGAATAAATGTGGCAATAGAAAACCTGCCATTTCGAAATATCTCCCTTGCAAGAACGGAAAACTTAAGAAAGCTTGTTGATGAAATTAATATGCCTAACGTGGGAATCTGCCTTGATACGGGACACGTTTTATCAATGAAGCTTAATCTTCCCGAGGCTGTGAAGGTGGCAAATGAAAAGCTTTTCTGCCTTCACGTTCACGACAACCGAGGGGCGTGGGACGACACCCATCAGGTGCCCTTCCTTTGTTCGTGTGTGTGGTATGAATTTATGGATGCACTTAAGGAAATCGGCTACAAAGGCGTTTTATCTTTAGAGTCGGGTGCAACGGGCTTTTCTAAAATGCCTCTCCATCTTTCCGAAATGTTTTTGAAGTTTGAAGCAGAAACCGCAAAGTATCTTGCGAGCCTGATGGATGAATAAAATTAAACACCCCGAAGCTTTTGCTTCGGGGTGTGGTTTTTACCGGCCTTCTTTTGCATCTTTATTTCTCTTGTTGCTAATTATATAGCCGAAAGCCATACATAAAATCATCAATGAAATTACGATATGATAATGATATCTTATGCCCGAGAACAATCTGTTCAAAACGCCAATCCATATAGAACCGCTGCCGGTAAGGCAGGTTGAATATCGGTATATTTCGGTTGTAAATATTTCAGTTGAAAATCCGATAAATGTCATTATCAGGATTACAGAACAAGCCGAATAAAAGGATTTTCCTTTGAAAAAATGACCAATCCATACATAATAAAGGAGCATAAAAAGACTGATAACGATAAAGGCTGCCATTCTTATGCTTTCGGAGGTTATCATTAGAGCCAACTCTCTCATATAGAAAACAATTAAACCTCCTGCAAGCTGCATTAATACTGCCTGAGATATATGCTTGAGTTTTCCGGGTGATCTTTTTTCAAAAGCGGTGTTAGCTAAGATACGGTTGCCTGTAAAGTGTCCGGCAAGAACAAAAATCAGCGGAAGTAAAGGCATTTCGGTATAGTTGGTTTCTATGCCGATAACTGTTTCAAAAAATAAATTTATCACCATTCCTCCGCCGGAAAGTGCATTGGCAAGGCTTTTTGTTATGTACATTGTAAATGTGATGCCGACGAGGGAAGAGATGAACATTATAAAACAGATTTTTGACCATTCAATCTTTCTTAAGGCAATTCCGCCAACGAACAATATTGCGATTACGGCAAACAGTGAAATGTATGCTGTAATAATATCGCCCGATTCATCAAACCGGTCCATAAAGAAAGAGGAAACAGGATAAACAGTGCTTGCCGTAAAAGTGCAGAGGAGAATTTTAAGGGTATTGCCCACATCTTTTTTTATGTTAATTTTAAGAGGCTTACCCGCTATAGTTCTGCCTGCAATAATAAGCACAGGGAAAATGAAAAAAGTCAGGAAATATGTTAGCGTGTATGAGAGTTTTTCAAGTGTTAAAACCTGCTCGTGAATACGATTCCATACAACGCTTCCGCCGGTGGCAACACGTAAAAATCTATATGCTGATTCACCGAGAAAAAACAGAAAATGTCCTGAATATACAAATATTTGCAACAGCACGATGGTCTTATGAAGGCTTTCGTTTCTTAAGAAGTATCCTGCCCATATAAAATATATTGCCATAATAATACTTGTTACAATATGTAATTCCAATTTTATGTTTTCGGGAATTAACACAGCAATTTCTCTTGTAGTCACAGCCAGTATTCCACCAATAAAGTGGATGCCTAAAATCTTCAACATAGAAGAGCCCTCCCCATAAATAGTTACATCATTAGGAGTAGTGTATTTGCAAAACTTTAATCATAATAACCTAATGTTTGGGCTGCCATATCTCCCATTTCTTCCGCCTCTTCCTCGGTGGGCATTTTAACAGCCGGCTCTAAAAGAGCATTATTATCTGCAGATTCGGCTTCTTGCTCCTGGGCATTCTGCACCTCGCCGTCAGATTCTACCTTATCATTTAAATCTTCATACATTTTAGTATAATCCCTGAAGGCACCGAAGGCTTTTCCGATATTGAAGCCATCGGTTTTCTTTTTGCTGCTTGTTTTAGGGTATGTAGATTTATCCATTCCGCCAATGTTAAGCTCGGATTCGGCATAATAAGCGTGAGTGTTTCCGGACTCTGCAGCGGAGTTTAATTCTTCGTCTTTTATTGTCTGGTACATTGACTCCCAGGTTTTGTCCCCGACTTTCCCGTCCTCGTATAAGCCGTGGTCACGCTGATATTTTATTACGGCGTTATATGTATTTATGCCGTAATCGCCGTCCTCGGCAAGCTTTCTTCCGTGTCCGTCGGTGTAGCCCCACTTGTTTAATTGTTTTTGCAGCTCCAATACAGAATCAGCATCTCCCGAATTAATATAAATTACATAACCGGGAGATTTAAGCTCCTTAAATTCTTTACTTTCCATTATAATCTGTTCCTTTCTTTTTTTCAAGTTTTTTATAAGTTAAACGCACATTTTACTTACAAGTTATATTATGACAAAAAAGCGAGAAAAGTCAAGAAGGATTTCGCCTCAGAGGCTAATTGCAATAAAGATTAACACTGCAGGAGCAAGAACGTTTGAGGTTATCTTTTTCTTACATTATAATAAAGGATTTTTGTGTTTTACGTCGAATTTATTTAATAAAGTATAAATATAAATGAAAGGACTGTCTTTGATGTATAAAAGAGTTTTACTTAAGATAAGCGGCGAGGCTCTGGCAGGAGACAAGGGTACTGGCATCAACGAGGAAATCGTTGGCGAAATCGGGAATGTCATTGCCGACTGTGTTAAAAAAGGCGTTGAAATTGCAATCGTTGTAGGCGGCGGTAACTTCTGGAGAGGAAGAAGTGGCGAAAAGATGGACAGAACAAGAGCAGACCACATGGGAATGCTTGCAACCGTTATAAACGCCCTTGCACTTCAGGATTCCTTTGAAAGACACGGAATTCCCACAAGAGTGCAGACCGCGATTGAAATGAACAAAATTGCGGAAAGCTATATAAGAGGAAGAGCCGTAAGACACTTAGAAAAGGGAAGAGTTGTTATCTTCGGATGCGGAACAGGAAACCCCTTCTTCTCAACAGATACTGCGGCAGCACTCCGTGCGGTTGAAATTGATGCGGACATCATCTTACTTGCAAAGAAGGTTGATGCGGTTTACGATTCCGACCCTGCGAAAAATCCCGATGCCAAGAAATTTACAGACCTTACCTATATGGAAGTTCTGGACCGCGGCCTTGGCGTAATGGATTCAACAGCAACAACACTTTGCATGGATAACGAAATGCCCATAAGAGTGTTTGGTTTAGCTGATCCCGAAAACATCAGAAGAGCAATAATGGAAGAAGAAATTGGTACATTAGTACATAAATAATAAGGAGGAATATAAAAATGGCAATGAACGAAATGAAAACAAAAATTGAAAAGAGCATAAAGTATTTTGAAGAGGATTTGGCAACAATCAGAGTTGGTAAGGCTTCTCCCAGCGTACTTGATAGAATTATGGTAAGCTACTACGGAACAGATACACCCATCAATCAGATGGCAACAGTTTCTGCAACAGATGCTCACACCCTTACAATTCAGCCCTGGGATGCTACAACCTTAAAGGAAATCGAAAAAGCAATCCAGAAGTCAGAACTTGGAATCAATCCTCAGAACGACGGTAAGGTTATCCGTCTTGTATTCCCCTCTCTTACAGAGGAATCCAGAAAAGACCTTGTTAAGACTCTTAATAAAAAGACAGAGGATGCAAAGGTTAATGTGAGAAATATCCGTCGTGATATTCTTGAAGTGTTTAAAAAGCAGAAGAAGGAAGGAACACTTACAGAGGACGATATGAAGAACGTTGAAAAGGACGTTCAGAAGGTTACAGACGACGCTATAAAGGAAATCGAAACAATTGCCGCAAACAAAGAAAAGGCAATTATGGCTATATAAAATGTTCGGCCGGAAGAAGAAAGACTTAAGGTCTTTAATCGATATGGAGCATCTTCCCTCCCACATAGGAATTATAATGGACGGCAACGGCCGTTGGGCGAAAAAGCGGGGCATGCCCCGCTCTTTCGGTCATAGTGCCGGTGCAAAAAAGTTCGATGAGATAATTGACTTTGCGGGAAACTTCGGAATAAAGGTGGTTACGGTTTACGCTTTTTCAACTGAAAATTGGAACCGCCCAAAAGAAGAAGTGGATGCTTTGATGGTTTTATTAAATGACTATCTTGAAAACGGTCTTAAAAAGCTTGCCGGTAAGGATACCCGTGTTAAGATAATAGGGGATATGGCCTCCCTTCCCGAAAGCATAAGAAAAGGCATAGAAAACATCGAGGAAAAGACAAAAGACGGAAAATCAATGCTTGTGCAGATAGCATTAAACTACGGCGGAAGGCTTGAAATAGTTTCAGCGGCACGTAAGGCCGCCGAAATGGTTAAGGAAGGAAAGATAGATTCTTCGGACATTGACGAAGCACTTCTTTCATCCCTTATGTATAACCCTGAAGCGGGAGATCCCGATCTTATCATAAGGCCCAGCGGAGAATACCGCTTAAGCAATTTCCTTCTTTGGGGAAGTGCATATTCGGAATTCTGGTTTTCCGACATTCTGTGGCCTGATTTTACCGGTGATGATTTAATAAAGGCGATTTATGATTATCAGAAGCGTAACAGACGCTTTGGTGGAGTATAATTATGAAACAAAGAATTATTGCCGCAACAATTATGGTCCCTGCGGTGGTACTTTTGCTGCTGGCAGGAAAAACTGTGCTTGTAATTGCGGCTGCATTAGTTGCGTGTATGTCCGTATATGAAATATGTGCGGCATACGGATTCAACATAAAGGAAAAGCTACCGGTGCTTATGTATATAATGCTGTCGGTTCCGATAGTATTTATTGTAAAGTCCGGAGTAATTATCGATAAAACAGGGCTTGATTTGCTGTCGCTTATTCTTACAGCATATATTCTGCTCGGTTTTGTACTTATGCTTATTTTTAACGAAAATGTTAAAGTAAGGGATATGTTTTCTGCTCTTTTAATAAGCTGTCTTTTGGTTTACTTCCTGTCATATGCGGTAAAAATAAGGACAGAAAAAGAGCTCGGTGCATATCTTATCTGGGCAATACTCGTGGGTGCCTGTTTCACGGATACTTTTGCCCTTTTCGGCGGAAAGCTTTTCGGAAAGAGAAAGCTGGCTCCGAAAATCAGTCCCAAGAAAACGGTGGAAGGTTCTGTTTCCGGCTTAATCGGTTCTGTTTTAATGATGATGATATACGGCTTTATCGTTACTCTTATAAACAAAGATATAACGGCAAACTACTTGCATCTTGCTATGCTGGGATTTTTAACATCAATCTTTTCTCAGATAGGAGACTTGTCCCTTTCTGCCATAAAGAGAGAAGCCGGAATTAAAGACTACGGCAACTTAATTCCCGGCCACGGTGGAATTCTTGACAGACTTGACAGCATAATTTTTGCATCTCCCGTTGTATACTATTTTGTTCACTATTTTCCTGTATTTGCTTAAAAGGAGGGCTTTGCCTTGAAGAAAGTAAGCGTTCTGGGTTCCACCGGCTCTGTCGGAACACAAACCCTTGACATCATAAGAAGAGACCGCGAAAGCTTTTCTGTTTCTGCTCTTGCGGCAAGAAGCAATGTTGCTCTCTTGGAGGAGCAGGCAAGGGAATTTAACCCCCAAATTGTTGCTGTTGCATCTGAAACGGCGGCAAAAGACTTAAAGGTAAGACTTGCGGATACAAACATAAAAGTCCTTTCCGGTGAAGACGGATTATGTGCCGCAGCTTCGGTGGAAGATGCCGATATTACGGTGGGAGCAATTGTGGGAATTGCAGGATTAAAGCCTGTTTTGGCGGCAATTGAGTCAGGTAAGGACATAGCTCTTGCAAATAAGGAAACACTTGTTACCGCAGGAGATATTGTAATGGCAAGGGCGAAGGAAAAAAATGTGAAGATTCTTCCTGTGGACTCTGAACACAGTGCCATTTTTCAGTGTCTTGACGGAAGAAACACTCTTAAGAGAATATACTTGACAGCATCAGGCGGCCCTTTTTTCGGGAAAAAGAAAGAAGAACTTGAAAATGTAACAGCGAAAGATGCCTTAAAGCATCCGACATGGTCAATGGGTGCAAAGATTACCATAGACAGTGCAAGCTTAGCCAATAAAGGACTTGAAGTTATTGAAGCAACACACCTTTTCGGTGTTCCGGCTGATAAAATAGAAGTTGTTGTACACCGCCAGAGTATAGTTCATTCCATGGTGGAATTTGTTGACGGTGCCGTAATAGCACAGCTTGGCTCTGCGGATATGAGAACTCCCATCAGCGTGGCACTAAACTACCCGGAGAGGAGCGAAATTTCCGGAAGCGAGCTTGATATTTTCGCAAAAGGAAATTTGACATTTGAAAAACCGGATACCGACACTTTCCGCATGCTGGCCCTTGCATTTAAATCATCAGAACTGGGCGGAACTATGCCCACAATCTTAAACGGTGCTAACGAAGAAGCGGTTTCTGCATTTTTAATGGAAAAATGCCGTTTTCTTGACATAGCTGATATGGTAGAAGGAGCAATGGAAAATCATAAGATAAAGGAAAATCCCACACTGGCTGACATCTTTGATGCAGACAGAGAGGCAAGGGAGTTTGTTAAAACAAAATTTAACCTGTGATTTGAAAGGATCTTTTTATGAACATTATCTGGACAGTTTTAATTCTTGGCGTAATGATTTTTATACATGAGTTCGGTCATTTCATTGCGGCAAAAAGCTTCGGCGTATATGTTGAGGAGTTTGCCCTCGGCATGGGGCCGGCAATACTTAAAAAACAAGGAAAGGAAACTCTTTATTCATTAAGGCTTTTCCCCATCGGCGGCTACTGTGCTATGAGGGGAGAAAACGAGGAAGTGGAGGAAGAAAGGTCCTTTTCTGCATTAAAACCATGGAAAAGGCTTGTAATTTTGGTAGCCGGAGCGGCGATGAACATTCTTCTTGCCCTTGTCCTTTTCATGATTATATGCTTTTCTCAGAAATATGTATATTCCACAGAGGTTGGAGCAATTCTGAATGACGATGTTCCTGCTTCGGTTTTATCCGTTGGCGACGAAATTATAAAAATGGATAATACGGGGATAAACATATACTCTGACATTCAACTTAAAATGATGGA
This sequence comes from Clostridia bacterium, assembly GCA_045545475.1. Taxonomy (GTDB): domain Bacteria; phylum Bacillota; class Clostridia; order CAKSNL01; family HGM11501; genus HGM11501. Next base: position 101,027 of record JAZQAZ010000023.1, on the reverse strand, counting down.
AAACAAAGGAGAAGCGGTGGATATTACCGTACTTCGTAATGGAGAAAAGATGACATTTACGCTGACTCCTTATGCAACTGAAACGGGTTATAAATTCGGCTTTTCTCCGGCAGTAAAGGAAAATACACCACTTATGGCGCTGAGAAACGGTTTTTACGAAACTGCATTCAGCGTTAAAAGCGTATTCTGGACAATTAAGCAGATGATAACAGGAACAATAGGGCTTGAAAGTGTGTCCGGCCCAGTCGGAATAGCGACGGTGGTTGACGATGTGGTGGATGCCACTATGGAAATTGAAAACAAGGGTGAGCGATATTATATATTGCTCCTTAATATATTGAATCTCATGGCATTGATCGGAGCAAATCTCGGAGTGATGAATCTTTTGCCGCTTCCGGCACTGGACGGCGGAAGAGTTTTATTTACCTTTGTCGAAATGGTGATAAGAAAAAAGGTTCCGCAAAAATTTGAAGCAGCTGTTCATGCGACAGGATTTATCCTTTTAATGCTTCTTGCGGTTGTTATAACCTGGTCCGATATAATGAAACTGATAAAATAACTTGAGAGAAGGGGATAAAGATGAGCAGAAAAACTTCAAGAGAAAACGCTTTCAAAATGATTTTTGCAATGATAACAAAGGGAGACGAGAGAATTCCCGATGGTTATTATGAGGAAGCAAAGGATTCTGAAATATGGTCAGGCAAGGAAGCAAATGAAGAAGATAAGGCTTATATAGAAAAGGTTTGCCCGGGAGTTTCCGAGAACGAGGAACTTCTTGATGAAATCATCAAAAAGTATCTTAAGAACTGGACAATAGACAGAATAAACAGAGTTTGTCTTGCGGCACTGAGACTTTGCATATATGAAATTCTTTATATGGAAGATATTCCGATAAAGGTAAGTGCATCGGAAACTGTGGAAATTGTAAAGAAATATGCCGGAGATGAAGAAGGAAAATTCGTAAACGGAATTCTTGGAGAATATATCCGAAAGGAACTGGAAAGCTAATGGATCAGCTTAAAATGACGGTATCCGAGCTTAATTCCAATATGAAAAAACTGTTGGATTCCAGAGCAGGACTTAAAGATATATGGATACAGGGCGAAATATCCAACTTCAAGGTAAATCTCCCGTCAGGCCATATGTATCTGACCTTAAAGGATGAAAAGAGCGTGCTTAAGGCTTGTATGTTCCGAGGAGCAAATCAAAACCTTACCTTTCGTCCTGAAGATGGAATGAAGGTTCTGGCTCGTGGGCGTGTTACGGTTTATGAACCCGGCGGAAGCTATCAGCTATACATAGAGGAACTAGTTTTAGATGGTCTCGGAGAGCTTTATGCGGCATTCAATCAGCTTAAGGAAAAGCTGAGGACAGAAGGCTTGTTTGACGAAGAATTTAAGAAGCCTATTCCTACGTATCCCAAAAGAGTCGGCGTTATAACAAGCGATACAGGTGCTGCAGTAAGAGATATTATAAACGTAATAAAAAGACGCTTTCGCTATGCAGATATAATTTTATATCCCTCCAAGGTTCAGGGAGAGGGTGCGGCCGAAAATGTTTGCAGAGGAATAGAATATTTTAACGAAACGAAAAGTGTTGACGTTATAATTGCAGGCAGAGGCGGCGGCTCCATTGAGGATTTATGGGCATTTAATGAGGAAATAACAGCCCGTGCGATTTTTAAAAGTGAAATTCCGATAATTTCTGCAGTGGGACATGAAATAGACTTTACCATAGCAGACTTTGTGGCGGATATGCGTGCTCCTACGCCCTCGGCTGCGGCGGAGCTTGCGGTTCCTTCGTCTGAGGAACTCTATGAAAGACTTTCTGTAGGAAAAGAGCGTATGAAAAATGCTCTGATTCAGTCGCTGAGACAAAGGACTGATCGTCTTAATTATGCGAAAAAGATGCTTTCTGCAGAAAGATTTTCGGACAAGCTTAATAATCTTATGATACTTATTGATACAAAAAATCAGTATATGATAAAAAGCATAGGTTCAATATTGAATAAAAAAGAGAAGGCACTTGCAGTAAATGCCGCAAAGCTTGATTCGCTTTCTCCGCTTGGCGTTCTTGCCAGAGGCTACGGTATCGTAACAGATTATAAGGATAGCGTTATAAAAAGCGTTAAAGATCTTGATAAAGGTATGAAAGTCGGAATTAAATTGTCCGACGGAAGTGTAAAGGCACGTATTGAAGAAGTTTTATCTTCTGAAAGCGAGGGTTAAAAATGAACGATTTTGAAAAGATGATGGAAGAACTTTCTGAAATAACTGAAAAACTTGAAAGCGGGGAGCTTTCACTTGCCGATTCTATGGCACTTTTTGAAAAGGGAGTGGAGCTTACAAAAAAGTGCAGCGAACTTTTAAGTGAGGCACAGCAGAAAATAGTAAAGATTACAACTGATTCTGACGGTAATGTCAAAGAAGTGCCCTTTGACGTAGAGGAAGCGTGATTGTATGGATTTTTTGAAAGAGCTTTCAGCTAAGCAGGAAAAAATCAACAATTATCTTGAAAGTGTTATAAAAGGCGAAGGCCTCTTGCAGAAAAGAATTACTGAAGCGATGAATTACAGTCTTCTTGCGGGAGGAAAGAGAATCCGTCCTGTGTTGATGATGGCAACATGCGAGGTTTTCGGACTTTCTGAGGAAAAGGTTCTGCCTTTTGCTGCGGCACTTGAAATGATTCACACATATTCTTTAATTCATGATGACCTTCCTTCAATGGACAATGACGATTTAAGACGAGGTAAGCCTACAAACCACGTTGTATATGGAGAAGCAATGGCAATACTCGCAGGCGATGCACTTTTAAATCTTGCTTTTGAAACGGCATTAGGGGCTCCATTCGATACGGAGAATAAACTAAAAGCGGTTTCGCTTATGGGAAAGGCATCAGGCTATCTTGGAATGATAGGCGGACAAGTTGTGGATCTGGAAGGAGAGAAAAGAAAACTCTCTGCAGAAGAACTTACGAAGATGCATGCCATGAAAACAGGGGCACTGATAAAAGCGGCAACTGAAATGGGATGTGCTCTTTCCGGCGTGAACGAAAATCTGCTTTCAGACTATTCTGAAAATTTAGGCCTTGCTTTTCAGCTTAAGGACGATATTCTGGACGAAACTTCGACGGCAGAAGAACTTGGGAAAAATATCGGAAGCGATGCCAAAAACGAAAAAACCACATTCATTACCTTATATGGTATCGAAAAAACGGAAGAAATGCTGGAAGCAACAACAAAAAAAGCCATATCGGCGTTGGAAAAATTTGAAAACGGCGAATTCTTAAAGGAATTTGCCATGTATCTTTTGAAAAGAAGGACTTGAAAATGAGATTTTGGGAAGAAATAATATGTAATAAAGTGTTGCTTGCGGCAATACTCGGATGGATAATAGCACAGGTGCTTAAAGTAGTGTACATTTTACTTACCGAAAGAAAATTGGATATCAGCCGTATCGTTGGTTCAGGCGGTATGCCAAGCTCTCACAGTGCCTTTGTAGGTGCTATGACGACGTCAGTGGGCATTGTGGAGGGGTTTGATTCAACATTTTTTGCCATAGCCTTTGTCCTTTCGTTTATAGTTATGTACGATGCATCCGGTGTAAGAAAAGCAGCAGGTGAGCAGGCAAAGGTTATAAACGATTTGCAGGAAATGCTTCACGGAGAAGTTCCGGTGTATTTAAAGGAGCTTTTGGGACATACCGTGCTTGAGGTTATAGTTGGCTGCGTTTTAGGTATAGCAATAGGTCTTTTGATGTTTTTATAATCATTTTTAAGGAGTGATTCTATTGACAGTAAGAGAAATGCTTGAAAAAAGGGAAAGGGAAACCTTATCTGTCTATGCCGCATTATCTGAAAAATCAAAGGGCAGAGAGAGGGAGATTACCCCCTGCGATTTGCGAACAGATTTTCAAAGAGACAGAGATAAGATAATATATACCAAGGCTTTCCGTCGCCTTAAGCATAAAACTCAGGTTTTTATAGCACCATTGGGCGACCATTACAGAACAAGACTCACTCATACATTGGAGGTTGGGCAGATTGCGAGAAGCATAAGCCGTGCTCTTTGCCTCAACGAAGACCTGACTGAGGCAATTGCTATGGGACATGACCTTGGGCATACGCCTTTCGGACATGCAGGCGAACGTGCTTTGGCAGAGCTCACCAAAAAAGGATTCCGTCACAATGAGCAGAGCCTTCGCATAGTTAAATATTTGGAGGGCGGATGCGGTATAAATCTTACTTACGAGGTAATGGACGGGATACTTAATCATGTAGGGCAAAACTATCCCGAAACATTGGAGGGCAGAGTGTGTCGCTTGGCAGATAAAGTTGCATATATAAACCATGATATTGATGATGCATGCCGTGCGGGAATTTTGACAGAAGAAGCACTTCCTTCCGAATGCACCAAGACTTTGGGACATTCTCACGGGAAAAGAATTGATACGATAGTAAGAGATTGCATAAAAATGAGCGGGGAAGATATCATTTTAAGCACAGAGGTATATGGAGCGATGATGGAATTGGAAAAGTTCATGTTTGCCAATGTATACCTTGATTCTGAAGCGAAGACGGAAGAGAAAAAAGTTTTCGGAATTGTAAAGGCACTCTATGAATATTTCATGGAAAACCATGAACTTCTTAAAAATGAACCCGGCTATGATAAGGAAAATCCTGAAATCAGCGTATGCGATTACATATCAGGAATGACAGACGTTTTCTGCGTATATAAGTACAACGAACTTTTTGTTCCGGAGTCATGGCATAAAAGATAATTTTAATAATATAAAAAGGATTTTCGGATAAATTGTCGAAATATTAAAGTATGGGATGCTCTTTTTGCTGAGCGTTTTGAAAGGATGGTGAACTATGGCCGCACTTTATCCTGAAGAGGTTATACAGGAAGTTTTATCCGCCACGGATATCGTAAACCTTGTGGGAAGTTATGTACATCTTAAGCGTTCCGGCCGTGGTTACATGGGACTTTGTCCCTTCCATAAGGAAAAGTCACCTTCATTCCATGTTTCCGAGGACAAGCAGCTTTATCACTGCTTCGGATGTAATGTGGGAGGAAATGCCATCCATTTTGTAATGGCGGCAGAAAATCTGGATTTCGTGGAAGCCCTTAAATATCTTGCGGACAATTCGGGGATAATATTACCCGAGCCAAACGAGGTGTCCCGTGATAAAGAGCGTCACGATATGAAAAAGAAAATGTATGAGGCAAATCTTGCAGTTGCCAAGTTTTACCGTGATATGTTATCAAGTGATGCCGGAAGCGGGGCAAGAGAGTATCTTTTAAAAAGAAAGCTTGAAAATAATACCGTTGCCAGATTCGGAATGGGGTATGCTCCGGACGGAGGAGCACTTTTAAGCTTTGCAGAAAAGAACGGTATCGGAAAAGATGTACTTCTTAATCTGGGACTCATTATGAGAACAGAGCGTGGAAACTATATTGAGCGGTTCAGAAACCGTCTCATGGTTCCGATAATAGATATAAGGAAAAATATAATAGGATTTGGAGGAAGAGCACTTTCGCCCGATGAAAAAGCGAAGTATATGAACTCTCCCGAAAGTCCTGTGTTTTTCAAAGGAAGAGAGTTGTTTGCTCTTAATTATGCAAAAAACTCGCCTGATAAAAGAATAATTCTCTGCGAAGGGTATATGGACGTAATAAGTCTTCATCAGGCAGGATACACCGGAGCTGTTGCTTCAATGGGAACAGCTTTGACAAGTGAACAGGCGAGAGTTATTAAGAAATATTCTTCGGAGGTTTATCTTTGTTACGACTCAGACGGCCCGGGCCAAAAGGCAACAGAAGCGGCGATAGAAATATTTATGCCGCTGGATATAAAGGTCAAGATCTTGAGTCTGCCCGAGGGTAAAGATCCGGATGAATATATAAAACTCAAAGGAAAAGAAGCCTTCGAGGGTGTCATTAAGAATGCAAGGGTTGTCACCGATTATAGAATTTCAAAATTGAAAGAAAAATACGACATAAAAGATGTCGAACAGAAGGTGGAATTTACTAAATCGGCGGCAGAGGTGCTACTTAAAATTAAAAACCCCATTGAGCAGGAAGCATACATCAAAAAGGTTTCCGACGACACGGGAATTTCAGAAGATTCCATAAAGGCGGAAATTATGAAGAAGGATGCATCCTACAGGAAGCGGGAGGAAAAGAAAATTTTTGCCCGTCCTGTGCTTGAGAGAAAAGCTCCGGAGGGAGAATTTCTTTCGGGTAAAGGCTATGAAGCAGAAAAGATACTTTTAAGCCTCATGGCGAGAGATAAAAGGGTATATGAGAAATACTCAGACGAAATGAAGGCAGAGGAGTATTCAACGGAAGCACTTAAGAGCCTGGCGGAAGTTATTTACCGAACCCTTTCTGAAGGAAGGGTTCCGGAAGCATCTGTTATAATAACCATGTTGCCGTCCGAGTTTTCGGGTGAAGCAGCATCGGTATTTTCAGATGATGACTACGGCGATAACTTAAAGGCCGCACAGGATGCCTTTAATACAATTGAGGATGAGCGTTTCAATATCCTGAGCAAAAAGTATATTGAGGAAAAAAACATAGCCAAGCTTAATGAACTTATTAAAAAGAAGGCTGAAAAGAAACGGAAAGAGGGTATGTGATATGAGCGAAAATATCATGTCCGCGAGAAAAATCGCAATTAAGGAATTGGTGGAAAAGGGAAAGAAGAAAGGGCTTTTATCATATAAAGAAATTGCCGATGCATTGGCTGAATTTGAGCTTGAAGAAGAGCAGATGGAAAAGGTTTATGACTCACTCGACCGTGAAGGAATTGAAGTAGTCGGAGATCTTGAAAAGGAACTTGAACAGATTGAACCTGTTCAGGTAGAAGAAGAAATAGACATGAATCTTCCTGACGGCACAAATGTGGATGATCATGTAAGAATGTACTTAAAAGAAATAGGTAAAGTTCCGCTTTTAACTGCAGATGAAGAATACGAACTTGCAAGAAAAATGTCAGAGGGAGACGAAGAAGCAAAGCAGAAGCTTATTGAAACAAACCTCCGTCTTGTTGTAAGCATTGCTAAAAAATATGTGGGAAGAGGACTTTTGTTCCTGGACCTTATCCAGGAAGGTAACCTTGGTCTTATAAAAGCAGTTGAAAAGTTTGACTACGCAAAAGGTTATAAGTTTTCTACTTATTCCACATGGTGGATTCGTCAGTCCATAACAAGAGCGATTGCAGACCAGGCAAGAACAATCCGTGTTCCTGTGCATATGGTTGAAACAATCAACAAGCTTATCAGAGTTTCACGTCAGCTTCTTCAGGAATACGGCAGAGATGCAACTCCGGAAGAAATTGCAAAGGAAATGAATATGTCCATCGAAAAGGTACGTGAGATTATGAAGATAGCTCAGGAACCTGTATCCCTTGAAATGCCCATAGGCGAAGAGGAAGATACACGTCTTGGCGAATTCATTCCCGACGAGGATGCTCCCGCACCCAGTGAGGCAGCTTCCTTTATGCTTCTTAAAGAGCAGCTTGTGGACGTGCTTGATACTCTTACACCAAGAGAGGAAAGAGTTTTAAGACTCCGTTTCGGTCTTGATGACGGAAGAAGCCGCACACTTGAAGAAGTGGGAAAGGTGTTCAACGTAACAAGAGAGCGTATCCGTCAGATAGAGGCAAAGGCTCTTCGTAAGTTACGCCATCCATCCAGAAGCAGAAAACTTAAGGATTTCTTAGCATAAAATTTCAACAAAGAAATTTTATGCGAGAGTTTGCAAAAAGCGTTCAAGCGATTTGCAAACCAAAGAAAAATGCGAACAGCATTTTTTCGCAAAGCAGAGCGAAAAAAAGAAACGCATGATGAGTGAATTTTCAACAAAGAAATTTTATGCGAGAGTTTGCAAAAAGCGTTCAAGCGATTTGCAAACCAAAGAAAAATGCGAACAGCATTTTTTCGTAAAGCAGAGCGAAAAAAAGAAACGCATGATGAGTAAAATTTCAACAAAGAAATTTTATGCGAGAGTTTGCAAAAAGCGTTCAAGCGATTTGCAAACCAAAGAAAAATATAAACGGGCAACTCCTTGGTTGCCCGTTTTATATAGGTGATTTTATGAAAATACATTTTACTGAAAGAATGAAAGCAATAGCCTCTCTGTTTCCAAAGTCGGAAACGGCGGCGGATATCGGAGCAGATCATGGACTTTTGTCGATTTATCTTGCCCGTGAAGGCCTGGCTGAAAAAATTTACGCCTGCGATATAAATGAATCACCGCTGCTTACTGCGAAGGAAAACATAGAAAGATTCGGATGTGGGGATAAAGTTATCCCCGTGCTTTCCGACGGACTTTCCTTTGCCCACGATAAGGTGGAAACCGTTATAATAGCAGGACTTGGCGGGGATGTCATTTCCTATATTCTTGAAAAAGACGATATATCAAAAATTAAGTGTTTTATTCTGCAGCCTATGAGTAAGGCAGATACGCTTCGGGAAACGCTTATGTGTCTCGGACTTAAGATAGAAGATGAAATCCTGGTTTCCGATATGGGGAGAATTTATGCTATAATAAAGGCCGTGCCGGGAAAGGCAGAATACACGCCTCTGGAAATGGTGGCAGGTCCGGTTATAATAAATAAAAAAGGTGAATATTTTTCTGAATATGCACTTAGGCTTATCCGTTATGAGGAAAGCAGAGCAAAAGGCGAAAACGGAGAAATACATAAAAAAATAGCGGAAGAATTAAAACAGATACTGTGAAAAAGGACTATGTGAGCTTAGGCTCACATAGTCCTTTTAATTACTTTTTCAAATTTTCGTTATCATCTCTGAAGTGCTTATATTCCCCGTGCGGATCAAAGGTTTTGGGATAGCGGAGATTAAGGAAAGACGAGGAGGGAAGGGGAATGTTGGAAAAGCTTAAGTTTTCCTCGTAATTTATCTTAAGTCCGCATACGTTGTAAATACATTCGTCGCTTGAGGCGTTGAAAATTGTGGCGTCAAATTTATCCCTGAGCTCTTTTGTGTAAACGCCGCCGTTTGTTATCCAGAGCATATTGGAAATTCCCACGCTGTAGCCGGGACGGTCAATCTTAAAGCCGTAGCGGTAAGTATCAACGGCAGGAGATTCAAATATGATGTCATAGCCGTCAATAAATGCAAAGGTTGAATTTTCCATTATGGAATTGTCGCGGAGCCACGCAGAGCAACGGCAGAATCTTCCGCATATGGTGTAAAAGCCGGTTTCAAAGTTTACCACTTCAACCTCTTCGAAGTGGGTGTCAAAGGAATTGTCGAAAACTCCGATGGTTCCTTTTAATCCGAAATCGTTTTCAACCAGGATGTTTCTGAAAAATGCGTGTCCGTCCGGAATTTTCTCCGTTCTTGTGACAATTCCCTTTTCAAGAACATTCTTTAAGATAAAATTCTCGAAAACGCAGTGTCTTGTTTTATAAACTCCGATGCCGTTTTTTGCTTTGTTATTGGCATTTATAAAGCCACCTCTGATAAAGGAGTTAAAGGTATAGCCTCCGCCTGTTCTGCCACGGCGGAGTGTTATGAAATATTCCTGAATTTCGTCGCTGTCCAGCTTAAGCTCGGCATTGGCCTCAAGCTCAATATAGCACTGGTCGGGGAAATTGAAGCCTTCTGAGAATACATAAATTCCTGTCGGGAAAAAGATGGGAGTGGTATAGTCTTTTTCAATATACTTTTTCATTACGGCGTCGTTTCTGGTAATACCGTCTCCTGCAAAACCGTATTCCTTTGCATTGATTCTTCCAAACATTAAACCGTCTCCTTCACTTCCGATTTTTCTGCATTAAGTACTTTTGCTGATTTAACCGTATATGAAAGCACCTCTGTTACGGCTTCACCGTCAATCTGAAGAGCGGTGGGTTTGTCAAAAGAAACGGTTATTTCATGGCCAGTCAGGGTATCTATAACGCTTTTGAATTTTATATGTTTGCCTGTGAAAATTTTAGGGAAGATATATAGCAATTTGAGTTTGCTTTTTGAATGAACGGCCATAACGGATAAGGAACCATACTCATTTTCTCTGGACTGCAGGGGGCAGGCCATCATACCTCCGCCATAATAACGGCCGAACATTGTGGGTATCATCCATACGTTTTTATAGCTTTTTGTTACACCGTCCACCGTAATGGTTGCATTTGTACGCTTAAAGAAGAACAGAAGGCCTTTTATCGCAATTGTGGTATAGTTTATTTTTTTCCCTTTCTCTCGGAGTTTTTCGCCGACTTCACAGCAATAGCCGTCAATGCCGTAGCCTATTCCGTTTAAGAATTTGTGCTTTTTACCCTTTACAAATACGGTGGGAAGGTTTTTAAGATACGGGGTAAGAGATGTCAAGGAAGCTTTTGAAAGATTTATATCCTTGGCAAAATCGTTGCCACTGCCGGAAGCGTGGTAAAACAACTCTCTTTCAGGGGGATTTCCGTAAATATCGTTGACAAATCGGCTTATTGTTCCGTCTCCGCCGGAAACAACAATTTTATCGTCAGGCATAGTTGAAGAAATAAAATCATTTACGTCAAGGGTTGTTATATCGTGAAAAGCAAGATTTCCGCTTAATGTTTGTCTTAAGGATTCAGCTTTTTTCATTCCTTCGCCACTGGCGGCCATTGGATTGTAGAGTATATGGTATGTTGACATAATCAATTTTCCTTCCTCATATCAGATTTCCTGTAGGCTCCGGGTGTGATTCCGGCCCTTTTAGTGAAAAAATTAGTGAAATTATACACATTGGAAAAGCCCAGTGCTTCGCTGACTTCTTTTATAGGCATTCTTGTTTCCGAGAGCAACCGTTCAGCCTCTGAAAGACGCATGCTTTTAATATATTCTGATAAATGGCGTCCGGTGGATGCGAAAAAAAGTCTTTCTGTCTGCTTGGTGCTAAGGCCGCAGAAGGATGCGACTTCGTTGCAGGTAAGCAGTCTTTGACTATTGCTTTTTATGAAAAGCTTTGCGGCAGTGATGCGACGGTCCTCCGTCTCATTATGCGGTTTTCCGTTTTCCTCTTCCATGCCCATAGTGCGTTGGATGAGACAAATCAGTTCAAATATCCTGTTCCTTATAAGATATGGTGAGGAAATGCTGTTTATCTCGCCTTCATTAATTATGAAAGAAAGTATAGAAAGCATAGAATCTGAAACGGCAAAGGAAAAAATACCGCTTTCCTTAAGCTTTTTATATAAAAAAGAACCTTTATCAGGGGAGAACGCCACTGAAATTTTACATGCTGTTTCGCTGTATTTCTCCAGCATATGACTTTTTTCGGCAGGAATTAACAAGCCACTTCCTCTGCTGATGGTATACAACCGGTTATTTTCAGAGCGGTAGTGAAATTCTCCATCTGTAATTAAATGAAGCTCAAAAAAGGTATGGATATGCAGTTCATTACTTATAGTGACCAGACCATCCGGCGGAAAAACGGCACGTATCCAATGTACTTTTATATGATATGGCTCTGTTATATCCGGGATAAAAAGCTTGTTCAGCCGTTGCCTGGTAGTCTTTGTGCTGTTTTTTAAAGGCATAAAAACTTCTCCTTTGGAAAGCATTGAAAATATTTTACAATAGATTTCATCCTAAGTCAATAATTAATGTCTCGGTTTCATAAAAAAATGTCCCTGTTTTATATTGAAAAAATCAAAATTGGTAGTATTATGATGATATAAGATAAAGGAGTGATTATATGGAATACAGATTTGGAGCATATCCTACAATGATAACACCGTATAAAGCGGATGGCAGCGTTGACTATGATATGGCGGAAAGGTATGTGGAATGGTATTTTGAAAAGGGCTGTGCGGGAATTTTTGCAATTTGTCAGTCCAGTGAAATTTTTTATCTTACTGTTGAAGAAAGAGCAGAGCTTAACAGAAGAGTTTATGCAAAAGCGCAGGAACTTAAGAAAAAGAGCGGAAAAGCCTTTACAATAGTTTCCTCAGGGCATGTGGCAGATTCTATTGAGGATCAGGCATATGAGCTTAATAAAGTTATCGAAACCGGTACAGATGCTCTTATTTTAATAACTAACCGTCTGGATTTAAATAATGAGGGGGATGATGTATGGATTAAAAATGCCGAAAGGCTTTTATCCATGCTTCCCGAAGATGTAAACCTAGGACTTTACGAATGTCCTCATCCTTACAAAAGACTTGTTACCCCAAAAATTCTTAAGTGGTGTATAGAAACTGACAGATTTTATTATATGAAGGATACCTGCTGTGATGCGAAAATGATAAAAGAACGTCTCGATATTATAAAGGGTACACACTTTAATTTACTTAATGCAAACTGTCAGACATTGCTTCAAAGTCTTAAAGATGGAGGGGCAGGATATTGCGGAATAATGGCAAACTTCCATCCCGAGCTTTATGCCTGGCTTTGCGAAAACTATAGAAAAGTCCCCGAGAAGGCAGAGGAAATCCAAAATTTAATCGGCACCTGCGGTTTTACTGAAAACGGATTACCATACCCTCTTACCGCAAAGTATCATATGTGCCTTGAGGGTCTTGAAACAGTCCTTACGGCAAGAAATCGCAAGGATTGTGAAATGACGGACTATGTAAAGGACTGCGTTTCTCAGATGAGGGCACTTTGCAAGACATATATAGATAAACTTTAAGGAGACAATTTATGAAAGGAATAAATACCTGGAGCTATTCTCCCTATAAACCCTTTTTGTTTGAAACGGGATGCCCCTATGTTTCAAGGGTAGTACCCTATGAAAACTCTATTCATTTTGAGTGGTTTGAAGTAGAAGCTCCATACTCTGTCTATTACCGTGAATCAGGAACAGAAGAGTTTGTAAAGGCGGGAGAGACCGACGAAACGAACTTTGATATTGAAAAACTTAAAACGGAAACCGACTATGAATTTTATGTAACTTCGGGAGAAAATAAGAGCCGTATCCGCCTTGCAAGATGCGGGAAAAGCGTAGGAACAGTAGTTAATTACCTTCATCCGGAGGACAGAGCGTATAGCTTTTCGGGACGCTATTTATGTTCGCCCTCGCTTCTTGTTCATCCTGAAGGCTACTATCTTGCATCGATGGATTTGTTTGCTCCCGGTCAGCCTCAGAACTTGACGCTCATTTTCCGTTCCGACGACAAGGGGAAAACCTGGTATCACTATTCAGAGCTTATGCCTTGCTATTGGGGAGAACTTTTCTATCATAACGGAGATGTTTATATGATGGCCTCTTCCACCGAATACGGTGATTTGCTCATCGGAAAATCTTCAGACGGAGGAAAAACATGGCAAACTCCCACAGTGCTGCTCCGAGGCTCATCCGATCCGACGGGTGCGGGAACTCAGAAGGCGCCTATGACAACAGTTATTCATAACGGAAGAATATATCTTACCTGTGACTGGGGTGCCTGGTCATTCCTTCCATACCGTCACTCTCCGATGATTATAAGCTGTAAGGTGGATGATGACTTACTTGTTTCTGAAAACTGGTCAATATCCGAGCCATGTCCCATCAGTGAAGAATGGGAAGGTGTGGCAAAGGGTGTAAACGGCGGAGTTTTAGAGGGATGCATAGTAGAAACTCCGGATGGCAAGCTTGCTGAAATTATGCGCTATGAGCTTATGGAAACGTCAGAGCCTAAATACGGTCTCATTATGCGTTATAAAGTAAATGAAGATGATCCGGATGCACCTGTTTCATTTGACAGAGTAATTAAATTCCCCGGAAACCGTTCAAAGTTCATTATAAAGCGTGATGAAGTAAGTGGAAATTATTATACTCTTGCCAGCATCATATACGACGAAAATGAGCTTAGGGCAAGAAACTATCTGGCACTTTTACAATCAAGCGATCTTGATAACTGGACCATTGTTGCCGACCTAATTGATTACCGTCACGACGATCCTTCTAAAGTGGGGTTCCAGTATGTGGACTTTGCTTTTGATGGAGATGACCTTATCTATCTTTCAAGAACATCCATAAACGGTGCAAACGATTATCACAATGCAAATTATTCGACGTTCCACAGGCTTTGTAATTTTAGAAATCTTTAAAAAAATAAACCGTTCGTTTGGCGGAGTTCATAAAACAGTTAAGCCAAGCTGCACGATGCAACTTGGCTTTTATCATTATTCGCACTACATGGCAGAATGCAATGTATAGAAGTGCACTCTTGATGGAGTAATTTCAATCTTGCAATTACCAATCTTGGCCTTTGAGTTTTGGTTTTGGTGCTTCAAGGAGGTCTTTCCGCAAGAAACAACGCCCGTCATCATAATATGTAAGTTCGTACGGAATAAACGATTTCTTTCCTAAGTCGGGCAGCTCCAACGCTTTTTCCAACGCAACCATAAACTCATCAAGGCAGAAGTCTGGAATTTCTGAGATACCAAGGTGGGAAAAAAGGAACAAGGGGCTGGAATTGCGTGTCCAGTGGCGGCCGGAAAGGTTGCTCAAATCACCATAGAGTGCGTAAACTCCTGCCCAGTTAACACAAAACGCACATGGATGAATTTCTTTAATTTTATCTGCGATTGTTTTTATATTGGAGGAGTTTTTTACTTTTTCGCGCATTTCTTCCAGAGAACAGCCATACTTTTCCCTGTATTTCGCATTCGCAAAAGCTCTGCTATTCTGTTCTTTTATAGCATCATCGCACTGAGTGAATATAATACAAAATACAACAAATGCAATTCCAATAACAAATAGCCACATTTTCTTTTATCCTCCTCTTATATTTTAATCAAGAATCGGTACAGTAGGTTAATGTAGTGTACCGATTAACTGTTTTAAGAGTACCCGCCGAAACGGCGGTTTATTTTTTTACTGTATTATTCTTCCATGTCAACGATTGTTTCTATGGATTCTTCTGATTCTTCGGTCTCTGCGGTTTCTTCAGAAGATTCTTCAGTTGTTTCTACAGAAGATTCTTCCCCTGTCGTTTCTGTATCCTCTGTTGCTTCTTCTTCGGTTCCGAATTCATCTTCGTATAAAGAGTAAAGTTCGTGATACTGTTCTTTGAAGGTTATGTCGAAAATTTTGTTGCCTTCGAGGTCACATACAGCAATATACTGAGTGCCGTCTTCTGCAAATTCCATGGACATGAACTTGTCGTGAGAAATTGCTGTAAGTCCGTAGTTGGGAGCAGTCATTTTTGCCACGTCGCTTCCGTCAAAATTCATGCTGTATACGCAGTAATCTGCCTGATTGTGATAGTAAATTCTGTGGCCATAGATGTTGAATGCTGTTGCGTAGATTCCTGTATTAAAGGCACTGTCTTCACCTGTTTTAAGATTGAACTGGCGAAGCTCATACTGATTAAGGGAATCAAGATAGTAAAGTGTGTCACCAACGATAGTGGGACAAGCAACGATTGCAGAAGACATAACTGTTTCAGCACCAAGCTCTGCTGAAGAACGGGTTTCTCCGTCGGGGAGGGGATTTTCTGCGATAGCCTTCATTGCAGCGGAAACAGTGGTTTTCATGAGAGATGTATTAAGACCTTCGCAGTAATAAAGGTCCTTACCGTCTACAAGGAAGGATGCACATAATACATCGCAGCAAAGCTCGGGAGTAGCACCCTCCTGAAGCTTAGCTCTGTATATACGGCTGGAGTTTCCTGAATAAAGGTCCTCATAAGACTTGAGATAATAGATATAGCCGTCAGAAATCTGAGGAGAACTGATGACATCTGAGAACAGAACTATATCGTTTTCTCCGTCAACGTATTTTTTGTAGCTGTAAGCTGTTTCGGGAGAATCTTCAGTGAAAGTATAGCTTAAATAATATACGTTGTTTTTATAATTTGTAATATATACAACATTATCTGTCTCGGAAACGAGAGTGCTTTCTTTTGTTCTTAAATTAGTTCTGTACATTTTATAGTCGGCAAAGTTAACATGGAAAACTTCTCCGCCTTTTATTGTTGCAAAACCATGAGCGTAAAGGTTGCCTGTTCCTTCTGTTCCGTTGTGTCCAGAAAAGAATGTTGAAACAATGGCTATTATAGCTATAACAGCAACTACCAATGCTATTATAGCGGCAATTAAACCGCTCTTTTTCTTTTTGGGTTCTTCTTCTTCTGCTGCTTCTTCTTTGGAAGCTTCTTCCTCTGAAATTTCCTCAACGATTTCTTCTTCTGTTTCTTCAATCACTTCTGCAGAGGCTTCTTCGGTGATTTCTTCTGTTTCGGAAACGGGAGAAACATTTTCCTCTCCGTTTTCGGGATTTAAATTCTTATTTTCTTCCATAAATTAAACCTCTTTTCAGTTAAAAATATAGGGAGCTACCTGCTTGTATAAAAATACGGAAGCACTTGTAAGCCAAAGGAGAGCAAAAACTGCGGCAAGAACGTAAAATGTTATTCTTACAGCTTTTTTGTTCCATGCACCGTAGTATGCAAGAAAATAGAAAGCAAGGCAGAAAAGGAAATAAAGTGCAATTGCATAATAGCAGTGAGCAACACCGGAGGTGTATGCTCCGAAGTTAGCGCCGAGGTTCATGAAAATGTACCAAAGTACTGAATTTGCCGCACCTACTGCACACCATTTATAGAGTGAGGGATTTTTCTTAACTGTACCGAGTATTGCGAAAACCAAAACAGCTGCAACGCCTGCCCAGATTAAAATGTTGAATAAAATGGGCATTCCGTTGGTGAATACATCTTTATAGTTGCCGAAAACTGTGAAAAGAACAGCAAGTATTAAAGCGATACCTGTGTGTTTTACAATGAAGTTTTCAAGTTTCTGATGAAGAGCCTGTCTCTCCATCTTTTTCTGAGTGTTTCTTTCGATGTGAGCGTTTTTCTTTTTTGACATAATAGTCAGTCCTTTCTTTATTTTTTTATGGGTTCTTTCTTTGAATCATCACGGCTGTTTACGATTAACAAAAGAACCAGCATAACGGCAAACATAAGTGCCGATAGTGCATTAACCTTGGGGCTTATACCACGCTTTGCAGCGTTGTATATATAAATTGAGAGATTTTGTACACCGTTACCTGTGGTAAAGAAGCTTATTACGAAGTCATCTATACTCATGGTCATTGAAAACAAAAATCCTGTTATAATGCCGCTTTTAATCTCGGGCATAACCACATTCATGAATGCATATAGGGGATGAGCCCCCAAATCCAGAGCCGCTTCATAAAGATGAGGATTCATCTGGCGAAGCTTTGGCAAAACTGAAATTATAACATATGGAATGTTAAAGGTTATGTGGGCAAGGAGCATGGTGGAAAATCCACGCTCCAGATTGATGAACACAAAAAGGAGCATCAATGATACGCCTGTTACAATTTCGGGATTGAGCATCGGGATATGTGCCAGATTCATCAGCGTGTTTTTCGGACCACGTCTCATTTTATTTATTCCTACTGCTGTTATAGTTCCGATAACAGTGGCAATGAGAGATGCCAGCACGGCACAGAGAAGGGTATAAATAAGTGCCGATAAAATTTCGCTGTCGGAAAAAAGCTCCTTATACCATCTTAATGAAAAGCCGGTAAATTTGCTTCTGTTGGAGTTTTCATTAAACGAGTAAAGAATAAGTATTGCAATCGGTGCATATAAAAGAATATAAATGACTGCGACATATAATCTTTTTAATGCTTTCATCCCAAGAGCCCCCCTTCATTGTCCGAAGAACCGAATCTGCTTGTTATGAACATACAAAGAAGTACAATAACAATTACGATTACGGATAAAAGAGAGCCGTATCCCCAGTTATTAAACTCTAAAAACTGGCGTTCAATCATATCGCCGATTAAAAGAGTTTTGCTTCCACCTAGAATCTGGGAAAGAGCAAAGGTTGTGATTGAAGGAATGAAAACCATTTCAATACCGCTTATAACTCCGCCCAGGCTTAATGGAAAAATTACTTTTGTGAAAACTTTAAGCTTATTTGCACCCAAATCCTCTGCCGCTTCGATAAGGCGGTTATCCATTTTTGATAAAACCGAATGGATGGGAAGAACCATAAAGGGGAGATAGTTGTATATCATTCCCACCGCTATAGAGCTTTCCTTATAGAGGAACTGGATTCGGTCAATTCCGAAGAGGCCCAAAAACTGATTTATAAGGCCGGAATTTTCCATAAGGGACAAAAGTGCATATGTTCTTACAAGAAAGTTCATCCACATGGGAAGAATTATAAGAGTTGTAAGAAGGCTTTTGTATTTGGACTTGCTGTTTGCAAGAATGTATGCAAGAGGATAGCCCAGAATGAGACATACAACCGTTGCAATTGCGGAAAGCTTTAAGCTTCTTATAAGAGAAGCTATGATTTCATCTTTGCCGGAGACAAGCTGGGAAAGATATTCCGTGGTGAAATAATAGCCTTCGCCGTCATATTTAAATACCGCAAACATAAAAACAAGTAAAAGCGGCAATACGGTGAAGATAATAGCCCAGGCAAAATAAGGAAGGGCAAGATAGGTGGTCTTCTTACTCATCTTCGGCCACCTTCTTCATAATGTGAATATCAAACGGAATGACAGAAATGCTTACCTCGGCACCTATTTCTTCCTTAAGGGTGCTGTGAACCATAAAGGGAAAAGAGCCTGCTTCTATAATCATTTCGTAATGCACGCCTTTGAAGGTTACGCTTTTCACAACGCCGTCAATAATTCCTTCGCCGACTTTACCGAGCTTAATATCTTCAGGACGGATAACAACATCCACAGGTTCATTTTCCGAAAATCCTACATCGACGCAGGGAACATCTCTGTCAAGGAAGGAAACAAGGCAGTCTTTTTTCATAATTCCGTCGATTATGTTGCTTTCACCGATAAAGTCTGCAACAAAGGCGTTTTCAGGCTCGTTATAAATATCAACGGGAGTACCCAGCTGCTGAATTTTACCGCTGTTCATAACCACTATCCTGTCACTCATGGTGAGTGCTTCTTCCTGGTCATGAGTAACGTAAATAAAGGTGATGCCGGTTTCCTGCTGAATCCGTTTGAGTTCAAGCTGCATGTCCTTACGAAGCTTTAAGTCAAGAGCACCTAATGGCTCGTCCAGAAGAAGAACCTCAGGCTCGTTAACCAAAGCTCTTGCAATTGCAACACGCTGCTGCTGACCGCCCGAAAGAGAGTCAACATCACGCTTTTCAAAGCCCTTTAAGTTAACAAGAGCCAGCATTTTTAATACCTTTTCTTTTATTATTTCTTTGTCAAGCTTTTTAATCCTGAGGCCGAAAGCAATGTTTTCAAAAACATTGAGATGCGGGAAAAGTGCATACTTCTGAAAAACGGTGTTTACTCTTCTTTTGTAGGGAGGAATCTCCTTTATATCCTTGCCTTCAAATAAAACGTTTCCGCTTGTGGGAGTATCAAATCCTGCAATAATTCTGAGAGTTGTGGTTTTTCCGCAACCTGAAGGACCTAAAAGCGTTAAAAATTCGTGTTTATTAATCTTGAGATTGATGTTTTTTAAAACACCCTCGCCATCAAAATCCTTAGACACATTAACTAATTCAATGATAGCCTCTTCCAATGTATCTGCCCCCTTTTTTCTTATCGGAACAGTAATAAAAACAAACGCTGTTCCGATGGTATATTATATGAAGCGAATTTGTAAGTTTACATAATATCCGCACCATACACTATTATATCATAATATATGTTTTTAAAGAAAAAGTCAATAATAAAAACAATTTATTTAAAAATTTTTCATTAATATGTAGAAAAAATTATTACTTTGTGTTATTATAAAAAAGAACGGAGGAATTATTATGAATGAGATAACAGAAAAGCTTGATTATTTAACTCTTTTGTCAAAGGATTATCCTACAATTAAAGCGGTGGGAGCGGAAATTATAAACCTTTCTGCAATCCTTAACCTTCCAAAGGGGACTGAGCATTTTGTAAGTGATTTACACGGCGAGTATGAAGCGTTTCTGCACGTTCTTAAAAATGCATCCGGAGTTATAAAAACAAAAATCAACATGCTTTTTGCATCTGAAATGAGTGACAAGGAAAAAGAGCAGCTTGCCACGTTGGTTTATTATCCGGAAAGAAAACTTTATTACTTAAAGCAAAAGAAGGTTATTACTCCCGAGTGGTATGAAACCACCTTAGAAAGGCTTTCTGCCATTTGCCGACTCGTTTCTTCAAAATACACCCGTTCAAAAGTAAGAAAGGCTATGCCCAGAGAATTTTCTTATATTATGGAGGAGCTTTTGCACACTCCGGAAGCAGAGATAAACAAGCATGAGTATTATGCGGAAATTATCCGTTCCGTAATTGAAACAGGGTTTGCAGAGGAAATGATTATTGCCTTGTGCGTGCTTATAAGAAGGCTTTCTGTAGACCATTTGCACATTCTAGGAGATGTTTTTGACAGAGGCCCCAGAGCCGATATAATAATGGAAGAACTTATTGGCTATCACTCCATTGATATGCAGTGGGGAAATCATGATATTGAGTGGATCGGTGCGGCATCTGGAAACGAGGCACTGATTTGTAATGTGGTAAGAAATTCTTTAAGATATAATAATTTTGACGTAATTGAAATAGGCTACGGAATAAACACAAGAATGCTTTCTTCCTTTGCCACGGAAGTTTATAAAGATGACCTTTGTGAAAACTTTATGCCACTTGATTCCGAAAAACATGTGATGAAAGGACGAGATGCGGGACTTACCGCAAAAATGCATAAAGCTATATCGGTTATACAGTTCAAGCTTGAGGGAAAGATAATTGAAAAACATCCCGAATATGATATGTCCGACAGGGTAATGCTTAAAAAAATTGATTATGAAAATGGCGAAATTGCCATTGGCGGAAAAACATATTCCCTTACAGATAAAAGCTTTCCCACTGTTGACAGGGAAAATCCTCTTAAACTGACGAAGGAAGAAGAGAAGGTGATGAAGTCTCTTAAGCGTTCGTTTCTTCACAGTGAGAAGTTGCAAAAGCACATAAGATTCATGATAAACAACGGCGGAATGTATAAAATATTCAACGGAAATCTTTTGTTCCACGGCTGTATTCCCATGAATGAAGCGGGCGGACTTTCAAAATTTAAGATAGGAGAAGAAATATTAAGCGGAAAAGCCTACCTTGACAAAGCGGATAAACTTGTGAGGGAAGCGTATTTTTCAAAGGAAGAAGAAAAAACTGACTTTTTGTGGTATCTTTGGTGCGGTAAGCTTTCACCGCTTTACGGAAAGGAGAAATCTGCTGCCTTTGAAACATATTTTACAGGCGAAAAACAACTTCTTAGTGAGGAGAAAAATCCGTATTACCGTTATAATGATAACGAGGAAATATGCCGCATGATTTTGTCCGAGTTTTCGCTTAATCCTGACAGCGGACATATAATAAACGGTCATGTTCCCGTAAAACGTAAAAAAGGGGAAAGCCCCATAAAAGCAGGCGGAAAGCTTTATGTAATTGACGGAGGCTTTTCTAAAGCTTACAGAAAAACCACCGGTATTGCAGGCTATACGCTGATAAGTAATTCCTACGGATTTTCCATAACGGAGCATCAGAGCTTTACTTCAATTGCAGATGTAATTGAAAAGGATTTTGACCTGCATTCGGATAAAATTATGATTGAGGAGTTCCCGAAAAGAATGATGGTGGGAGATACAGATAACGGTAAAAGGATAGCAGAGCGAAGAGAGATTCTTAAAGAACTGCTTGAGGCATATAAAAAAGGATACATATCTGAGCGTACAAAATAAGGAGGTAAAGTATGATAAATAAGGAGACTTTAGATAAACTCATAAATGTATATAAGGACGATAAGATGATGCTGGAAATAATTTTCGATCAGCTTCAGACCTTTGAAGATTATCACAGAGCCATTTATGCTATGGAAACCAAGGTGAAGATTTATAATTCCGAAATTCTCGGCCTTAGTGACTATCAATCGATGGTTATGGAAATGGATAAAAAAAGAACCATGAATCATGACAGCGTCATAACAGCGGTAAATGTTTTAAACAGGCTGGCAGAGCAAAATGGATTTCCGCTATTTTACGAAGGAACGGTTTCCGTTGAAAGACCTTTCAGAAGAGAGGTTGCAAACGCTATACTGGCATACACGGAAGAAGTTATTAAACAAAGAAAATAAAAAAATAAGCTGAAGGCTTTCGCCTTCAGCTTATTTTTATTCAACTCTGATGAATTTGTGATCCATTGCCAGCATGGCGTCGGATATGTCGAAATGGAGATAGTTTTCAATGCCTCCGTATTTGAACTGGCCGTTTTCGTACTTGTTGCCACTGTCCCATGTTGCATCAATATTAATCCAGCGATTGTCAGCATAGGCCTGAATCCATGCATGGTTGGAAGTTTTCACATCAGCAGAAGTGTCTTCCCAGAAATGAACGCTGCTGCCAAGCCCCAGGGCATAACCCGAAATGCTTCTTGCGGGAATTTTCTGTGCACGAATCAGCGAAAGTAATATATTAGTATATCCGGCACAAACGGTTCGCTTTGCATCTAAAACTTCAACATCCGAATAATAAAGATTGTTGGATTTGTCATAATAATAGTCAAAATCGTAATATATGTTTTCGCAAACCCAGGTGTGGAGAGCCAAAAGCTTTTCATAGTCGGTTTCGGCGTCTTTACATATCTCATTGGAAAGTGTAACTATGCGTTCGTCGATTTCATAGTTTGTATAGGCAAGGGGAGTTGCCCACTTTCCCGATAAAGATAAATTATTGTCATAAACCAGGGGCTCTTCAAAGAAATAATCTTTTCCGGAATTTATTATTTTAATTGTATCAAAAGTGTAGGAGATATATTGATATGTTCCCGGAATGTTTGTGTATATTGAAAGAAGTGCAAAGTCTGATATTTTAGCCTTGTCTAAATTTAACGTGGCGTTAAATATTCCCTTATTTCCCTTTTCGATGGATTCATTTATTTCTCCGATTTTTATGAGTATGCTGTCCTTGGTCTGGTCTTTAAGTTTACCGGATATTTTAAGCTTGTTTGCACTTATGGAGATGTCAAAATATTCGAAATCTCCATAGGATGTGCGAAGGTGATATTTGTCAAAGTCTGAAGCCGGTTTGTTTTTGCTTTTCGGATAAGGTGTTTCTATTATTACGGTTTTTGTTTCCCCATCCCATGAAACCTTGGCAGAAAAAGCTTCGGCGATGACACGAACCGGGACTAAAGTTCTTCCGTTTGTTATGATGGGAGGTGAGTCAAGAATAACAGAATTACCGTTTATTACGGCCTCTTGATTTCCTACCTGCATGAAAATTGAAACATTGCCCAAAGTTGAACGGATTGACTGTAAGTTCTGATTCCAGGTAACCTCAGCTCCGAAATACTCAAAAATTCCTCGGAGCGGAACCATAGTGCGACCGTTTATTATTTGGGGGGCAACATCAAAAGAAAGAACATCTTCGTCTATTATAACATTCACGTTTTCGCCTGCAGAAGTAACTATTTGAAACGAGCTTGCTAAAATTAAAACAGCAACGAGCAACGAAAAAAGTTTTTTCATTATGAATCCTCCTTGATAACAGCGATTTTAATTGTTATATTCCGAAAAATGTGAGAACCATTGCGGTAAGTGTACCAATTAAATAAAGAAGCAATACTACAGAAAGGTTTTCCTTTAAGTTTTTGTTAAGGCGGAAAAGAACAATCAAGCCGACTCCTGCACCGGCACAAAGACCGCCGATTAAGGATGAAAGGGTTATTATTCCTTCTATGTAAAGCTCGGTCAAAAGCACCGATGCCGCACAGTTGGGGATAAGACCGATGACGGGTGCGATAAAGGGCTGAAGAAATTTATTTACGGAAAGCATTTCCTTTGGAACATATTCCATCATAAAACCTAAGATTACGGAAATCAGGAAAATAAATGCGAAAATTTTAACCACGTGGATAAGTGTGGATTTAAGTATTCCGTCGTGACAGCTTTCGCAGTTGCCGTGATAGTGGTGATGCTCATGGTGTTCTTCCTCGCAGTGGTGATGATGGACGTGCTGCTTTTTTCTTATGAATAAATCAATTAGAAAGCCGAAAAGCACTGCAAAAATAAATTTTGCCAATATCAGCATAAGCATTTTCGCCCATAAGGAAGGCTCTGAAAGAAGCAGGGGGATTGCCTCGTCGCTTGTTGCGATGAATACAGCAAGCAATGTGCCGAGGGAGATAAATCGCTTTGAGTAAAGCTCCGATGCGATAACGGAAAATCCGCATTGGGGGATGCATCCGAAAAGTCCGCCAAATAAGGGACCTGCCTTTTCCGATTTCATAAAAAGGTGGTGAGCTTTGTTGTTATTCTTATGCTCTAAATATTCAATTAAAAGATAAATTAAAAAAAGTGATGGGAGCACCTTTAATGTGTCAATAAAAGCATGCTCCAGAATGTGCAAAATTTCGTGCATAAAAAACCGTCCTTAAAAATATTACAGTATATTTTAATGCAAAAGATGAGATATGTCAAGAAAAAAGCACCGCAGAATTATAATTTGCAAATTCGGAAATAAAACATTTTTGCGATTTAATCCCATCTGTTGTTGACAAAAAAATACATATGTGCTAATATTTATTTAGAATATTGATTATCGCAGTACGTGCGGTAAAGCTAACAAAAATATATTATTGGAGGGAATGAAATGAAAATTTTTTCGAAAATTCTTACAGCCGCAACGGTTTTGGCTGCTACCATTGCAATATCATGTTTTACAGTAAAAGCCGCTCCCGAACAAACTGTTACGTTCACACGTCCATCCTTTGACATAGTTATCAACGGATATGTTGTTGATACGGAAGCAAACAAATACAGAGAATATCCGTTTTATGTTTACAATGATATAACCTACTTTCCTATGACATATAATGATTGCGCAACCCTCGGGCTTATGAACACATGGACAAGCACAGAAGGTAATGCTATTACATACGGTTATGACTGTGCAGAATATCTTCCGAATATAAGTAGAAGTGCGAAACCGTTGACAGCAAAAGCAACGCTTGCAACCGGAAGAATAACAGTCGGCGGCGTTCTTTTTGTGAATGCATTTGAGCAATATCCTGTTTACAATTGCAATAATGTACTCTACTTTCCTATGACGTGGAGCTGGACACGCCAATTTGGATGGACCAATACCTTTGTTGATAATACCCTTTATATTACAGCTGATACAGATTATGCACCTATTTCACTTATAAATCAAGAGTTCGTTGAAATGAATAACGGTGATTTATTGTTTGAGTATGATTTGGTAAATGAGACGGGACGACAAATAACCGCTTTCAGATTCACTTTAGATTACTATGATTCGTACAAAAATCCTGTAAAAGACAGAGAAGGATATACTGGTGCGGAAGTAACAGGAGAAAATTTAGCTCCATATGAGGTGGCTGAAGGTTACTATGTAGATCTCACAGATGATCTTACGGGAATAAATTGTGAATATATACGCTTTTTAGGCATAACCGATGTATTATTCGCTGACGGAACAATGTGGAGACAACCTGTTTTAGAGTAAAATATAAAAAAGAGGGCTTTTAGCCCTCTTTTTTATAAAAACGAAAGAATACCATATTCCGTCAAGCTTCTGCACAAGCAGATAAAAGCACCGCCGTAGCGGTGCTTTTTGTCATACGTACAGATAATCCTTTGCACCGACGGTTATATTTCCGTCAACGTATTCATTATCGCCGTAGTTTACGATTAATTTTGTGCCGTTGCCGAAGGTTACAATGCGGACATCGCCCTTTATTTCGTGCTTATCCATAGTAACTTCCTGAAGGCTGAAATACTTTTTGTGTTTCTCATAGCCTTCCTTGATAACGGCAACGGTTTTTGCCATTTCTTCGCCGTCTAATGTAAGGTCATCCTTGCCAAGCCAGTTGGTGTTTGAAGCTGTGGCGGTGATGAATTTCTGATAAACATAATAGCTTAACCTTCCGCCGTATTCTGTGAACATCAACTGGTCGTTAATATCTCTTATGTTTACATTTACCGTTGAGGTTGAAACATTGTAGAGTATAAATCCGTGGTAGATAAGCTCCCAGAGGGGGATGTATTCATCTGCCAGAGGATGGGGAGGACGGTTATTTGAAATGTAAAATCCGTAGTCAACATATTCTTCGGCAAAGTCATAAGCACCTTCCGATGCAAAGCCACCGAAAAGCTCGTGACACATACCCATAAGCTCCTTATAGTAGGAAACGGTTTCTCTTCTTGATACGGGATGTGCGGGATTTGCACATTTCATTGGTGAAATTACGGCTAAAACGTCAATGTAGTGAAGTCCCGAAAATCCTAAATCGGCAACTTTCGGAAGGATTTCCTTGCCGAATTCCAAAGCTTTTTTGGGGCAAAGTCTTCTTGCTCTTCCGCCACTCCATACACCGCCTTCGTGTTCCTTGCCCTGCTCATTCAAAACCAGATTTCCCTCGGTTTTGGGAGAGATGGGATAAGCATCGGTGGAGTTTGTGTGACATACTATGGCATAACCATTTGCTTTAGCATAGCTTATAAGCTCACGAAGACCTTCTTCTCCGCCTAAAAGAGGCTCAACGGGAAAGGCATCGGGCCATCTTCCGTCGTGACCGGATTTGTTCCAGCCAACCAGACAAAGCTGTGCTTTGTCTACGCCTGCTTTTTTCAGCTCGTCAATAAACTTCATAACATCTCGGAAGGTGCAGGCAACGTGCATAGGAGGTTCGTTCTCCAATGTCTGATCTGCAACGGGAGAGGGAGCAGGCTTCCACCCCATACGGATTCTGATTTCGGGAGCATCCTTTGCATAGGCAACGGCTGCTCTTTCTTTTGATTTCTCCGTTATAGGCTTTATTATCCCCTTTGAAAGAAGGAGATTTCTGTAATAAACTGCCATTTCGGAATATTCCGTTCCTTTAGGTAAGAGGTAGAAGTTAACGGATATATCTTCATAGGGAGAATCTCCGCCGAGGCGGACTCTGTAGCAAAGGTTATATTCGTTATCCTTTGTCCAGAGAGCCTCTGACATATCATATCTCATGCCCTCGGGATAGGCAATTATGCTGAAATTATCACGCTTTGCACCGATTAAAAGGGTGGGATTCTCATCGGAACAGAGAGTAAAATCTCCCTGCGATTTAAATCGGGTTATAATGCCCTGTCGCTGAATGGGAGAAGAAAAGAAATAGCCTTCTTCTCCTGCTTTCGCGGTGAAATAGGGAGAATGTATATCAAGATACTGACAGGGCATAACCCTTTCCTTGGGAATGGTAAGGGTTACCACATTGTCCTTCTGAGTGATTATGGCGTCAACTACTTCGCCTCTGTCATTTATGCCGTAAAAATTAGCGAAAATCATTTAAGTCAAACCTCCACTCTTCTCTCTTTCTGAAGGGTGTATTGAACTTTTTCTTAAGTACGCCCTTTTCTTCTAAGTGGACATAGCAAGCCATATCGCAGGCTCTGCCGCAGATTGAGGGAGAGTAGTTGTGTTTGATTGCAGGATAGAAGTGGATTTCTTCCAGTATTTCCTTTGCACGCTCGGGTGTTATGTCAGCTTCGCCGGCAATGATCTGGAGTCTGTCGGGAAGGTCTGAAAAAGCATCGGGAGGCATAAAGGGGTTTTTAAGACCGCAGGCACCGTTATAGTAAACTGTGCACTTCCAGTTATCGAGTTTACCGTCCTTGTCGATTGCCTTACCGGGGCAGGCAGCGATACATTTACCGCACTTATCGCAAAGGGAGGGAGTTTTTACCTCGTCGCCTTCGATTTCGGCGTCGGTCAATACGAAGCAGTAACGGATGAAGGGACCGTATTCTTCGTTAAGCACCTTGCCGTGAAGTCCTCTTTCGCCAAGACCTGTAAGAACAGCCGCTTCGTCAAAGTCCATCTGAAGCTCATTCTTAACGCCCTTGTAAATTGAGGTGTAGTCCATTTCGGGATTTGTGTCGTCATCTGCTGCCATAACGGTCTGGATTCTTCGCTGAGGAAGGGCAAGGAAGCCTTCTTCTTCAAGGAAGTTACAAACACGGAGGCTTGTCATGGGCATAACTGTTTCTTCAATAGTTTCAACGCCCATGGTGGAATACTGATAATAGGTTGTTCCTTCTTCAACACCACGGTAAGAGCCGCGGAGAACTCGGAACAAAAGACCGATAACTGTTTTTGCTTCGGGCATAATTTCCTTTATAACGGAGTTTTCACCGAAACGGTCAACTGGAGCAAAGCCAACGCCGTCAGCACCAACCTTTTTCGCAAATTCTGTTAAAGCTGTCTTCATATTCTGCCCACCTCCTTTAAGTGATCAAAGCATGCCTTGTCGCACTTTTTACCGCAAAGGCAAGGTGCATAGCCCTTGAACTCGGGAAGGAACTTCTTAAGCTCGGGATAAATCTTTCTTGCACTTTCGGCATCGAAATGGTATTCACCATTTAATATTGCTTCACGGTCGGGATTGCCTTTTAAGAATTCGTCATTCATAAGGGGGTTGGATTTGTGTGCACCCTTATAGTAAACTGCACACTGCCAGGTGTCAATTCCCTCGTCGGAAATTGCCTTACCGGGGCAGGCATTCTCGCAAAGTCCGCAGTTATCGCAGATGGATTCGGATAAAGGCTCGTCTGTTTCCAAAGGAGCATCTGTTACGATGAATGCATAACGGATGTAAGGACCGTACTTGGGAGCAAGGATGTGACCGCTCTTTCCTATGTAACCGATTCCGCAGGCACGTGCTGCCTTTGCAAAGTCAATCATAACGTCAGGAGCGGGCTTTCCTTCTTCAACGGGCTCAGCCAAAGCAAGCTCATAGGTATCAAGTACCTCGGGGTTTGTTCTCTTGTCGCCCTTAATTGTCATACCGGGAACGCTTCGCTGAAGGCAGGCATCATATCCTGCATCCTCGATCATAGCACCGAGTCTGAAAAGGAAAATTTCGGTAAATTCCTCGTCTATGTATTTAACACCCATTGTGGTGTATTGCATTGTCTGAACGCCACGGTCCATTGTGTTGTAAAGTGCCTTCGGAACGGGGAAGCCGAAGCCGATGATGCACTTTGCAGCGGGGAGTATCATTTTGGGGTCTCTCTGGATATTTTCGCCTTCGAAAATGTCAAGGCTTCCGATACCGCAAAGACAAGCGCCGTATTTTGCGGCAGCTTCTTTTATCATTTTAGCTGTAAGCATTATATAACCCTCCTTATCTATCCATTTTCCAGGCTTTTTTGGTACGGAGAGGAGCCTTAAAGCGGTCTTCCATGCATCCGCCCTTTTTCTCAAGAACAGACACGCATCCTCTTATACATCCGCCGCACTTAGCCATGTTATAGCCAACCCAGCTGGGGAAATACTTTTCAAGAGCACCGTAAACCTTCATGATTTCGGTTTCAGAAGCCTCTGTCTTACCTTCAAGTAAGTTAAGGTCGCCGTTTTCGTTTTTATCGAAAACTTCCTTGGGAACGAAGGGGTTGTAATATCTTCCGCCGTGGGTATAGAAAGCATAACAACGCCACATATCAATGTCGCCCCACTCGCAGATTTTACCGTCCAAATCAACTCTTACGGTCTTGCCGGAGTTGATTGCAGGAATACAGGAGCCGGGACACTCTCTTACGCAGGCACCGCAGCGTCTGCAAAGAGGTTCGCCTGAATACATTTCGTCATACTCAAGCTCAGCATCGGTAAAGATAAATGCAACTCTCTGAAGAGGACCGAATTCTGGAGTTAATAGCATTTTGCTCCAGCCGATTTCACCAAGTCCGCAGGCAACAGCAACTAAGCGGAACTGGAACTGAAGGTCGGGGGGAACTGATCCTTCTCTTGCAGCTCTTGTAAACTGAACACTTCTGTGGTGTGCTGTTGCTTTCTTACCACGTTCGATGTACTCAATCTGTTCTTCGGGAGAAAGGGAGTTACCTTCGCTTCCGTCCATGTCGGAAACGCATCCTCTTGCACCGGTGTTACGGTAAACAAAAGCTTCGTATCCTGCGTCCTCAATTACTCTTCCTACCTGGTAGAGTACGTTGGGAGCAAAGATTTCGTTGATTCCGCCGTAAGCGATGGAGGGGTACTGATAGAACTGTGTACCTTCTTCAATGCCTCGCTGAACACCTCTCGGAATTCTGAAGGCAAAGCCAATTACGCTCTTTGCTTCGGGGAAAAGATAGGAAACGTTCATTTCCTTGGGTGCACCCTTAAGTCTTGATATGGGTGCGATGCCGCACTTGTCGGCACCTGCCGCATACGCAGCTTCTTTGATCATTTTTGATGTAAGCATACTTTTTTCCTTTCCTTAAATTTTAATCTTGAGATTCAACCGTTAATATATCAGGGTTTCTTTCTGTCAGAACCTTATTAAGTACGTTTTCGCAATAGCCGCATTCGCTGCAGTTTTTGTTGCAACTTGCAACCGTTTTTCCGAAATCGTCGGGGAATGCGGAGTTGTCCAGAATCTTTCCCTTAAGGGATGCTGTGTGATCGGGCTCGGTAAGGTGAGTTACAGAGCCGTAGTATCTGCCTGTGAGATACGCATGCATAATCCTTACGGGGAAGGGGTTTTGCCTTGTGGCAAGCTTAATTCCGTCAAAAAGGCCGTCATAAAGATGAATATCCTCGGGGCGGACATAGTTTGAATCCTTGATAAGGGTTAAGAAATTCTTTTCGTCCTTCAAATATTCGTGACACAGCCCCTCAAAGTTATAGGCATTGTCCATGGCGGAAATTTCCTTTTCGTGGGACACCAGGTTATCGTGATAGGTTCTCGCCGGGCAATCCGAAAAGCAGCCCGAATTTGCAAGCATATAAAGTTTTTTGCCCGCATCATCGCAGTAAGAGCGCATTTTCTTTATGGCGTCAAAGTTTCTGTTAAACTCTCTTTTTAAATAAAAGCCGTCAAAATACTCCTTTAAGTAGTCAGCCGCCTCGGGTGTTCCGACACCGATGTTGACGGAAGCTCTTACAGATAAATCAGGGAAGTTTTCCTTAACGAATTTTGCAATCAGAAGGGAGCTTGATGTAACGGATGTTATGCTGTAGCATCCCACAAGATAGTCAATGGTGTTGCCAAGCTCGGTAAAAAAGCTTCTGCTCTGTGACTCTGCCCCATAGCAGTTACCGTTTAAGAGAAGGTTTAAGCCTATTCCTTCCTCATAAAGCTTTTTTAAATCCTCTTCCTGCATTTTCTCTGCCCAGAGGGGATTTAAGTCCTCGGACTTTAATTGGTCGTTTCTTCCGTTTTTCATGCTTCGCCAGGAAAAATAAACCTCGCTTATTTTGTCTTTATGGTCACATATGTATGAGATAAATCTCGGATCCTCCGTGATTTTATAGCCTACGATAAAGCACATAGGAGTCCTCCTTTCATAAAAACAATAAAAACCTATCTTGATTTTACCACAAAACTACTATATAATAAATACAAAAAAACAATATTTTTTATCAAAAAACAAACATTTGGAGGTGATTTTGTGATAATTTCAGATATAAACCCTTTTGTCAGATTTGCAGGACGCTTTTTTTATCACCCCACGGATAAGGCGGTACTTTCCTACGATTCGAGAATTGTTATGCTTTTATCCGATGAGCTTAAAATGAAGGTGGGAAAGAGTGAGTCTAATCTTAAAAAGGGTGATTTGGTCTACTGGCCTCCCGGCACGCCCTATATTTTTCTTGCTCCCGAAAGCTTTGAGGTTATTGTAATAGACTTTGATTTTGACAAAAGAGGAGCATATAAAAATAAAAGTATTCCTACGGTTAAAGAGGAAAGATATGAAAAAGAAAAAGAAATTTTTGAATCTTTTACCGATGTTACGCTTTTTAATGAACCTTTCGTATTAGAAGGTGTGGATTTTATAATAGAGGAGGCAAAGGAACTTGTCAGGGAAAACAGTGCAAAAACCCTTTATTACAAAGAAAAAATATCGGCACAACTTAAAATTATTTTAACCGATATGGCAAAAACTCAAGCTACAGGCAGTAAAAAATCCCTGGCAGCAACAGAAAGAATTATAAAATACATAGAAGAAAATTATCAGCGGAAAATAAAAAACGCCGAGCTTTCCGAGCTGGTGAGCTATCACGAATATCACATAAACCGATTGATGAAGGCACATACGGGATATTCTTTGCACGAATATATAATAAGGTACAGGATAAGTGCGGCGAAAAAGCTTCTCCTTTCAGGCGGAAAAAGTATCGCTGAAATAGCAGAGGAAACAGGCTTTGACTCACCTGCACACTTCTCTTCGGTGTTCCGTGAAAGAACGGGAGAAACCCCCGGAGCATATAAAAAGAAAATGCTTTTATAGCTCTGTGATATTATTGAGTTTACAAATTCATATAAAAAAACTACAAAAAGGGGATTGATTTTTGCTTTTTTGTGTTATAGAATTTAATTATAAGAGTTTACTTGCTGCTCTTACTCTTCATTATAAGAAAGGAAGGAATAAAAATGAGAAAAATCTTTTCACTGGCATTTGCACTTATGATGGTAATTACTCTTTTTGGTGCAATGCCCACTCATGCTGCATTTACGGAAGTCGCAACCAAAACGGCAACCGACATCGGCCCGAGTGCAAAACTGAGGGACGGCGGATATTATTTCCACGCACCTTACAGCTACATAGGCTTTAAGAGTATTGACTTAACCGGAGCGAAGTCCATCGTGATAAGAGCATATAACGACTTATCGGGAACTAACGATGGTGAGTGGCTTCAGGTGAGACTTGACAGCCCAAAGGGCGAGTTACTCGGCTATGTAAATATAGACAAGGATTCGGGCGGTGTTACAAAGGAATACCGCGGTGCAATAAAGGAAACAAGCGGTGTACATGACCTTTACTTTATGAGTACAATTGCTGCTAAAGGCGGCCACTATCAGCTGAGAATCGACAGTTTTACTCTTTCGGCTGATGAGTATAAAACTGAAAAGTATGTACCTGTTCCCGAAGAAAATATCATAAATCACCATAATACTACCTGGGCATTTACCGATGATTTAGGTCGTAAGGTGGCAGATTATGAAGAGGTTGGTCCTGTAAGAGAGGATAAGTTTGTGGGGATTTTCTACTGGACATGGCATCATCCCGGCTATAAAAGTAATCAGCCCTTAAACAATACTGAATTTGCAAAGCTTCATCCCGAAGCAAAGTATGACTATTACAGTGAAGTGTGGCCCACAGTTCCCACAAGCCACTTCTGGAATGAGCCGCTCTTCGGCTATTATTTAAGCACAGATTACTGGGTAGCAAGAAAGCATGCCGAAATGCTTGCAAACGCAGGTGTTGACGTACTCTTCTTTGATGCTACAAACGGTGCTTCTACATGGAAGGCTTCAACAGACGTATTGTTCCAGGCACTCCGTGATGCAAGAGAAGCAGGTATCAACGCTCCGAAAATCGGATATATGACACCTTTCTCACCCACGGCCGACCACGCTAAAACCAACATTACAAGAGTATATATGAATACTTACAGAAATGATAACTGGTCAGACCTCTGGTTCTATTGGGAAGGAAAGCCCGTTATTATGGCACATCCCGACTCACTTATTCCAAATGAGGGAGACAGCGTTGACGAAGCTTTAATGAACGAACTTAAGAGCTTCTTTACATTCAGAAGACCTCAGCCTTCATACACAAGCCATCAGACAATGGAAAATCAGTGGGGTTGGCTTGAAATTTATCCCCAGGAACCCTATACAAAAAATCCTGACGGAACATATGAACAGGTAACTGTTGGTACATCTGCAAACCATTCTTATGTGAAGCATAGCATAACCGCCATGAACGATACCTTTGTTATGGGCCGTAGCTATACAGACTTACTAGGCCACGACAGAACACCCGGTGCACATAAGTACGGATATTTCTTTACAGAGCAGTTTAACCGTGCACTTGAAATCGATCCCGAATACATCTTCATCACAGGCTGGAACGAATGGCGTGCAGGACGTTATGTTACATGGAACGGAGTTTCCAACGCATTCCCCGACCAGTATGACGATGACGGAAGCCGTGATATGGAACCCACCAAGGGCGATATGAAGGACTCTTATTATGCACTTTTAATTGACGCTGTAAGAAAATTCAAGGGTACGGAAGCCGCACCCGTTGCAGGTGCAGAAAAGACAATCGACATAAACAACGTTTCTGCATGGGAAGGCGTTACTCCTGAATTTATCAACAACAAGGGTACATATAACCGTAACGATGTTGGTGTGGGCGGAGTTATTTATGAAAACTACACCGCACGAAACAACGTAATAAAGGCAAAGGTTTCAAGAGACGCTGAAAACCTTTACTTCTACGCAGAAGCTGCCGCAGACATCACAAAGCCCGAGGGCGATGCCTGGATGAAGCTTTACATTGATACAGACAGAAACCATGCAACAGGCTGGGAAGGCTATGACTTTGTTATAAATACTCCCGCCGCAGGCGATGTATCGCGTCTTAATGCCGACGGAAGTCTTTCTGTAATCGGAAAAGCAGAATATGCCCTTTCAGGAAAGACACTTTCCTTAAAGGTTGCAAAAGCACTCCTTTCAGTAGGTGCAACAGTTGACATTGAATTCAAGTGGGTTGACAACGCAAAGGGCGACATCATGAATTTCTATGTTGACGGAAATGCGGCACCCAATGCACGCTTTAACTACATCTATACAGAAAAGGCACAGAAATCTCTTTCCAAGGAAGAAAGAGAAGCACTTACAGATGTTATTGTGGTAGCAGACGGCTCCAACAGAGTATTCGTATCCGGTGCAAAGATGTATACTTATGATCCCGATATGCGCTACGGAGCAAAGAGAATAAACGGCGTTATGTATATGCCTTCTTACTTCCTTTATGATGCTCTTAATTTAAGAACCGTTTATGAGGCTGACAGACAAATGTTTAAGCTTCGTGGTGAGATTACATTCTACACAACGGTTGGAACACTGGAAGGAAGAAGAAACGGCGTTCTTAAAACACTTACAAATCCCGTAACCGTAATTGACGGAATTCCTTACGTTCCCGTAACTATCTTCTCAGATATTTTCGGTCTGGAAGTTTACGAATCCGGCAATATGGCAGCGTTCGGTAAAAATATCAATAAAACAGCAGTTGACGCTTTAGCGTCTGAGTTTTAAGAAAGGAGGCCTTTAAATGAAAAAGTTTTTATCATTAATATTGGCACTTTTAATGATTCTTTCCGTAATAGCTATGGCGGAAGGCGAGATGGCCTCCGATGAAATGTCCATCGAAGGCTACAAGGTACACGTATCAAGCCAGAATGCTCCCGGAGGAGTACCCAGAGAAAAGGGTGAAAACGTCCTTGACAGCGATACAGTTTCCCACTGGCATTCATCCATTGAACCCAAGGCAGAAGGCCCGCATTTCATTACCATTGAAATGCCTGAAAAAACCGCAATAGGCGGTTACCGTTATTACCCAAGAAAAGGTGGCGGTGCAGGCGTTTGCACCGAGTATGAAATTTATCTTTCCAACGACAACGAAAACTTTCAGAAGGTAGCGGAAGGTACCTGGGCAAAGGACGATACTGCAAAGACAGTTGAGTTTTCCAGAAACTATAATGCAAAATATGTAAGACTTCAGCTTGTAAAGGCTGATTTCGGCTACGGAAGTGCAGGCGAGATAAGAATACTTGCCCCCAAGAGTGGTTCTGCACCAATTGAAATTACACCTAACGTAAAGGCAAGTGCAATCGGAAGCAGCACATCTTCCGGAACAGCGACAAAAGCTCCTGCGACGGAAACTCCCAAAAACATAACAGTTTCTTATGATGAGCTGCCCATTGACGGTTATAAAGTACACGTATCAAGCCAGAATGCTCCCGGAGGAGTACCCAGAGAAAAGGGTGAAAACGTACTTGACAGCGATACAGTTTCCCACTGGCATTCATCCATTGAACCCAAGGTGGAAGGCCCTCATTTCATCACCATTGAAATGCCTGAAAAAACCGCAATAGGCGGTTACCGTTATTACCCAAGAAAAGGTGGCGGGGCAGGCGGGTGCACCGAGTATGAAATTTATCTTTCCAACGACAACGAGAACTTTCAGAAGGTTGCAGAAGGCTCCTGGGCAAAGGACGATACTGCAAAGACAGTTGAGTTTTCCAGAAACTATAATGCAAAATACGTAAGACTTCAGCTTGTAAAGGCTGATTTCGGCTACGGAAGTGCAGGCGAGATAAGAATACTTGCCCCCAAGAGTGGTTCTGCACCAATTGAAATTACACCTAACGTAAAGGCAAGTGCAATCGGCGGAGCATCAACGACAACAACACAGGCTCCTGCAACTACTTCAAAGCCGGCTGCATCTGCTAACGGAGAAAAGACTATGAGTATTGATTATATATCAAGTGAAAAGGTTTCGGGAAAAGCTATCCAATCCGATGAAATGGATCCCATCGATTGGCTTTTCCAGGTTTCGAGTGCAAACTCTCCCAAGGGTGTGCCCTATGAAAAGCCCGAAAATGTTGTGGACGGAGACGTGGTTACCCACTGGCATTCAGCAATTGAGCCCAAGGCTAATCCTCCTCACTATTTCACGATAATTCTTCCCAAAGAAACCGAGTTTTCGGGATTCCGTTATTACCCCAGAAAGAGCAGTGTTGGCGTATGTGTAAGATATGAAATTTATATATCCAACGACAACGAAAACTTTGAAAAGGTAGCAGAAGGCTCCTGGAAAAATGATGACAGTGCAAAAACTGCGGAATTTACAGCCAACTACAAGGCTAAATATGTACGCCTTCAGTATGTAGAGGGAACAGGAGGATATGCAACTGCAGGAGAAATGAGACTTCTTGCACCGAAGGCAGGCCTTCCCTCAAAGGGCATTACAAATGCAAGCGTTAAGAGAGCGAGCCTTGCGGCAGTTCAGAAAGAAGAGACAAAAGCTCCGGAAGCAAATGAGCCCAAGAGCACAGTTCTTTCTGAAGATGAACTTCCTGTTGACGGATGGACCTTTGATGCATCAAGTGTAAATGCAAATAACGGAAAACCCAACGAAGTTCCTGAAAAAACAATTGACGGAGACCTTACGTCCCACTGGCATACAATGATTAATCCGAAAGCGGTTGAACCTCATTATATCACCATTATCCTTCCTGAGGAACAGGCTGTTTCAGGATACCGCTACTATCCCAGAAAGGGCCTGGGTGCAGGCGTTTGCACAGAGTATGAAATACACGTTTCTCCCGATGGAGAAAGCTTCAAGAAAGTGGCAGAAGGAGCCTGGGCATACAATGAAAAGGCGAAAACTGTTTACTTCAACACCAATATCAAGGCAAAGGCAGTTAAGCTTGTACTCGTACACGCCCGTGACGCTTACGGAAGTGCAGGTGAGATACGCCTTATAAAGGAAAATCCTTCTCTTAAGACCATTACGGCCAAGGATTTGATTGAAAAATCCGACGAATATTCCTATGTTGCAGTGCAGTTCCCCGGTATAAGTGTTAAGACAGATAAGATTGAAAATCAGCCTTCTTCCCTTATGATAGACGGTAACAGCGAAAGCTACTATCACTCCGAAATCACAAATAACTCCGACAGACTTCCCATAACAATTGATTTCAACCTAGGTTATGCTTATACGTTGAGCGGTTTCGGCTATCAGCCAAGGCTTGACGGAAACCTGACGGGACATTTTGAGGATATTGAAATAGAATATTCCCTTGACGGAAAGAATTATGAATTCTATGATAGCTACGTTATGGAAAGTGATAGTACCGACCCCAAGACTTTTATGTTTGATGAGCCTATAAAGGCAAAGTATATAAGAGTCATCGTATTAAAGGGTAGAGGAAACTATGCAACCTGCGGCGAATTCAAGTTCTATCAGACCGAGGGCGATTATAAGAGAGAGGCTCTGGAAGACGATGTAAGCTATGTGCTTCAGATTGGTTCTAAAGACATTATAGTAAACAAGGATGGAGAAAAGAAGATTGTTACAACTGATGTAGCTCCGTTTATCTATAACAATTACACCATGATTCCCTTAAGAGGACTTTTAGAGCAGATGGGTGCTTCCATCAACTGGATCGAATACGACCAGAAGATTGAGGTTATAACCGAAAGAGAAGACCTTATGCTCTTCCAGATTGAGGATGACAGAGTGTATATCAACGATACTCGCTATAATGCACAGGTTGCCCCTATAATAAAGGAAGGAAGAACTTTTATTCCTCTGCGTTTTGTATCAGAAAATATGGGATACAAGGTGGCATGGGACGGTGCAACACAGACAATTACTATATCAAATGAATAACAAAAAAAGCTTTGCAGCCTTTGGCTGCAAAGCTTTTTATATTTCCAGTCTGATAGGGCCGTCTTTTTCGACATAATGCTCTGTTACGCCGAGTTCTGCCATCCATTCCCTTGTCCTTACAGTGTTGTAAATTCCTGTGTCAAAGCCGTTTCCCTGGTCGTTGTCCCAAAGCCAGGAGGGAGAAGCCCATAAACAAGCCTTCGGAGTGAATTTTTCATAAAATGATTTGTCAACTCCGTTTTGCCCGTGGTGTGCCATTTGGGTGTAGTCGGCTTCAAGGCTTTCGGGCCCATACATTTCCATAACTTCGTGCCCTGCCTCAATTCCTAAGTCACCGAGGATAAGAACAGTTTTGTTTTCGCCCGTCACCTTAAAAACGGCAGAGGAGTTATTTGCCACATCGCTTGTTATTTCAGGATTGAAAACCCTCATTATTTCAATTTTGAATTTTCCGATGTGGAAAACATTACCTTTTTTAAAAGATGCGAAACGCTTGTCTTCAAGCTTGTTGAATTCCACAAGGGCGTTGTATTCATATTCTCCTCTTTTGGTGTGCTCCTTTATAAATTCGGGAGATGGAAATTTCCTTAAAACTTTCCCAACGGAAATTTCCTTGTGGTTTAATAAAATGTCACGGAATGCAAAAGTATGGTCGGGATGAGGATGGGTGAAAAACCAGGCATCTATATGTGATACGCCCAAGTCTTCGAGCAGGGATAAAATTCCGATAGAGTCACCGCCTGTGCCACCGTCGAAAATTATTATGTTTTCATCGTCACGGAACAAAAGCCCCATCATCTGACCGTTTGAGTTGTTTTTTAGTAAATAAAATTCTGTCATAGAAAAACATCCTTTATTATATATTAAATTTATTCTAACATAAAGCCTTTTGATTGACAAGAGGTAAATAAAAGAGTATAATCAAGGTAACTTATTAAAGGAGGAGACGTTTATGATAAAAGCGAACTGGATAACACATGCGGCAGAATATGAACAAGGTACTGCAGTTATATTTTATAAAAAGTTGGATTTAGCCAAAAAAGTAAAGAAAGCAAGCTTTACCCTTACTGCACTCGGCGTGTATGAGGCCAGAATTGACGGGGAAAGAGTGGGAGATTTTGTTCTTGCTCCAGGCTGGACACAGTATGAAAAGAGAATTCAGTATCAGACATACGATGTAACGTCTATGATTCGTAAAAAGAGTCTTGTTGAAGTAGAAGTCGGTCCGGGATGGATGAGTGGTTCAATTGCAAGAATCGAGAAAGGCTATCAGATTACACCGCCCATCGCAATAATCGGAGATATTGATATTACATATGAAGACGGAACGGAAGAAAAAATCGAAACCGATGAAACATGGAAGACAAAGAGAAGCACTATTCTCTATACCGACATCTACCATGGTGAAACAATCGATGCCCGTTTTAACGACAAAAAAGGCGTAAATGCAAAATTCACCAAATGGAGCAAAAAGGTATTGATTCCCCAGGAAGGTGAGAAAATAACAGAGCACGAGATAATAAAGCCCACCCTTATAAAAGCACCCAACGGCGAAAAAATTCTGGACTTCGGTCAGAATATGACAGGTTATGTGGAATTTTCCGTTGAGGCAAAGGAAGGCGAAAAGCTTATCTTTGACTGCGGTGAAATTCTTGATAAAGACGGAAACTTTTACCGTGAAAACTACCGTACGGCAAAAACGCTTACTGACTACACCTGCAGGGAAGGGCTTAACACATATAAGCCAAAGTTCTCCTTCCAGGCATTCAGATATATAAGACTCATAAAGCATCCGGGAAGAAAAGTAAATCCTGACAACTTCACAGGTATCTGTGTATACTCAGACATGAAGAAAACCGGTTACTTAAACAGCTCCAACAAAAAGCTTAACAGACTTTTTGATAACATTTTCTGGGGTCAGAAGGATAACTATCTTGATGTTCCCACGGATTGCCCCCAGAGAAATGAGCGTATGGGATGGACGGGTGATACTCAGGTGTTCTGCCGTACAGCAACATTTAACTATGACGTTGAAAAGTTCTTTACAAAGTGGCTTCACGACTTGGAGGCGGCATCCGGTGAAGACGGCGGAGTTCCCAAGATGGTCCCCTTCTATTTCAAGGGACTTCCCGAAGCAAACAAGAAGTCTCTCCGTTCCTCAGGTGCAGCCTGGGGCGATGCGGCGACAATCTGCCCCTGGGAGGTATATCTTACCTACGGAAACAAGAAGATACTTTCCGACCAGTTCGAATCAATGCACAAGTATGTTGACTATATGACAAGCGTAACCACGGAAAAGTATATGTTTAAGGGGCATCATCAGTATGGTGACTGGCTGGGAATCGACGCTCCCGAGGGAAGCTACAAGGGTTCAAGCCGTGAAGACTTAATCGCACAGGGTTATTATGCTTATTCCACATCTCTGGTTATCAAAGCCGGTAAAATCCTGGGCAAGGATGTTGAAAAGTACGAAAAGCTTTACAAGAACATTGTAAAGAAATTCCGGGAAGTATGGAATGATGATTACAAAACTCAGACTGAGCATGCAATCGCCCTTTACTTCAAGCTTGCAAAGGATATGAAGAAAACCGCAAAGAGCTTAGCTTGTTTGGTTAAGGCAAACGGAAACAAGCTTACAACAGGCTTTGTGGGAACACCTTATCTTCTTCACGCTCTTTCACAGAACGGCTATGCGGATGTGGCATACAGCATCCTTCTTCAGGAGGAATATCCTTCCTGGCTCTTCTCTGTTAACATGGGTGCAACCACCATATGGGAGCACTGGGACGGAAAGAAAGCAGACGGCACATTCTGGAGTACAAATATGAACTCATTCAATCATTATGCATACGGTGCAGTGGCTGACTGGGTATATATGGTTGCCGCAGGTATTAACAGATGCGAAGAAGCTCCCGGGTTTGAAAAGATATTAATTAAGCCTACTCCCGATAAGAGACTCGGCTACTTGGAGGCATCCATCGAAACAAGAAAGGGAAAAGTTCGATCCAAGTGGACTTATGAAGATGAAGGATTCATCCGCTATGAAATTGAAACACCCGTTGAAACGGAAATTATCATCAGCGATGAAACAAAAATAGTTCCTGCCGGCGAATATATGTTTATTCAGTATGTATAAAGGAGTATAAAATGGGTTTTGCAATAGCTAAAAATAAAATAAAAACAGGAATTATTGTCGGCGTTATCGCTGTGCTTTTATATCTTCTGGTATATTTTGTGGCGGATAGCATGGGGTATGGCAACTATGCCATCGTGATAGCCGGTGTAATATCAATCGGAACATCGCTCTTGTCCTATTGGAATTCGGCTAAAATCGCTCTTGCTTCAAATGGAGCTAAAAAAGCTACGGGGAATGACGAGGTATATTTGAGAAGCGTTGTTTCGGGTATATGCACAGAGGCAGGACTTCCTATGCCCGAACTTTATGTGATAGAGGATAATTCACCCAATGCCTTTGCAACCGGAAGAAATCCTTCACATTCTGCTGTCGCTGTTACGAGAGGACTGCTTAACACATTGGATCAGGATGAGCTTAGAGGCGTGCTGGCTCATGAAGTGGGGCACATAAAGAATTATGATATCCTGCTTCAGACGGTTGCATCCATAATGGTTGGTGCTATTATAATAATTTCGGATATTTTCTCCCGTAGTCTTTTATGGGGCGGGGGAAGAAGAAGGTCGGACAGAAATTCCGGAAACGGAATTCTTGCTATAATCGGACTTGTTCTTATGATATTTGCACCTATTGCCGGACAGCTCCTTAGGATGTGCTTGTCCAGAAACAGGGAATACCTTGCAGATGCCACGGCGGCTGACCTTACCGGAAGACCGGAGGCTCTTGCTTCGGCACTTCTTAAGATAAGCGGTAATCCGACGCCTGTTATGCGAGCAAATAAGGCGACTGAAGGAATGTATATTTCCGATCCCATGAAAAAACTTTCAAATCTTTTTTCTACGCACCCGCCGATAGAAAAAAGAGTAGAAGCATTAATGAGTATGAAATAAAAAAATACGGTGTGAAATTCACACCGTATTTTTTATATCTCTCTTCTGCCTTCGAGGGCCATGGTAAGGGTTACCTCGTCCACATATTCAAGGTCCCCTCCTACGGGAACTCCTCTGGCAATTCTTGTTACCTTTACGCCTGTGGGTTTTATAAGTCGTGCAAGGTATGTTGCAGTGGCTTCGCCTTCAACAGTCAAGTTTGTGGCCATGATTACTTCTTTAACCTCGTCGGATGAAAGACGGGCAACAAGCTCTTTTGCCTTAATATCCTCAGGGCCTATTCCGTCCATCGGGGAAATAACTCCGT
Organism: Clostridia bacterium; assembly: GCA_045545475.1. Taxonomy (GTDB): domain Bacteria; phylum Bacillota; class Clostridia; order CAKSNL01; family HGM11501; genus HGM11501. The sequence continues at coordinate 58,523 of JAZQAZ010000023.1, read as the reverse complement.
GAAGTACATGGTAAAGGCCGTTGAATTCGCCTGTTTTTTCCATAGCCAGAACATCTTTCGGACCTTCTACCACACAGATTATGCTCTTATCACGTTTCGGGCTTTGACATATTCTGCAGGTATCTCCATCGGTTAAATCCTGGCATATGCTGCAATAATGTATGGAACTTTTTGCATTAAGTATGGCATCGGCAAAGCTTTTTGCTTCTTCATCGGTGGAGGACAAAACGCTGAAACTTAAACGAACAGCCGTTTTGTGGCCTATTCCGGGGAGCCTTTCAAAATGCTCAATCAATGCGGCAAGTGGTGCTATATACATAATTCACCTTAGAAAAGACCGGGAATATTCATGCCGCCGGTTAATTTGCTCATTGAACTCATGGCAGCATCGTCCGCCTTTTTCATTGCTTCGTTAACTGCGGAAATAACCAAATCCTGAAGCATTTCAACATCATCCGGATCAACTGCTTCGGGGGCTATCGTGAGCGAAAGGAGGGTCTTTTTTCCGGAAACTGTTGCCGTAACAACTCCTCCGCCAACAGTTGCACTGTATTCGGTTACTTCCATTTCTTCCTGTGCTTTCATCATTTCGGCCTGCATTTTTTGTGCCTGCTTAAGCATCTGATTCATGTTTCCTCCGCCCATTGCACCGTATCTTCCACCGCCGGGAAATCCGCCTTTTGCCATAATAATCATCCTTTCAAAAATCAAAATTCTTCGTGTTCATCATCGTCATCATTCTCTTCAAATGAAAACTCTTCTTCGCTGTCGTCCTCGTCTTCCTCCTCCTCTACTGCAGGAGGGGGAGGTGCATCAGGTGATGTTGAAGCCTCGCTTTGGACTTCTTCGGTATTTTCTTCACCGTCTGCTTCTATAAGATTAAGAGGGTCTTCCTCCGCTATACCAGCTTCGTCTTCGTAATAGCTTGCAAGCCGTGCTATGATTTTGGGAGAAAGTCCTGTATGCTTCACTATGAGCTCGGAAAGAGCCGTTTTGGTGTCCTCCTGAGCTAAAATGTCAAGCATTATCTTATCCGTATCATCAAAAAGGAGAACGAGGTTTCCTTCGTCTTCACGCACACTTGAACGCTCAAGGGCAATTAAGAGCTTGATATTACGTGTGTCTTTACAAATGTCTTTCCATTTGTCGCTTATTGCCTTTATTTCCTCGCTTGTCGGCTCTGTTTTTCTTATAATCTTTTGCTTTTTTGCAGGGGTAGGAGCGTCCGCGGGTGAAGGTGTCGAAGTCTCTTCCGGAGCAAAGGCAATTCCTGATGCTATCTTTCTTTCCAGTTCAGACAGCCTTAAAATTACCGCATCTTCGCCGGAAGCATATATGGGATTGCACATTTTTATAACAGCGATATCCAGCATAATTCTGTCGTTTGTCATAAACCGCAAATCGGAAGATGCCTTAAGGAGAGTGTCGATGCAAAACATCATTCGTTCTTTCGTCATCTCTGTAGAGGCAAGGCGAAATTCTTCCTTTTCTTCATCTGTATAGTCTGAAAATACCGTTTCGGAAACCGCAAATCGTAAAAGTGTTGTGAAGTAATCTGTCAGAGAATCTATAAATTTTGAAGCACTTTTTCCGGATGCTATGAAATCGTCAACCATGGATAGTGTTCTTTTGGCGTCGTTTGTCGCTATGGAACGCACGGTCCTGTACAGAAAATTCTTTTCTGTAAGGCCGAGTAGGGAATATACTCCTTCTTCTGTAACGCTGTCCGAGATTGCACTGCATTGGTCAAGAAGGCTCAGGGCGTCACGAAGAGCACCATCTGCACATCTTGCGATTAAGTGTACTGCACCTTCGTCCACGGAAATGTTCTCCTCACGGGCAACGTATGCTATTCGGGAGGCGATATCATCTGCCGTTATTCTTCTGAAGTCAAATCTCTGACAACGGGAGAGTATAGTGGCTGGAACTTTATGGGTTTCTGTGGTTGCCAATATGAAGATTACTCCTTCGGGAGGCTCTTCGAGGAGCTTTAATAGGGCGTTGAATGCACCGCCTGAAAGCATATGTACCTCGTCGATTATATAAACCTTATACTTAGCTTCTGCAGCAGCGAATCTGGCTTCGCTTCGCAAGTCTCTTATATTATCTACGCCGTTGTTACTGGCAGCATCGATTTCTATAATGTCCATTATTTCTCCGGATAAAATTCCCTTGCAGGCACTACATTCGTTGCATGGGTCTCCGTTAACCGGTGAAAGACAGTTAAGTGCCCTGGATAAAATTCTTGCCGTGGAGGTTTTGCCTGTTCCTCGTCCTCCGCAGAATAAAAAGGCATGACCGGTTTTGCCCGATGTGACTTCGTTTTGAAGTGTGCGGGTAATATGCTCCTGGCCGATAACGTCTGAAAATGTTAAAGGTCTCCACTTTCTGTATAAAGCGATGTGTTCACTCACGGTAATGCCTCCTTTTTGTTTTTTCGAAATGTCCGTATCCAAATTTCTTTATTGAAATTTGGATACTAAAAAAGTCGTACATCCTTTAGTCGGAAACTTTAATGCATGCGGTATTTATATCAAAAAGCTCAGGCCAGGCGCCCCCGCGGCACATGACGGACACCGCTTATTGCTGCTTGGTTCCCCACCTGACAAGGTTCACGGCTCGTCATTGCGCAGGACCAGGCCGTCACAGCCCTTGATATAAGCCTGCCATACACCGAAGTTCCCTCCTAAAGGAGATCGTCCCCACTATAGCGGATTGAGGGCTACAGGGCACCGCTACCACCCCGACCGGTACGACTTTTTTATTATACACCAAAAAAAACAATTTATCAATAGTAATTTTAATTTATTTTATCTGTATATAGAAAAAATAACGAAAAGCTTCCTTTTAAATATATATTAAAAAGAAATGTGTGATTATATACCCGAAGTATATAATTTTTACATCCGGATTTGTTCCGTATGTGAGGAATTATTATGGAATTTAGTTAAAAATAAAAAAAATTAAAAAAAATTAACTTTTTTCTTGCTAAAATGACAAGAGTGTGTTATAATTAAAATACTATATCATGCAAGTGGTATGATTATGTCCTTATTTACTTGTTCCGAAGGTGAATTTCAGGCGGAACAATGAATATATAAACATAATAAAAGTAATTAAAAATCAGGGAGGAGTAACAACATGAGAAACAAATTACTTGCATTGATCCTGGCACTCACAATGGCAATCGGCTTAGTTGCCATGACCCCCGCAACAGTTGCGGCAGCGGGTGTTGAAACAGTCGGAAAGGATGTTGTCCTTGAGGCAGCTGAACTTCTTATGACTCTGAATATCGTTCAGGGCTATGAGGACGGTTCACTCGGTCTTGAGAAGAACATCACCAGAGCTGAATTTGCGTCTATGCTCGCAAGAATGCTCCAGGGAACCGATGAACTCAACTTAAACGCAGGCGCAATCATCAACACAAAGTTAAGCGAAACACCTGAAAACATTGCTGCTGTAAAAGCTGCACAGGAAGCAGAAACAGCTTTCGCAGGTGCTTCAAGCGTTAATGTTGGTGCAAAAAATTACCACACCGACATTGATTCTTCTGACCTTGCTGACCCTTCTTTCAGCGACATCTCTGAGCTCCATTGGGCTTATAATGACGTTGAATATTTAAGAGGCCAGGGTATTGTAAGCGGTTATACAGACGGCACATTTAAGCCTGATAACAACATTCTTTACGAAGAGGCTGTAAAGTTTGTTGTATCTGCACTTGGATATGACTTCATGGCTGTAACATACGGCGGATATCCTGCAGGCTACATAAAGACAGCTGAACAGCTTAAGATATTAAAGAACGTTAACGGCCAGAGCGGTGTTGCTGTTACAAGACAGCAGGTTATGGTTCTTCTTTTCAATTCTCTTACAGCTGATTATCTTGTACTTGACAAGATTGACGGCAATTACAATGTATATGAAACAGGAAAGAACATACTCAATAATGTGTTCGGTCTTGATATAATTGAAAAGTGCTATGTTGTAGCAACCGAAAATTCCGGTGTTGATTCTGTTTATCATGCAACAGAACCCGGTGTAATCGAAATCGGCGAAGAGAGCGATCTTGGCGGAACAGAGTTTGAAATTTATAATGATTCATATAAGGATTATTTGGGTTACAGAGTTAAGGCTTATGTTAAGTATGACGAGTATGATGACAAGAAGGGCGAACTCTATTGCATGTTCCCCTATGAAAAGACAAAGACTATCACATTCAAGAGCGAAGACGTTATCGATGCTGATGTAGACGGTAACCTTCTTGAAATATATGTAGAAGAAGATGAAATGGAACTTGAACTTGCTGATGAACCCGACGTTATTTACAACGGTGTTGCTTATGCAAGAAATCTTACAGATTCTACATTTGATCTTGAGTCCGGCGATATTACTCTTATATCCACAACCGGAACAAAGGTTTATGACCTTATTTACATCAACGAATACATTCCTATGTATGTTGAGACAGTTAAGTCTTCCAGCAAGACAATTATCGGAACAAGCTATTATGGCGGAGCTGTTCACGAAGAATACAGCGTAATGCTTGATGAAGATGAAGAATTTGATGACGATAAGGAAATCACAGTTGATATCATCAAGGCTGATGGTACAAAGGGTGAGTTCTCTGACATCAAGGCAGGTACTGTTGTATATATCAGAATGTGGGCTAACCACTACACAGTAAATCTTGGCGGAAAATTAGTAAATGGAACTGTTGCAAGAAAGGGTTCCGGATATGTTGTAATCGGCGATACCAAGTATGAAGAAATCGAAGGCAGCGATGTCCTTTCCGGATATAAGAACGGTGCAAGCCTTAAGCTCGGTATAAATAAGGATGGTTATGTATTCTATGCTGAAGCACAGACAGGTCTTGCTGCATTAAGTTATGGTCTCCTTATGGACGTTGCAATTGATGATGAAACTCAGGTATTCGGCGAAACCGTAATGGTTAAGCTCATGGATGCTTCCGGCAAGAAAGCTACTTATTCCTTAGCTGATAATATGAAGTTCACCGATATGGGAACAACTACATATCGTCTTAACGATGAAGGTAAGGCATCATCCATCACAGCTGACGAGTTATTCACTCTTCTTAAGAAGTCTGCTAAATATGCAAGCTTACAGAACGGAACAAGCTATGCAACAGCATCTGCCAGCCGTCCTTACGAGCAGATTATAAAATATGCTCTTGACTCAAACGGAGCTATAAAGGAAATCGTTACAGCAATGCCTTCTTCTCAGGTTCCTGAAGATGAAGATAAGAGTTCTTACTTCACATTCGAAGACGTAAACGTAAGTGGTTCTCCTTACCACATCAACGGTGGCGGTATGTACGGAACACCTTACACATTCAACGGAACAGTAATGTTCAGAGCATCCAAGACAAATCCTGCTACCGACGATAAGTACAACGTAACAAAGTGGGGTACAGGTGCAAGAGACGGTGGTCACGGTCACGTTCTCTTCGACGTTGCTGAAGACGGAACAGTTGCAGTTGTTCTCTCCGGTAACGACGGCGGATCCGGAAGTAGGAGTGCAAGCGAATTTGGTGCATACATCATGGTTGAATATATGCAGGATACAGTTCTTGATTTCGAAGGCGAAGCAGAATTCGGCTATGAAATCGGCTTTATCAACAACGGTGCATATCAGACAAAGTATGCTATTGAAGACAATACCTATGAATACGGTTACCTCGGAGCAGACACCGATTATAACATCGGTGACGTAGTAAATCCCTACACATGGTCCACGGGCGGTTACTGGTATGGTAACTACACAATCACATTTGATGAATTCCACAAGGGTTCTCTTACAATCGACGGCAACGCTGACGCAACCTTCAAGATGGGTTACTTCCCCATTAAGGCTGTTCTTTCCAGAATTATCGACGGTACTTCCGATATGTATCTCTATGCTACAGACGGAAGCGTATCCTGGGGTAAATGGGAAAGAGAAGTTGTATTCGGTAAGGTAAGAACTGTTGCTAACGGTAAGGTTATCGTAGAATATGGTGACGGTGCTTCTGAAGCTATCGTATGTGCAGTTTCCGGTAAGAAGTCTGCAAGCTATGACTGTGAAACAGGTTATGTAAAGGCTGTTGCCTCCACAGAAGTTGCTGAAGGCGACTGGGTACTTCTTCAGATGGAAAACAAGGCGTTCAAGTCTATGGCTATTTACACAAATGTAGAAGCAGCAGATCTTGACAATATCCAGAAGTACGAAAACGAAAGAGACTAATAGTCAGGCATAGTAAGTAGTAGGCGGAGCCGCATATAGCGGCTTTGCCTACCCTAAGATAAGGCAAAAGGCCTTAAATGAAAGAAAGGAATGGCAATAGAATGAAATTAAGAAGATTACTCGCTTTCCTTATTGCCCTCAGTATGCTTGTCGGTCTCGTAATCACAACTCCTGTTTTGGCGTTAGAACCTGTTACAGGTTATGCTGAAACAGTATTAGTTGAAGAGAATTTTGATAAAAAAGTAAGCGACAAGCTCACCGTATTTAACGGAAGCGTTGAGGACGGCGTACTTAATTTTGAACTTTCTTCAGAGTCTTATATGGCTGTGAACGAAGGTTTAGACACAAAGAACAATAAGCAGCATATCATTACTTTCGATATGACAACAACTAAGGAATATACAGATCCCTGGACAGCAACCTTTATCGGTATCCGTCTTAATAAGGCGAAGATAAAGCCTTCTGGTGAAAGCTATGGTTCCTGGGTTGGTATCACTGCTGATAAAATTATTTTATGGTTCTCTCACAGACTTTCCAAATGGGGTGAAGGCGTAGAAGGAACCGATTACCTTGTTGTAGATGCTCCTGTTGACTTAACAGAGGCTTCATATCAGGTAATTTATGAAGGCGATGCAGTTGAGCTCTATGCTAACGAAACTCTCATTGCATCTTTCGCAATGGTAGAAGATTATGCGGTGCTCACATCAGGCGAAAACTCTCTTACATCTACAATTACTTTTGCTGATACACAGGCTTACAGATTCTTCTCTGTTTATAACGGAGTAACTGCAAGTGTAGAGGACGATCCCCTTGCTCCCCAGGATCCGGAAGATTATCTTCCTTCCGAAGATCCCGAAGAGCCTATAGAGCCTGAAGAACCTACAGAACCCGAAGAACCTGTAGAACCCGAAGAACCTACAGACCCCGAAGATCCCGGTGACGGCGGTATCATTGAAGATACTGAAATGTTGGCAGCAGAAGAAGTCGAATTGTTTGCAGAAGAAGCAGCGGTAGTTACTGTTGACAATTTATATGTGCTTCTCTACAACGATCTTCTTGTTACAGAAGAAACACTTGCTGAGCTTGAAGCAAAAAAGGCGGAATTTTTAGAGATTATTGAAGCATATGAGTCTGAAGATACTGCTGATGATGTTTATATCTCAAACAGCTTAGATATAAATGCTATTGAAGATGCAATTACTTTAATAGATGTAACAGTTGCAACAGAAGACCTTTTGGAAGATGACGCTCAGGAAGTTCTTTCAAGTCTTGACGATGTTCTTTCCGGTGCAGTAACAGTTGCAACAGCTGAAAGCTATCCCGGAAGATTTGCGGGATTTGAAGCAGTTATAGAAGAACTTCTTAATGATCCCGACAGCGAATATTCCGAAGAAGAGCTTCAGTCAATACTTGACAGCATTGAGTCTGCAAAGGAAGCTGTTGAAGAAGATGGTATCACCAATGCAAAGCTTGATGCAGAATTCAATAGCATTGCAAGTGCAATCAGTAAATTAGGAGTATATACCGAAGACGGTATTCCTACATATACCCAGTCCTTTACAGGAAGCTATTCTTTAAGCCAGTTTGAATCTGAATGGTATAATTTCGGAAACTCTGCTTTATCGGAGGTTCCCGTAACAACTGAAAAGGGTATTCCGATTAACCTTTGGGGTGCTATGGCAGGTCAGACAGGTACCAGATATCAGATGCATTTCAGAACTTCTTATCCTGTATACAGCGTTCAGGCTACTCTTACGAGAGAAGCACAGGGTAGAATGATGTTCGGTGTACGTCAGACATTAGGTTCTGACTGCTATGAACAGCAGTACAATGTAACTCCTGCAATGCTTGGTTACCAGGGCGTTTCCATTCAGGAAGACGCTCTTGCAAACAACTTTGCAACAATTTATATTGTTATAAGAGACGGTCAGTATAAGACTTCCGGAGTTGAAGACTCAAGAGTTTATACAGAGATTGACCTTACATCTCTTCCTGGCGTACTTTCTGCAGATCAGAAGACATTCACTCCTTTAATCAAGGACTTTGGTGAATTAATTGAAATCTATGCAGTTGACGATCAGGGCGAAAATGTACCTCTTGCTAAAATTGTATTTGATGCGATTGTTACAAAGGTAACAGCCAGAGGAACAAGCTATGACGGCTACAGTTCAGGTACACTTTATAACCTCGTAACAGACGAAGTAGTTCCCTTCACTGGAATGGCTGTACAGCTTCCCGAGAAATCCTATATAACATTCTCCAGCCGTAGCGGAAGATATTTCGTAAAGGATTTCCAGATTAATACAAACATTCTTCCTTCCGAAGAAACTCTTGTATATGACGGAACTACAGATCCTACATCTTTGGCTCTTGATATAGAAGAAGATGTTATTGATTTAGATGGCGAAACAACATTTGCCGTTAATGCTGAATTTGAGTCTCTCAAAGTTGCAGGCAAAGACGAATACAAACCCGGAAACATTGATGTAAAGAGTGCTCCTGCTGTTACTGTATCCACAACACTTGGTGATGCAGTTGTAGCTGTTGATGCTGCTGCAGGAACAATTACAGCTGTTTCCAGAGGTACAGAAATCATCACTGCGACATATACTCTTGAAGACGGAACTACCATTACGGATAAGAAGTTAATAACAGTTACAGGCGATGAGTATACTGCTCCTACAGAAGATGATGCTTTTGAAGGCAGAATCGTTGCAGCAACATTTGCAAATGCAAATGTATTTAAGAGCGTAGAAGTAGGAACAGAAATCGTTCCTGTAATAGAATACGAATATCCCAACGGCGAGACAGGCATTCTTCCTGCAGATTGCTATGTTAAGTACTTCTCTGAAGATAACGATATAATGGCATACGATGAGGCAAAAGGTGCTTATGTTGCAAAGGCTGAAGGTTATACAAAGCTCTTTGCTGAGGTTTATATGACTCTTTCTACAGAGCCCATTGAGTCTTCTAAGGCTAATGTAGAGGTAGCAGCTGAAGGCGAAGCTACACTTGGTGCAGGTGCAACTGTTGCTGCTATGGACCTTATCGATGCAGCATATGATGATTCTCTTACATTAGAAGAGAAGAAGGCTGTTATCGATGCAGCTATAGCAAACGAAATTGCTGTTTCCTATGAAGATGACCTTGACGCCGAATTGCTTATGGCTGCTATCGTTGCTGTAGATGAGGCAGACGAAGACGACGAGCTTACAAATGCTGAAATTATAGCTAAGGCTAATACCAATGCTAAGGCAGTGAGAAAGGTTTATGAAGTTGTAAACAGCGAAGATACAACTTCGGATGATCTTGCAGACTTACTCTTCGGAGAAGACGGCATTTATGAAGATCTTGATATCAGCGATAAGAACTGGAGAAAGTATGATGCTCTTACAAATACAAAGGCATCAAGATTAATGACAAGACTCTTTACACAGCTTGCGAAGAAGGGTACTGATCTTACCGCTCAGGGAATAGCAGAAAGCTTTGAGACAATTCTTAAATCTGTAAGTGAAGGCGGCGGATCCGGTAAGGGTAGTATCACCATCACAACCGATAAGAACAATGGTAATACAACATTCCCGGCTGCACCGGTTACTACAAAACCCGCTGAACCTGCTAAGGAAGTTATCACAGAAGAGCAGATTAATACAGCAGTAGCTAAGTTCTCTGACGTAGAGGATGCTGCTTGGGCAAAGCATGCTATCGGAACTCTTATACATAAGGGAATAATCAACGGCTATGAAGACGGTACAATCCGTCCCAACGGTATTATTACCAGAGACGAGTTTGTTAAGCTTTTGGTTGTAGCGTTTGACCTTGATATAAAGGCTGATGCATATAACTACTTCTGGGAAGACGTTCCTGCAGACGGATGGCAGGTACCCTACATTGCGGCAGCTCATGAAGCAAATATTTTGTGTGGCACTGACGGCGGTTCATTCGGATCCAACGTAAGAATTACAAGACAGGATATGGCTTTGATGATATACAAGGCTGTATTAATGAAGAAGGCAACACTTCCTTCTGATAAGATTGTAGCTTTCACAGATGCTGAAAATATTGATGCTGATGCAGTAGAAGCTGTTAACAAGTTAGCAGCTGCAGGCGTTATCTCCGGTATGGGCGACGGCACATTTGCTCCCGCAGCAGGTGCTACAAGAGCTCAGGCATTCCAGATGATTTATCTCATCTTAGAGGTTATGCAATAAGTAAAAAATGACGGGCTTTGCCCGTCATTTTTATTTTAAATAAATGTTGCATTTTGCAGTAGGCTGATGTATAATTAGTGAGTTGAAAAGGGAGGGCGATGAGCAAGGTGGAATTTATTCAGAACGTATTAAAAGATGTAAAAGCAGATGGCTGGGTGGTCGTGTTTGCATTTGCAGCAGTACTTCTTAACGCTCTGGCATATCAGCAAAAGACCAAGCGTGGAATACTTATGACGGTGGTTGCGGCAATGAGCGTTGTCAGTATTTATTATTTCCTTAAAGGAACTGTAGCGGGCGGAATCATGAACATTCTTTCCATTGTGAGATCGCTTGTTTTTGACAGAAAAGATGCAGGAGTAAAGTGGCTTGCTTCGAAGTGGATTCTGTTAGGTTTTATGGCCTTTTTCGTGGGAGCGGGGATTTATTCCGGAGTGGTCAATAAAGAAGGAGCATGGGCGTTTCTGAGCGTTTCCGGTATGGCCTTTGCCACAATTGCCATGTGGGTTAAAAATCCGAGGACAGTAAGATTTTTAAGCCTTCCGGGGATGGTAAGCTGGCTCATATACAATGCCCATAACAGCCTCTGGATACTTAACGTTTCGGACATAATATGTATTATATCAATTTTGGTTGGAATTTTACGTTATGATATACTTGGTAAGGAGGAAAATGCAAAAAAATAAGAGTTTAATAAAGGGGATTAATTGTATGAAAAAGTTAATATCATTACTTGGGGTGTTAGTATGTTTTGTTTTTATATTTACTGCATGTTCCAAAAATCTTACTGAGAAAAGTGATATAATATCACTATATCAAAATAACGAAGAGACCTTCCTACAGGCTGCGAACAGCGGAGATTATAGTACCGTAGAAAATATAAGAGGTGTTCAGTCAGTGTATATATCTGAAAAGTATGTAGATATTTCATGTGGTGGTGCAGGTTTTGGTCCTAGTACTCATTATTATGGAATCTTTTATTCCGCTGATGGCGATATGTGTGCTATAGATGTAGCTGGACCAGAGGACGAACTTGTTGAAAGTGGAGATGGATACTTATACCAAGAAAACGGTGGAGACAATCGGTATTATGTGGAAGCTCTTGGCAATAATTTCTATTATTATGAAGCAGATTTTTAAACTAAAATATTCCAGTTTATTGAACTAAATATAGTAGAGATATTCTAACAGGAGCAAGGCTGAAACTAAACCTTGCTTTTGTTTTTTAAAATGAATAAAAAGGTCATTCATGCAGACTAATACTCATCTGATACAGAAAAAAATAAAAGGTGCATCACACCTTTTATTTTTTTTATTCTATAATATTTTCGATTGAGTTATAGACCATACCTGCAATTTCATCAATGGTTTTAAGCTTTTTTTCTTCTGTACATTGGATTTTTATAAATCCAAACTTATCTGCAACATAAACTGCACTTTCGTAGGCCTTGAAAAGATGATTTGAATCACGTTCGTGAATGTCATGAGAAGATGAGGAATCAAACTTGTTTTCTCTTTTTGCAATAAGTTCCAAAGAAACCTCGGGAGGGACATCTAAAAACAATACTGCATCAGGTTTGGGAAGTCCAATTTTTTCATATTCAAAATCAGACTGGAAATCAAGATATTTATCACGTTCAGCAATGTCACTGATTTTAGATGCCTGATGAATAAAATTTGATGTAACATAGCGATCTGCTATAATAATTCCGCCATCGTCTAAAAATGTCTTCCAGTTTTTTCTGTAACTGCAAAATCTGTCGACTGCAAAAAGTGCGCTTGCAGCATAGGCATTTACGCTGTCTGCTGTGTCTCCGAGTTCTCCGGAAAGATACATTTTAACCGGAGCAGAAGAGGGAGAGTCATAGTCAGGAAAGGTTATTTGCATGAGTTTTTTACCTTCCGATAAAAGACGTTCGCAAAGCTTTTTAGTTTGCGTGGCCTTTCCTGAAGCGTCAACACCTTCTATTACAATAAGTGGCATATGAAATTCTCCTTTATCCGATTAATGATACAAAGCTGTCATAATAAGCATCCCATGTATATACAATGGAGTTGTTGCTGTCTACACGAAGTCTGTGCATACATCTGTCACCGTCATATTCTGCGGTATCTGTATAGAGCAATTGCCCTTCTGCATTGTAAAACAGCGTTTTTATAAGGTTTTCACCATCATAGGTTCTGTCCTCTTTGGCATAATCCGTTGCAGCAATTCCCGAATATTCAACGGTTTTGATATGATCTTTTGAATAAGTGTATAATATGCCGCCGATTTTGTTATCCGATGCGTCAAAAAAGCTTTCTTCTGTGAGTTTATCTGCCATGTAGATGTAACGATGACTGCTTATAAGATCTCCGTTGGCTTTTCTTTTTTCGGTATAGTCCAGCGTTCCGTCTGCATTATAATAATACAATGTTTCTGTTATTTCTGTGGGAAGATAATTCTTTTCGGAGTAAAGTTTTTTATCTTCGCTGTAAGAATATTCGGTAACGGATGTCTTTTTGCCAAGAACATATATGGTTTCTGTTTCCTTTAAGTTATCTTCGGTATATGTATATTCATTTCTTTGGACACACGTCCCGTCTTCAAGACAGCGCATGGAAGTTGATATTTCTCCGTCAGGATAATATTTGTAATACCAACGCTTATCAATGGTTCCGTCACCCTTTAGCATTTCTGTATATGAAAGCTTTTCTCCGTCAAAATTAGAAGAATTCTCGTCTTTGCATGCGGTAAAGGCTGACAGAGCCACAAGAACAAAAAATATTGCAAAAAATTTTTTCACGGGGAATTCTCCTTTCAACTTTTATTTGTTTTTGCCGTGAACTATACGGTGCTTAAAAACGCTTCCGGCAAAAGCGAAAAGGGATAAACTTCTCTTAAGTCTTTTTGCTTTTACAATTCTGTAAAGCCATTCTAAGTTATGCTTTATGAAAAATTCAGGTGCTCTTGCCATTGTTCCGGCGAATACGTCTGCACTACCTCCGGCACCTATCATAACCTTAGCATTAAGTTTATCCTTATAGGCGGCGATGAATTTTTCCTGTTTCGGAGCACCCAGACAAACCATAAGATAATCCGGGGCAGAGGTAGCAACCTTCATAACGATAGGTTCGTCTTCCTTAAAATATCCGTCGTTAGTTCCTGCGATCACAAGGTCGGGGTATTGCTTCTTTAAATTTTCGGCAGCTGTTTCAGCAACTCCGGGTTTACCGCCTAAAATGAAAAGACTCATTTTATTTTCGTTGAGATATTCAACTACACGGCAGGTCAAATCGAAACCTCCCACTCGTTCCGGGAGAGGAGTTCCCAATATGCCTGCGGCTTTTACAACGCCTATTCCGTCTGGAGTTGTCATATCAGCGGAGTTTAATAATTCTTTGAATTCATGGTCCTTTTTTGCAGCCATGATAATTTCGGAATTTGGAGTGTATATAGCATATCCTCTCTTATCTCCGGAGAGCCATGATGCCACTTTTTCCATGGCACTGTCCATAGTTACATTATCTATTTTTACACCGAATATATCAATTTTTTCCATCGATTAATCCCTCCGGAAATGTATTTTTAGAATTAACTTCATTATATTATACCACTACCGAGATAAAAGGTCAAGAAAAAAGCGACTGAAACATTTTCAGTCGCCTTTTGGTTTTATTTGCTTTCCAGATAAGTGTTAAGCTTATTTAAGAGCTCGTCGCAGTCAACTCCGTGAACCATGCAAGCTTCCTCAACTGTTTCGCCGATTGCACCGGGGCAGGTGAGACAATGCATGCCTATTTCAAGGAAGAAAGGAGCAGTGCCCTGATCGATTTTTAATACGTCTGCAATGATTGTGTCCTTTGTAATTTTAGCCATTATAGCCACCTCCTTTAGCTAAATATATTATAGAGCATATTATTGGTTATGTCAATAATAATTTATGCACGTTTGCGTCTGAAAAATGCGAAGGTGGAAACGGGTTTGTCTGTTTTAAGAAGTACCTTCATTTCAGCATGGTTTGCGGTTTCAATTGATTTTTTGTCAATATCTTCCATATATGTGATTTTCTGAATCCAGAAATCTCCCTGTGGTTCCATAACCTCGAGTTCTTCTCCGAGAGAAAATTTATTAAGCATTGTAAGTGTTGCAATGCCGGTTTTATCATCGTAAGAATCCACGGTTGCAATTACATCGTAGTTTCTGATGTATGAGCCGTCAGCATAAATTTCTTCGGGGCGACCATAGAAAAATCCCGTATCATACATTCTGTGACTGACCTTTTCAAGTTCTGTCTTATAATATTCTTTGTACCAGTTATCGGGATTTGCCATGTAGGCATCAATTGCTGCTCGATAAGACTTTACAACAGTTGCAACATAGTAAGCAGTTTTGATTCGGCCTTCAATTTTTATGCTTGCGGCACCACATTTGAATAAATCGTCAATATGTTCTATCATGCACATATCTTTGGAATTAAAGACGAAGGTTCCTCGCTCTGTTTCCATTATGGGAAGATACATTCCTTCACGCTTTTCTTCCATTACATAATATTGCCAGCGACAGGGCTGAGCACATTCGCCCATATTACCGTCACGGCCCGCAAGATAATTGCTCAAAAGGCAGCGACCTGAATAGGACATACAGATGGCACCATGACAGAAAACTTCCAGCTCACAATCTGTCTTCTCGTGGATTTCGCTTATTTCTGAAAGAGACAGTTCACGGGCCAAAACCACACGTGATGCCCCAAGCTTTTTATACATATCAACGGTTCTGTAGTTGGTTACGCTTGCCTGAGTGCTTATGTGGATTTCAAGACCGGGAGCAGCAGCTTTGACTACTTCCATAACGCCAAGGTCAGATACTATAACCGCATCCGCTCCAAGGGAATGTACTTCTTTTACGAAGTCTTCCATAAGGTCAAGGTCTCTGTTGTGGGGAATGATGTTCAGGGCAACATATACCTTCTTTCCCCGTTCGTGAGCATAGTTTATTCCTTCTTTAAGTTCATCGTGAGTGAAGTTTACGGCAGCCGAGCGGAGGGAGTACTGTTCTCCGCCAAGATATACCGCATCTGCACCATATTCTATGGCAACCTTCAAACGATTCAAATCGCCCGCAGGGGCCAAAAGCTCAATTTTTCTCATTGCTTTACTCCTTTAGTGAAATTGCAACACCGTTTCCTATGGGGAGAACTGTTGTTGAAAGACCTTCTGTGTCGGATATATGTTCCAAATATTTTCCTAAACGGTTAACCAGTGTGACTTTTCTCTTTTCCGTGGATATAGCTTCGGTAACCTCACCTTTGTATAATACGTCATCGGATACTAATATTCCGCCATTTTTAAGAAGCCTTAAACACTGAGGCAGAAAATCCATATACTGTCCCTTTGCTGCATCCATGAAAATCATGTCAAAGGGGGGATCAAGCCAGTTTAATACACTTGATGCATCTTCAAGAACCGGCTTTATTATGTGTGAGAGACCGGCTTTTTTGATATTTGCAATGGCCCTCTCATAAGCAACCGAATATCTTTCGACCGTAATAATTTCGCCTTCTCCCATGGCCCGTGCCATGACGATTGACGAATAACCTATGGCAGTTCCAAGCTCTAAAATTCTTTTTGGTTTTGTGATTTTTATAAGAACCGTAAGAAGGTTGGCAACCTCAGGCTCAATTATGGGAGCATAGGTTTCGGTGTCTGCAGCCTCTTTTTCCAGAGACGACAAAAAGGCGTCTCTTTCGGGGAGAAGACACCTTAAATATTCTTCCATATATTCCGGTACAATTTTGTCCATGAAATCACCTTAAATTGTCTGTTAAAAATCATAGGGCGGATTTTAATCCGCCCCGAATGTCTAAGCTCAGATGTTATTTTACTTCTTTGATTTCAAACTCAATATCGCCCATTGGAGCAGCAACCGTAATAGTTTCTCCGACTTTTGAACCGATTAAAGCCTGACCGATGGGAGATTCATCAGAAATCTTGTTGTTAAGGGGATCTGCCTCTGCACTGCCTACTATGCTGTATTCGATTTCCGTGTCATAAGATTTGTTAATGCAAACAACTGTTGAACCGATACCTACAACACCTTCAGTTCTTTCGGCATCCTCCAAGAGCTTTACGTTTTTAAGCATTTCTTCTATTTCGGCAATTCTTGCTTCAAGCTTTGCCTGAGAATCTTTAGCTTCATCGTATTCGCTGTTTTCGGATAAATCGCCGTAGGAACGTGCTTCTTTAAGATGTTCTGCAGCTTCTTTTCTGCCTACGGTTCTTTTGTATTCAAGCTCCTCCTTAAGTTTCGCGAGACCTTCGCGGGTTAATACATATTCCTTTGCCATGTTAAGTGAATTCTCCTTTTTTGCCCGAAGGCATTAATGCTTGAATTATACCCTATAAAAATGAATTTGTCAACCTTAATTTTAAAACACCGTTTTAAATGTAGCTTTTTTATCATATTCTGCCAAGAGGGCGGCTTCTTTCAATGTGAGTGGTCGCTTCAACAAAGATACTATTGGCGAATATTTGTTTTCGGGATAGAATTTTAAGGATTGGCCGGACAGAGAGTTTTCTCCTGCTTCTATATCGTACCCTACGGCAAATGAACATGTGGAGACCGGGACTTTTGTCATGCATAATACGATGTTTTTGAAGTCATAGCCTGAAACTATCGGTATAGACACGCCTGCCGCTTCATATATTCTACTTGCTATAAGAAGAGCATTGTCTCCAGATAAGGCAATCTCCGGGAAGTTATCTATGGCCGAAAGTACAATTTCCTCAGTGGGATTTATGATAACCAGTCTGTCGTATAAAATATTCTTCCTTTTTATTACAGAACATAAAGTGGCTATTATGACGGAATAAAAGAAAGCTTTAGTATCAGCACTTCTTTCCGGAAGCAAAGAAGAAAGGCGAGGAGAGGATAAAAAGAGAGCATCAGTGCTTATCAACCTCTCGCGAAAGTTAGCTATCGCTCTTTTTCTCATTTTTTTAAAAGGAAGTTCAAACATGCTTACATCCTTACCGGAAAAGGGAAGCTTTAGTACTTTTTTACTTAAAGAATTATTTTCTGATAAATAAATAAGTGGCATAAAAAACTCCTGGAAGGCTTGATAAGACAAGTTTTTTATGGTATTATATTCGCCTTATTTTTAAAAATTCTCAAAAAAAGAAAAAAATTTTTCTTTACAAATCGGAATTTTTGTTGTACTTTATAAAATATATAGGTAAAATGAAAAGGATGAAAGAAATGCACAGAGTGGAATATCTCCTTTGGCTTAAGCATATGGGTATTTCGTCCAATGCTAAGTTTTTAGATGCAATTGAATATTTTTCCTCTCCTGAGGAATTATACAAAGCAGATAAAGAAGCATACGAAGAATGCGGAATGTTTAATGACAAGGAAATTGAATATCTTATCAATAAAGATACTTCGTTTGTATCGGCAGAGGTTGAACGTTGCAATAGGGCGAGAGTTTATCTTGTGGATTACTTCAGTAAGGCATATCCCGAAAGCTTACGTTCCATCCCGGAGCCTCCGCTCATTTTATATGTGGCAGGAGACAGGCGAGTTCTTAATACACCTTCCGTCACTATGGTGGGAAGCAGAAAGGCTGACAGCTACGGCATGAATATAAGCCGTGATTTGTCATCTGCTTTTGCTCAGGCAGGATATACAATAGTGTCCGGTATGGCACAGGGGATTGATCAGTCTTCCATGCTTGGTGCCATTGCCACAGGAGGAAAGGCAATAGGGGTTCTTTGCTGCGGTATGGATGTGGATTATCCTTCCGGAAGTGCTGATTTCAGAAGTAAGATTATAGAAAACGGCGGAGCTGTTATTTCGGAGTTTGAATTCGGAACCCCTGCACTTTCGGGATACTTCCCCGTAAGAAACAGGATTATGGCAGGCCTTTCGGACCTTACCGTAATGGTTCAGGCAGGAGAAAAGAGCGGAGCACTTATAACCGCACATCTTGCCATGGAATACGGTAAATGCGTTGCAGCCGTTCCGGGAAGAATTGACATTGAGGAATCAAAGGGTTGCTTTGCATTAATAAATGAAGGGGCAACTATGATTACCGATACAGAGGGTTTTGTTTCGGAATATATAGCATCAGTACCCAAAAAAGAAGAAATAAAGGAAGAAAAAGGCCCCGAAATAAAACCTGAAAAGAAAACATCGGGAAAAACTGCTGTGCGTCAGGGCGAAAACGAAAGCGATAATATGCTTGCACTCCTAGAACTTCTGAAAAAAGAACCGCTTACATCCCAGGAGCTTTCGGAGAAAAGCGGAAGACCTTTTAAGTGGGTTGCATCCACTCTCATTATTTTAGAGGTTTCGGGAAAGGTTAAAATGATGCCGGACGGAAAATATTCTGTAAATTAAGTTGTTTATATATAGAAAGGTTGAAGATTGAAAAATGGAAAAAGCTAAAAGCAAGACAAATCTTTTAATAGTTGAGTCTCCGGCAAAGGCGAAGACAATAAAGAAATATCTTGGCAGAGGCTACAATGTAATGGCGTCAATGGGACACTTAAGGGATTTGCCGAAAAGTCAGCTTGGTATTGATACGGAAAAGGACTTTGAGCCTAAGTATATCACGATAAGGGGTAAGGGCGACCTTACAAGTGCAATGAAAAAGGCGGCTAAAAGTGCCAAAAAAGTATTCATCGCAACAGACCCTGACCGTGAAGGAGAGGCTATTGCATGGCACATTGCGGCAATACTGGGCATTGACGAAAAGTCTGACTGCCGTGTAACCTTTAACGAGATAACGAAAACTGCGGTATCCGAGGCTGTTAAAAAACCCCGTGCCATTGACCTTTCGCTGGTTGATGCACAGCAGGCAAGAAGAATTGTTGACAGACTTTTGGGATATAAATTAAGTCCCCTTTTATGGACGAAAATCGGTTCCGGTCTTTCTGCAGGACGTGTTCAGTCTGTAACCACAAAGATGGTTGTTGACAGAGAAAGAGAGATTGAAGCTTTCGTTCCTGAAGAATACTGGAACATTACGGCACTTCTTAAGAAAGAAGGAGAAGAAACCTTCCAGGCACATTTTCATGGTGTTGACGGAAAGAAGAAGGCTTTGAAATCCGAGAGCGACGCTGAAAAGATAAAGGAAATGATTAATGGCGGCACTTACACCGTAAATGACGTTAAGTATTCTGAAAAGCAGCTTTCCCCTAAACCTCCTTTTACCACAAGCTCCATGCAGCAGGAAGCGGCAAAGCAGCTTGGCTTTACTGCAAAGCGTACCATGGCGGCGGCTCAGATTTTATACGAGGGCGTTGACATAGAGGGAATGGGAACTCTCGGTCTTATCACATACATGAGAACAGATTCTCTTCGTATTTCTGATGAGGCAAAGGATAATGCAAGGGAATATATAAAGGCAAAATACGGCGATGCTTATGTACCCAAAACTGCAAGAAGCTATAAAACAAAAAAAGGTGCACAGGACGCTCATGAAGCAATCCGTCCCACCACTATGCTTACCCCCGAAGAGGTCAAAGGCTCTCTTAAGGGCGACGAGTTTAAGCTGTATAAGCTTATTTTCTCACGTTTTATCGCAAGCCAGGCGGCTTCTGCTGTATATAAAACAGTAAATGCTGAAATTTCCTGCAATAAGGCAGACTTCAAGGCAGGAGCAAGGGAGCTTGCGTTCCCCGGCTATCTTGCGGTTTATACAGATTCAGACAATACGGAAGAAACCGTAAAGCATCTTCCTGTGCTTAATACCGGTGATGTTTTAACGGAGGAAAAGCTGGAGGCAACAGGCCACTTTACAGAGCCTCCCGCACGCTATAACGAAGCGTCATTAATCAAAGCGATGGAAGAAGCAGGAATAGGAAGACCCTCAACCTACGCTCCCACACTTTCCACCATTCTTGCCCGTCGTTATGTTGAACGAGACAAGAAGGCGTTAAAGCCCACAGAGCTTGGAAAAATCATTACCGATATGCTGACAGAATATTTCAAGAGCATCGTTGATATTGAGTTTACCGCAAATATGGAGGATGACCTTGATAAGGTTGGCGAAGGCAATGAAAAATGGACCAAGGTTGTGGGAGAATTCTACGCTCCCTTTGAAAAGGATTTAAAGGTCGCCGAGGAAGAAATGAGTAAGGTTACAATCCAGGATGAGGAAACCGACGTGAAGTGCGAGCTTTGCGGAAGAAATATGGTAATAAAGAACGGCAGATTCGGAAAATTCCTTGCCTGCCCCGGCTACCCGGATTGCTCATTTACTAAGGCGATTGTGGACGAAACCAACGTGAAGTGCCCCGAGTGCGGAGATATGATTATCGGAAGATTTTCAAAGAAGGGCAAAAAGTATTACCCCTGCCGTAACAAGGACTGTAACTTCCTTCTCTGGGATATGCCCACGGGAGAAAAGTGCGAAAAGTGCGGTTCGATGATGATAACAAAAACCGTAAGAGGAGAAACGGTGGTTCGCTGCTCCGACAGATTCTGCGGTAAGGATAAAAAGTAAGCTGATGCACCCTTTACGGGTGCATCTTTCGAAAGGAAAAATATTATGATAGTAATAGGTGCAGGTCTTGCGGGTTGCGAGGCGGCATACCAGATAGCTAAAAGAGGCATAAAGGTAAAGCTTTATGAAATGAAGCCTAAAAAGTTTTCCCCTGCCCATAAATATTCCGGATTTGCGGAGCTTGTCTGCAGTAATTCTCTTAAAGGCGATAGCCTTGATAATGCCTGCGGACTTCTTAAAGAGGAAATGAGAATAATGGACTCAGTTATAATTTCCTCGGCGGACGAAACAAAGGTTCCGGCAGGGGGAGCACTGGCAGTAGACAGGGAAAAGTTTTCCGATACCGTAACAAAAAAGATTAAGGAAAACGAAAACATAGAAGTAATCGAAGAGGAGATAACCTCCATTCCCGAAGATGAGTGCGTTATAATTGCAACAGGGCCTTTGACAGACGGAGCATTGGCTGAGAAAATCGGAAAGCTCACAGGAGGCTTTATGTCCTTTTATGATGCGGCGGCACCCTTAGTCAGCTTTGACTCCATTGATATGACAAGGGCGTATTTTAAAAGCCGCTACGATAAGGGAACTCCCGATTACATAAACTGCCCCATGACCAAAGAAGAGTATGACGCCTTTTACGAGGCACTTATAAATGCTGAAACGGCACCTCTTCACGAGGATATTGAAAAGCCTTCTGTTTTTGAGGGCTGTATGCCCGTGGAAATTATGGCAAAGCGTGGAAGTGAAACATTACTCTTTGGTCCCTTAAAGCCGGTGGGACTTGAAAATCCAGTAACGGGGGAGCGTTATCACGCCGTTGTTCAGCTTCGCCGTGATAATACCGAGGGAACAGTTTACAATATGGTAGGCTTTCAGACCAACCTTAAGTTCGGCGAGCAGAAGAGAGTGTTTTCTATGATAGGCGGTCTTGCCGATGCGGAGTTTTTGCGCTATGGTGTAATGCACAGAAATACCTTCCTTTGCGGACCTAAGGTGCTTAACGCAAACTATTCTGTCAAAGGCAGAGAAAATATTTTCTTTGCGGGACAGATTACCGGCGTTGAAGGCTATGTGGAATCGGCGGTATCAGGTCTCATTGCAGGAATAAACGCCTATGCTTATCTTACGGGAAAAGAAAGCTTTGTGCCGGGTAAGGGGACTGTTACCGGCGCGCTTTCCTACTATGTGGCAAACGGTGATGCGGAGCATTTTCAGCCAATGAATGCAAATTTCGGAATAGTCAGCCACGAATTTCACAAAATAAGAAAGAAAAAGGAACGCTATGCCGCCGTAGCAGAAGCCGCCGTAAAGGAAATAACGGCACTGAAAGCGGAAAGAAATGATTTATTTTAAATGTAAAAAAATACTTGACAAGGAAAAAACCTTATGATATAATCTCATAGGTTAAATATTAAAATACACACGTTCTGATGAGTCTGATTAGTTCCCGAAAGGGTGTAGCGGACGGTGCAGGGCGGAGGTATAAAAAAACTAAAAGGAGTGTTTAACTATGTCAGTAATCTCAATGAAACAGCTTCTGGAAGCAGGTGTTCACTTCGGACATCAGACCAGACGTTGGAACCCCAAAATGGCTGAGTATATATTTACCGAAAGAAACGGTATCTATATCATCAACCTTGAAAAGACCGTAAAGAAGGCTAATGAAGCTTATGACTTCATCAAGAGCATTGCAGCTGAAGGCGGAGACATCCTCTTCGTTGGTACAAAGAAGCAGGCTCAGGAAGCTATTAAGGCAGAAGCTTTAAGATGCGGTATGTACTTTGTAAATTCCAGATGGTATGGCGGTATGCTTACAAACTTCAAGACCATCACCACAAGAATTGCAAGACTCTTCCAGCTTCAGAAGATGGAAGAAGACGGAACATTCGATGTTCTCCCCAAGAAGGAAGTTATTAAGCTTCGTCTCGAATGGAAGAAGCTTGAAGACAACCTTGGCGGTATCAAGGAAATGAAGAGACTTCCCGCTGCTATGTTCGTTGTTGACCCCAAGAAGGAAAAGAACGCTGTAGCAGAAGCAAGAAAGCTTCACATTCCCATCGTTGCTATCGTTGATACAAACTGCGATCCCGACGAAGTTGATTACGTAATCCCCGGTAACGATGACGCTATCCGTGCCGTAAGCCTTATCGCAGGTGCTATGGCAAACGCTGTTATCGAAGGAAGACAGGGCGAATCTTTTGCTCCCGCAGAAGAAGCTGCTGTTGAAGAAGCTCCTGCTGAAGAACAGGCAGAGTAATTTTTAAGGAGGATACGAAAATGGCAGAAATTACAGCTAAAATCGTTAAAGATTTAAGAGAATCCACAGGCTGCGGTATGATGGACTGTAAGAAGGCTTTGGTTGAGTGCGACGGCGACATGGAAAAGGCCGCTGAGTACTTAAGAGAAAAAGGTCTTGCAAAGGCTGCTAAGAAGGCTTCCAGAATTGCTGCAGAAGGTACAGTTAAGCTTTACGTTGACGGTAACGTTGGCGTTATCCTTGAAGTAAACGCTGAAACAGACTTCGTTGCAAAGAATGCTGACTTCCAGGCTTTCGTTGAAAACGTAGCTAAGGTTGTTGCAAAGGAAAACCCCGCTGATGTTGCTGACCTTCTCACAAAGGCATATCCCGAAGGCGGCACAGTGCAGGATGCTCTTACAAACAAAATCGCTGTTATCGGCGAAAATATGACAATCCGTCGTTTCGAAAGAATGGAAGGCACAATTGCTACTTACAATCACGACAACGGCAGAATCGGTGTTATGACATTGATCGATGCTCCTGCAAACGACGAAGTTGCAGCTATGGGTAAAAACCTTTGCATGCACATCGCTATGTATGCTCCCAAGTACATCGCTCAGGCAGATGTTCCCGCTGAGGTTGTAGCTCACGAGCAGGAAGTATTAAAGACTCAGGCTATGAACGAAGGTAAGCCCGAAAACATCGCTGAAAAGATGGTTCAGGGTAGAATCCGTAAGTTCTTCAGCGAAGTTTGTCTTCTTGATCAGGCTTACATTATGGACGAGGACATCACAGTTGCTAAGTACATTGACAGCACTGTAGCAGGTGCCAAGGTTCTTAAGTTCGTTCGTTACGAAAAGGGCGAAGGTATTGAAAAGAGAGAAGATAATTTCGCAGACGAAATTGCTTCCATGCTTAAGTAATTAAAAACAGGCCGCCATAGGCGGTCTGTTTTTTAGTTAATGTATCGGTATGAAAGGGAAGAAAACTGATATGATACATAATATGAAACTTAATGATGCTCCCTTCGAAATGATTCAAAAAGGGCAGAAAACTATTGAGTTGCGTCTGAATGATGAGAAAAGACAATTAATTAAAACAGGGGATAGGATAATATTCAGTAAAGCAACAGAAGCCGAGAAAAAACTTGAAACTTTAGTAAAAGAGATTCACAGCTTTGATTCCTTTGAAGAACTGTATAAATCACTTCCTCTGGAAAAGTGCGGATATTTACCGGAAGAAATAAAGGATGCATCCTATAAAGATATGGAAGAGTATTATTCCCCTGAAAGGCAGGCACAATTTGGAGTTTTGGGAATAGAAATAGTACTCTTGAAATAAACAAAAAAGCCTGAACGAAAGTTCAGGCTTTTTCTTTAGCATATTTTAATTGATTGTTTCGATAACTTTCCTTTCATTTTTTCCGGTGCATCGGTGTCGGTTACTATGTAGTCGGCAACGGAAAGGTCGGAAATCTTTGTGAAAGCACAGCGGTCAAATTTGGAATGGTCAGCTGCAACAATGTTTACGTTTGACTGCTGAAGCATAATTCTGTCAATTTCTGCTTCTTTATCATAGTAGGTGGAAAAGCCGTGTTCAAGGTCAATTCCGTCAACTGACAAAATGAGCTTGTCTGCGTGATAGCTCTTAAGCTGTCTTATGGCATCGTCACCAAAAGTAAACTGATACTTGGAATTTATGAGACCGCCTAAAAGAATTATGTTGAAATTGGGATTCGATGTTCCTTCAAGGGCTATGGAAATTGAGTTTGTCACAATGCTTAAATTTAAGTTTTGCGGAATGGCACGGAAAACAAGGAGTGTGGTTGTGCCCGAATTAAGCATGATGGTGTCGTTATCCTCAATCATTCCTGCAATTTTATTTGCAATAATCTCCTTTTGTACCTGATTTGTGGACATTCTCTGATTTAAGCTCATGCTGTAATAAGGCTTGTAGGAACACACCGCACCGCCGTGAACACGGGTAAGTAGTCCTTTATATTCCATATCGGCAAGGTCTGTTCTTATGGTTACTTCGGAGGTTTCGAAGATACGGCTTAATTCCGTTACACGAATGCTGCCTTCCTTATTCAGGATTTCGAGAATTTTTTTTCTTCTTTCTTCTGCTACCATTTTATCATCTTCCTCTTTATGTTATGCTTTGATTATACTATTTTATTTTCGTTTTGTCAACAAAGGGGAGAAAAAAAGGGGAAAATCGCTTTCAGTTCTTTTGAAACGAAAGTAAACGAAAATAAAAACAAAAAAAGTATTGACAATGTAAAAGCTTTGTTATATAATAAAGTTATAGCTTTTGAAAGAAAAAAGAAAGTAAAAATGAAAAAAATAAAAAGGAGAATTTATTATGGCTAAAGATTGGGCAAAAATGGATCTTACAAAGGTTCCCCATATGGTAACAAAAACCGTTCCCGGACCTAAATCAGTTGAATATCACGAAAGATGTGCAAAGTATATGAAAGGCTATTCCAGCCAGGTTAAGCTTTTCCCCGTAACCTTTGAATCCGGCTACGGATACACTCTTACCGACGTTGACGGTAATACATATCTTGACTTTTCATCCGGTATCTATGTAACCGGTCTTGGTCATTGCCATCCCAAAATCAGTGAAGCTGTTGCCGAGCAGGCTAAAAAACTTATGAACTGCCATGACTTTACAACAAAGGTAAAGATGGAACTTGTCGAAAAGCTTCACGAAATCACAGGCGGACGCTTCGGCGGTTTCCAGTTCTACGATTCAGGTACAACTGCTGTTGAAGCAGGTCTTCGCTGTGCAAGGGCGGCAACAGGCAAGCAGGAATTCATTTCATTCTTCAGAGACTTCCACGGTAAGACCTACGGTGCAAACTCCCTTGCAGTTGTTGGCCCCGACACACATATGAGAGCACCCGGCTTTATGCTTGTTCCCCGTCCCAATCCCTATCGTGACTTTTTCGGAAGAACACCCGAAGAGGCATGGAAGGATTCAACACCCTACATCCATATGATCGAAGGTATGCTTGATAACGCTTGTGCATCAGGCGGTAAAAACGTTGCTGCCATCGTTTTAGAGCCCGTACAGGGCTGGGGCGGCTCCATCATTCCTCCCGATGACTTCATTCCCGCACTTCGTGCTCTTTGCGACAAACGCGGTATACTTCTTTTTGCCGACGAAGTTCTTAACTGTATGGCAAGAACAGGTAAATACCTTGCGATGGATCATTGGAATGTTACAGCTGATATTACAACCCTTGGTAAGGGCTTCGGTAACGGCTTCCCCGTAACCGCACTTGCAGTTTCCAAGGATTTAGCTCCTGCCATCGAAAAGATTTCCGCATCCTCAAGCTACGGCGGAAACCCCATGGCTTGTGTTGCAGCTCTTGAATCCATCAGAGTTATCGAAGAAGAAAATCTTAATGAGCGTTCAGCTCATCTTGGTGAGATTATGCTTGCCAAGATGGAAAAGATGATGGAAGCACATCCCATCATCGGCGACGTTCGTGCTTTGGGATGCCTGCAGGCAATCGAAATCGTAAAGGACAGAGACACCAAGGAGCCCTTCGCAGAAGCAGGTCAGATGATTTATCAGAAGGCATTCGAAAAGGGTCTTGCGTGGGTACCCTCCGGTCATATCCTTCGTATGTCTCCTCCTATGATTCTTGACGACGAAGCAGCACTTAAGGGACTTGACATAATTGAAGAGGCAGTAGCCGAGACCGAAAAGCATTTCGGATATTAATAAAAAAACAAGGGTTATTGCTTAAAGTCTTTTAATGCAATAACCCTTGAAATACTTTAAATAAAGAGAGGTAAAATTATGAGAACAATTAAATTCGGCCTTATCGGCTGTGGCCTTATGGCAAGAGAATTTACATCTGCGGCGGCAAGATGGTGCCACCTTAAGGAAGATATTGCAAAACCCGAAATCGTTGGTATATGCTCCGTTGTTCCTGCCGAAATGGACTGGTTCAAGGATAATTTCCCGGAAATCAAATATGCTGTATCCGACTATAAAGAACTTTTAGATAAAGAGGATATCGACGCAATTTACTGTGCCGTTCCTCACAACCTTCACGAGCAGTTCTATATTGACATTATAAAAAGCGGAAAGGCACTTCTTGGCGAAAAGCCCTTTGGTATTGATAAAGCGGCAAATGACAAAATTATGGAAGCTATAAAGGAAAATCCCAAAACCTTCGTTCGTTGCTGCAGCGAATTCCCCTATTATCCTGCAATGCAGACTATGATTAACTGGTTTAACGAAGGTAAATTCGGTAAAATTCTTGAAATACACTGCGGCTTTAATCACTGCAGTGATATGGACGTAAATAAACCCATCAACTGGAAGAGAATGGTTAAGTTCAACGGCGAATACGGTTGCCTCGGTGACCTTGGTATTCACACACAGCACGTTCCTTTCCGCCTTGGCTTTAAGCCAAAGACCGTAAGAGCACATTTTTCCAACATTGTTAAGGAGCGTCCCGACGGCAAGGGAGGAACTGTTGTTTGCGATACCTTTGATAACTGCACAATTTTCACAACCACATTGAATGCAGACGGTGACGAAATTCCTATGACCTTTGAAACAAAGAGAATGTGTCCCGGATCCACAAACCGCTGGTTCTTTGAAATTTACGGTATGGATTGCAGTGCACGCTTCTCAAGTGACGATGCAAACGCTTTCTATTACACCTCATCCTGGGGTAAGGAGCAGTCCTGGAACCGCATTATAATCGGCTATAAGCCTATGATTCCCACAATCACAGGCCCCATCTTTGAATTCGGCTTTACAGATGCAATTCAGCAGCAGATTGCCGCATTCATTATGGAATATGAAGGAAAGGAAGTACCCTTCGGCTTATTTACTCCCGAAGAAACCGTTCTTTCTCATACTATGGCAACAGCGGCTCTTAAATCCTTCTACAACAAAACAGTAGAAGTTATTGACTAATGCAGGACCCTGCTTGGTAAAAAAGGAGATAAAAATATGAATAAGAAAATTGCTTTTGTTTGTTTCGGTGAAATAAACACACCCATAGAAAGACTTGAAATGAAGCACGATGAGGGACTTTCCGTAATTAAAAACTTAGGCTATGAGGTTTTTGACGGCGGCCTTGTAATTGACGATCCTGAATATAAAACAGCAGATGCGGCAATCGCAAAAATCCTTGATAAGGATTTTTCTGCATTGGTTGTCTGCGTTGCAGGCTGGGTTCCCACTCACGCCGTTATAAGAGTAACAGACAATTTCAGACACATTCCCATGCTTTTATGGGGGCTTTGCGGCTGGAAGGAAAACGGTAGAATCATCACAACTGCAGAGCAGGCAGGGACAACTGCAATAAGACCTGCTTTTGAAGCACTTGGCTACACCTTTAAGTATGTTTACAATGTAATCGGCAAGGATTATCCTTTGGCTAAAATAAATGCTTTCCTTACGGCGTCCTGTGCAAAGAAGGAATTAAGGAGTGCAAGAGTCGGCACAATGGGCTACCGTGATATGCTTCTCTACGGCACACAGTTTGAAGGAAACTCCATGCGTGGTAAAATCGGCGTTGAGGTTGAGCCCTTTGAAATGCTTGAAATGGTACAGAACCTTGAAAAGCTTTCGGCAGATGAAATAAAGGCAGGAGTTGACTTTGTAAAGGAAAACTGGAAATTCAATAAGGAATGTGACGATTCCGTTATCGAAAACGGCGTTAAATATGCCCTTGCCATCGGCATGAAGATAAAAGAGCGCGGTTGGGAGGCAATTACGCTTCTTGACGTTGACGGAATGAAGAAACTTTTAGGCTTCCCTCCTGCAATGGTATTTATGCTTCTTGAGCATTACTACGGCGTTTTAACGATTCCCGAAAATGACATTATGGGTGCGGTTACACAGATTTTAATGAAGTATTTATCGGGACAGACTGTTCCTTATCTTGAATACTACGAGTTCTTTGAAGAGAGTATGTTAATCGGCGTTCCGGACTTTGTTCCCAAGGCTGTGACAGACGGCGATGTAACAGTTCTTCCTGCGGCATTCGGTCTTCTTAATTCTTCTCTTCTTAACGTATCAAAGGTAAAAACGGGTTATGTTACCTGTGCAAGACTTTACTACTTAAACGGAAAATACAAGATGCACGTTTATACCGCAGAGGCTAAAAATCCTCCTGCGTGGAACGAATACGGATGGGACGATCCCGCTCCTCAGCTTCCCAGCTTAGAGGTTTTCCCCGACAGCTGCACAGTTGAAGAGTTCGCCCAGAATGTGGCAGGTCAGCACGTTTTGGTTGCATACGGAAACTTTACCGAGGAAATTAAGGACTTTTGCAAAATTATGGACATTGAACTTGTAATGTGACATTGGAGAGATAATTATGTACATAGGAATTGACCTCGGAAGCACCAACATCAAGGCGGCTCTCTATGACGGGGAAATGAAGCTTGTTTCAAGAAAAAGCTTTCCCGTCAGTTATATAAGAGAGCAGGGCTTTGTGGAGTTTGATGCAAAAGAGTATGTAAATAATCTCATTAAGCTTTTAAGCGAAATCTTAAAGGAAAACAAAATCAAATCCGTAAACGAAATGGCGTTTACGGGTCAGGCGGAGTCATTGGTTGTTGTAGGTAATGACGGAAATCCCCTGATGAACGCCATTTCCTGGATGGATGAGCGCTCGGTTGAGGAATGTGCGGCTCTTTCAAAGCTCTTTTCAAAGGAAGAATGCGAAAGTGTAACAGGTCAGCAGGCGGTGCTTCCCACCTGGCCGGCAACAAAAATTTTGTGGCTTAAGAAAAATAAAAGGGAAGTTTACGACAATGCAAAAACCTATATGCTCCTTAAGGACTATGTGATTTTTGCATTGACCGGCAAAAAGGTCTCCGATATGTCGATTGCAACCTTTTCCTTCTATTTTGACATTTATAAAAAATGCTACTGGAAGAAAATGACAGATGCCATCGGAATAAGCGAAAAACAGCTTCCGCCATTGGTTGAGCCCTGTTCCGTTGCAGGATGCCTTAAAGCGGATGTGGCAGAAAAACTTGGCATTACGGAAAACACAAAAATAAATGTGGGCACACTTGACCATTTTGCAGGAATGATTGGTACCGGCAACATAAAAATGGGTAAAATCACTCTTTCCACCGGTACCGTTATGGCAATGGCAACCTTTTCAAAGGAGCCTTGCGATGACATAAGAGGAATAGCCATGCACTACGGCTTTCTTCCGGATACACACATTATGCTTCCCGTTGCGGAAAGCGGCGGAGTAAGCCTTGAATGGTTCAAAAACACCTGTATGAAGGATTCTTCCTTTAAGGAAATTGACGAGGAAATTAAAAAGAGAAAAAGAAACTCCCTTTTGTTTCTGCCCTATCTTGTGGGCACAAATTCTCCTGAGTTTGACAGCCGTGCAACAGGCGTATTCTGGGGCCTTCGTCAGGAGCACGATGCTTTTGACATGGCATACGCCGTAATGGAGGGTGTAGGCTTCCTTCTTAAGAAAAATCTTCAGTACATAAAGGGAAACGGAACCAAGATTGATGCGATAATTGCAACGGGCGGCGGTTCAAAGAGCGACCTCTGGTGTCAGCTGCAGGCGGATATCACGGGCTATCCCATTATGGTGCCGAAGGAAAAGGAAGCGGCGTGCTTAGGTGCTGCCATAATTGCATCAATTTCCGACGGCAAAATCAAAAGTCTTGATGATGCGGCAAAAGCCATTGAATTTGAAAAGGTATATACTCCAAAACACGATAGAGTGCTTGACGAAAAGTATGAAAAATTTAACGCTTTATACGAATTTTCGTGTGCGTTAAAGGATGGGGGAAATAAAAATGAGTAAGATAAAAATCGGATGGAGCGAAAAAAGCATAATTCCGGAGGGTGTAAAGGTAAGCCTTGCCGGACAGTTTTATGAAAGAGTATCAGATCAGGTTGAGTCGCCCTTAACCGTAACGGCATTTGCCGTTGAGAGTGGCGAAGATGCCTTTGTTATGTGCTCCTGCGATCTTGTGTCAACAAGCTATCAGCTTCTTTGCTCGGTAAGGGAGAGGGTGGAAGGTAAAATATCCCTTCCTCTTGATAAGATTATTATAGGTGCAATCCACACCCATACCGCTCCTTCCTACGCAAGAAGAAGCGATACCTTCGGCGGAGGACTTCAGTGTCTTAAAAGATTTACTCCCGAAGGCATAAAGTATGAAGAACTTGCAAAAACCGATGCAGAGGATATATTCAGGGATGAAGAGGCACATTCCTACATTGCAGACAAAATTGCTGAAGCGGTAATTGAAGCCTGGAACAAAAAGGACGAGGGAATGTATGCAGAAGCCTTCGGAAGAGCAGCTGTCGGAATGTGCAGAAGAGTTTGCTATGATGACGGAAGCGCAAAGATGTGGGGCGATACCAACAAGGCAAACTTCACAGCCCTTGAAGGCGGAAACGATTCAGGTATTGAAATTCTGTTCACCTATGACAAAAATAAAAAGCTGACAGGCGTTGTTGCAAACGTGGCTTGTCCTGCCCAGGTACTGGAGCACAGAAACTTCATTTCTGCCGACTACTGGGGCAAGGTAAAGGAATACCTTCGTGCTGAATACGGAAAGGATATATACGTTCTCGGCCTTATCTCTGCCGCAGGCGACCAGTGCCCACGTGATATGATAAGATGGGTTGAACCTGAAACTCCCATAAACGATCCAAACATCGAAAGAGATTATGTAATAGAAAGAACTACCGATCCTTCAATGTTTGATGTTTCGGGGTGCAAAAAAGTGGCAAGAAGAATTTCCGACGAAATAAAATATGCTTTTGAAGAAGTAAATTCTTACGTTGATGAGGCAACGCTTATCCATAAAACATTTAAGCTTGATATGCCCGTTCGCCGTGTCACAATTGAGGAAAAGGACAAGGCGGAAGAAACAATAAAGAAATTTTTTGAGCAGAATAAAACCGGAACAATCAACTTTAATGATACCGCTAAGCTTCACATTCACGCAGGCACTCTTGCAAGATTTGAAGACCAGGAAACAAAAAATGTTGATGAAATTGAAGTACATATAATCCGTCTCGGAAACATTGCCTTTGCAACAAACCCCTATGAGCTTTTCCTTGATTACGGAAATCAGATGAGGGCGAGAAGCAAGGCAAAGCAGACATTTTTAATTCAGCTATGCTGTGGCTCCAAGGGCTACCTTCCCACAGAAAAAGCAGAATCGGGAAGCCATTATTCGGCATACGTTTCAAGCGGTGTGTCAGGCCACGTGGGCGGAGATTTGCTTGTAAGAAAAACAGTTAGTGAAATCAACAAAATGTTTGAATAATTTTAGGCAGTCAGAGTTTAGCAAAGAGGTGTTTTGTTTTGGGATTACTTACTCAACCGAAGGGCGTACGTTTTTCAAATAAATATCTTATTATGTTTTTCCTGCCCATATTTTTTGAACAGCTTATGCTGGCAGGCCTCGGTTTTGCGGACACCTGGATGGTTTCTTCGAAGCTGGGAACAACAGCTCTTGCAGGCGTTGCCCTTGTAAACAGGATTGACAACTTCGCAAAGCAGTTTTTTCTTGCCCTTGCCCAGGGCGGAAGCGTTGTGCTTGCTCAGTACATCGGGGCAAAGGATGAAAAGGATGCACGAGGTGCAATGAAAACCAACATACAGATTGTGGTTGGAATCGGTATTCTCTTTATGCTTTTCATGGTTTTCGGAAAAACACTTTGCATAAACCTCTTTTTCGGAAAAGCTGAAAAGGAAGTAATTGAAGTAAGCCTTAAATATCTTTCCGTTACGGCAATGTCTTATCCCTTTGTGGCACTTTATTATGCAGGCTCGTCGCTTCTTCGTGTTATGGGCAAAACCAAAATCACATTTGTAAGCTCTGCCTGTATGATGGGAATAAATCTGGCATTTAAGTATCTTTTTATCTTCCGTATCGGCATGAATGTAGAAGGTGCGGCACTTTCAACACTTATTGCCATGGCGTTAGTTGGCTTTGCACTTCTTATAATGCTTAAATCGAAGAAAAATCCCGTAAGCCTTGAGCATATGATTAAACCTGAATTAGACCTTAAAATGTCTTTAAGAGTCCTTAAAATTTCCGTTCCCAACGGAATTGAGCAGGGAATGTTTCAACTTGGTGCATTAATCCTTGCAGGCCTTGTTTCAGGCCTTGGCGAGGATGCCATAAATGCAGACCAGGTGGCAAGAAATATAAGCCCGGTAATTCACGGCATTTCGGCAGGCTTTAATGCACTTATTATGACTGTTGCAGGACAGTGTATGGGTGCAGGGGATATAAATGAAGCGGTAAGGTACAAAAAGCATATTATAAAAATGAATCATCTTTTTGTTTTGCTTTCCGCAATAATTTTCGTTCCGCTATTTAAACCGCTGATATCTTTTTTCAAAGTGTCACCTTCATCGGAAGCCTGGGCACTTCAGATATTGCTTCTTTATACAGTATTCTCCATTTTCTTCTATCCGAGAAGCTTTGCAACAGCATCGGCATTAAGGGGAACAGGGGATACACGCTTTGTAATGATAGCGGCAGCAGGGTCAATGTTTGCATTCAGGGTAGGCCTTGCATACATCCTTGTTAATGCTTTTGATTTAGGTGTGTTAAGCATCTGGGTTGCAATGGTATCTGACTGGGTTGTAAGAACAGTTATATTTGAGCTTCGGTTTCGCCACGGAAAGTGGAAAAACAATCACGTAATTTAATCAAATAAAAGTTGACTCCGTTTCGTAATTTTTGTATAATAATTACGGAACGGAGGTTTTTTTATGTCTTTTGAAATAATAGATTTTCACACCCATCCCTTTTCGGATGAAAAGAATAATATCTGCCCCCATAAGGAATTTATCCCGATGGACGAAGCTTTTTCGATGGATGTCTTAAAGGGGCTTGGTATATCTAAAATATGCGGTTCGGTTGTGAGTCGTGATAATGACAAATATGAAACTCTTTTTGATAAAATAAAGGAAAACAATGATGAAGCACTGAAGCTTAAAGAATATTATAAGGGCTTTTACGTTCCGGGTTTTCACATTCATCCCAATTTTCCGGAAGAATCAATTTCGGAAATTAAACGTATGAATAAGGAAGGCGTAAAATTAATAGGCGAGATAGTTCCTTATATGGATGGCTGGAAGGACTACGGGGATGATAATCTCTATGAAATCTTAAATGAGGCGGGAAAGCATAATATGGTTATAAGCTTTCACACTATCCCTGAAAATATAACCGGAATTGAAAAAATGGTGAAAGAACATCCCGACTTAGTCTTCGTTGCGGCGCATCCCGGGGAATATCCTACATTGATGCTGCATTTTGACCTTGCAAAAAAATATGATAACTATTATCTTGATTTGTCAGGAACGGGAATAACCCGCTACGGAATGTTAAAACGTGCCATTGATGTTTTCTCGGCGGACAGAATCCTTTTCGGAACGGATTATCCTACCTGTAATCCCGCTATGTTTGTCGGCGGAGTAGTAAACGATATGCTTATCAAGGATAGCGACAAGGAAAAGATTTTATCCTTAAATGCAAAGAGATTACTTAATTTATAAAAGGGGACACTATGAAATCGAATTTTCACACACATTCAACCTTTTGTGACGGCGTAAACACTCCTGAAGAAGTTGTATTATACGGAATAGATCAAGGCTTTTCCGCAATCGGATTTTCATCCCACGGCTATACACCCTATGACCTTCGCTACTGTATGCATGATATAGAAGGATACAGGGTAGAAGTTAATCGCTTAAAGGAAAGGTACAAGGAAAAAATCGAGGTATATCTCGGCGTTGAAGAGGATGCTTTTGCACCGGCCAAGAGAAATGATTTTGACTATATAATAGGTTCCTGCCACTATTTTCTGGTTGAGGGTAAGTATTACCCGATCGACTCATCCTATGACTATTTCAAGACAGGACTTAAAGCTTTTGACGGAGATTTAATAAAGCTTACGGAAAACTACTATGAAAATTTCTGCGAATATATAAATAGAAGAAAGCCTGATGTTATCGGGCACTTCGATTTAATCACCAAGTTTGACGAAATTGATGAAGTGAGATTTTTAAATAATGAAAAATACCTCACAATTTCTGAAAAATATGTGAAAGAGGCACTTAAAAGCGGCTCACTTTTCGAACTTAATACGGGAGCAATAGCAAGGGGATATCGCAAAACGCCCTATCCTTATGAAAATTTACTTCATATCATCCGTAAAGAGGGTGGAGGACTTATTTTATCCTCCGACAGCCACGAGGTTAAAACACTGGACTTTCAGTTTGATGAAAGCAGAAAAATGCTTAAAGATTTAGGCTTTTCGTACGTATATACGCTTTCGGGCGGAGAATTCATAAAAGACTTTCTTTGATAAAGGTATTGACAAACCCGTATTCTGTGCTATAATATATTTATCCAGCCATTGGACAAATTAGAAGGAGAGGAAACGATGGATAACAAGGCATCACAGCAGCTTATAAAAGAAGCAAACTTAAAACTTGTGTTTTCTCTCATACATAAAAACAAAAAAATCTCCCGTGCGGATATAAAAAAAATAACTAACCTTTCAGCAACAACCGTTTCAACGTTGGTTGAGGAATTAATGGCAGAAGGCTTTGTTTCAGAATGCGGAATTAAAAACACAAAAAGCAGCGGAAGAAAAGCCGTTATGCTTAAAGTAAATTCAGAGGGTGGTTTTTTCATCGGGTTTGATGTTCAGAAAACAAGGATTGAAGCATCTTGCTACGGTCTTGACTTTACGCTTGCTGAAAAAATTGAGCATCCCGTAATAAAGGGAGAAAACCTTGCAATGGCAGTAATGCACGCTGTAGGGAGATTATCCCGGAACAGAAGAATACTTGGCATAACAATCGGGCTTCCCGGAGTTATCGATCCTGATACAAACACGCTTATATCATCAACGGTTATGGCGGCGGAGGATGCAAAGGATATTTACTCCACTTTAAATGAAGCACTGCCCGACATTGATATTTACCTTAAAAACAATTCGGGGCTCATCGCCCTTGCGGAAAAGGAATTCGGCGGTCACGAGCATCCCGAAAACTTAATATCCGTGGATATTGACGACGGTGTAGGTGCAGGAATTTTAATTGACGGTGAAATTTATGACGGAAGCGGAATGGCAGGGGAGTTTGGCCACATCAGTGTTGACTTTAACGGAAAACACTGTAAATGCGGGTCATACGGTTGCCTGGAGTTATATTCAAGTATGCCGGCAATTTTAGATGCCACAAAGGTGAAATCTGCAAAGGAAGTAAAAAAACTTTCCGGCGAAAAGGAAAAAGAGGCACTTAAAAAAGCGGCGCGTGCCCTTGCATTTGGAATAAATAATATTGTAAATCTGCTTGATCCCGAGCTTATCGTAATCGGCGGCTCGGTAAGGGAGACGGGGGATGCATTTCTTAATCCTGTAAAAGAGTGCTTCTCTGAAATTTCTCTCATAAAAAATAAAAAAATTGTATATTCATCATTAAAGGAAAATCCCGTTGCCTTAGGCGGAGCGAGATACTCCTTTGATAAGCTTTTCAGCATATAAAAAAACCGCAATTGAGGCGAAAACCGCCTCAAGCGGATTTTTTTGAAAATAATTAGTCCAGTCATTGGACTAATCGAATAAGAAAGGGTGTTTTATTATGGCAAAGGAAAAAGAAATAGTTATGAACGGAGCGGGCATTGAGGAAATCGGCTTTCCTATGTGGCCCCAGTTCAACGAAAAGTCCTACGACGAGGTTTTAGAGGTATTAAAGACAGGTAAGGTTAACTACTGGACAGGTAAAAAAGGTATGGAATTTGAAGAAAAGTGGGCAAAGTGGATGGGTGCCAAGATGGCAATCTCCTGCACTAACGGTACTGCTGCTCTTCACATCGCACTTGCGGCATTGAACATCGGCCCCGGCGATGAAGTTATCGTTACATCCTATTCCTTCATTGCGTCTTCTTTCGCAGTTCTTCAGGCAGGTGCAATTCCCGTATTCGCTGACGTAACAGACGATCATACATTGGATCCTGAAAGCATCGAAGGCTTAATCACAGAAAGAACAAAGGCAATTTTAGTTGTTCACCTTTACGGTGTTGTTGCTGATATGGGTGGTATTTTGGCTGTTGCAA
Source organism: Clostridia bacterium (assembly GCA_045545475.1). GTDB lineage: Bacteria > Bacillota > Clostridia > CAKSNL01 > HGM11501 > HGM11501. The sequence goes on along the minus strand of JAZQAZ010000023.1, from coordinate 21,226 downwards.
AGAAGCATAACTTAAAGGTTGTTGAAGATTGTGCACAGTGCTTCGGCGGTGAGTATAACGGCGTTAAGGCAGGTTTAATTGGTGACGTTGGATGTTTCTCCTTCTGCCAGAGTAAGCACTTTACCACCGGCGGTGAAGGCGGTATGGTTGTAACAAACGACGAAGAAGTAGGCTGGGAGTGCCGTTCCTTCCGTGACCACGGTTACGACGTAAAGACAAGAATGAATATGCTTGCACTGGAAGAAAAGCTTCCTTATATCCACAGAAGAGTTGGATTTAACTACAGAATGACAGAAATGCAGTCAGTTATCGGTATCAACGAGCTTGCTAGACTTGATGACTGGAATCTTGCAAGAAGATTCAAGTATGCAAAAATGTACGACGATGCGTTCACAGGCTTAAAGGGAATCAAGAAGCTTCCCGTAAACACAAAGGAAAGAAAGAACGCTTACTGGTGGTATCCCATTTTAGTTGACCTTTCAGTTCTTGACTGCGACGCTCCCCAGATCGTAAAAGAGCTTGGTGCTGCAAAGATTCCCTGCTACGGTATTCAGTGGCCCGAAGCTTATGAAGAAAAGGCATACAGAGAGCACGGCGGATTCGGCGAAGCTAAGTTCCCCTTCGAGTCCAAGGAATATGCTGATCCTTCTGCTGTTCAGTACGATAAGGTATTCTGCAAGAATGCACACGCTCTTCGTGCACAGACAGTTTGCCTCTTCTTACATCCCTCCTGGGAAGAAATTCACATTGAAAAGTGCATAGAAGGCTTCAAGAAAGTTCTTGCTGCACACACAAAATAAGTCTACCGGAACCTTAAAATACAAAACTTTGAAGGGTTGCGAAAGCAACCCTTCGCCCGAAAGGGTCAATCCTTAAATGAAAGGAAGGAAAGATATGAAAAAAGTTAAATGGGGCGTTATTGCCTGCGGAGGAATTGCAGACAGAAGAACTCTTCCCGGTATGATGCTTTCGGATAAGGCGGAGCTTGTTGCCGTTATGGATACAAGCATAGAAGCCGCAGAAAATTGTAAGGAGAAATACGGGGCAAAATATGCTTTTACAAAGTATGAGGATGTTTTATCCCTCGATGAAATAGATGCAGTTTATATCGCTTCTCCTGTTTTCTTCCATAAGGAGCAGGCAATTGCGGCGGCAAAGGCAAAAAAACATATTCTGCTTGAAAAGCCCGTTGCATTAACTGTTGCCGATGCCGAAGAAATCAAAAAGGTGTGCGAGGAAAATGGCGTTAAGGTAAGCATCGGCTTCCTTATGCGCTTCCACGGCTATCATCAGAAAATCAAGGAGATTATAGCGGAAGGTAAAATCGGTGAAATCGTTTCAATCCGCGGTCAGTTCACCTGCTGGTATCCCGATATAGAGGGCGCATGGCGTCAGAAGAAGGCAACAAGCGGCGGCGGTGCACTGGTTGATATGGGCATTCACGTAATCGACCTTATTCATTATATCACAGGCCTTAAGGCTGTAGAGGTTGCTGCCTTCAACCAGACACAGACATTTAATTATGAGGTTGACGATTCCTCCAACGTAATTATGAAGATGGATAACGGCTCTGTTGCCTATGTTGATTCCAACTTCAACATTCCCGATGCCGCATCCGTTGCAAAGCTTGAAATTTACGGCACAAAGGGAAGCATAGTTGCTCACGGTACTCTCGCTCAGGCAGAGGTTGGTAACGTTGATATTTTAATAAGCGACGATTCTCTTGAGTATGATGCAAGTCAAGCACGTGGAGAGCTTACACCTGTATCCCTTTCCGATGTGCCCTTAGGTAATATGTACACCAAGGAAATCGACGGTCTTTGCGATGCGATAACGGAAGGAACTCTGCCTCCCGTATCAATCGAAAGTGCAATTTACGACCAGAAGATTATAGAAGCGGCATATAAATCCACCGAAACAAAGAGTTTTGTAAGAGTTTAATGGGGTATTAATATGAATAACTTAAAAGCAGGATTCGGAAGACTGGTTATAAATCCCGAAGAGGGAACACCCATTGCGGGCTATTATAAACCCCGTTTCGTTGAGGGAATACTCGATGACCTTGAGGTAAACGCACTTTCGCTTTCCGACGGCAAGGAAACTGTTTTGATTATCGCCGTTGACAACTGCGGACTTAAAATGGAATTACTTGACGATTACAGGAAGGCAATTACAGATGAGACCGGCGTTCCTTTTGAAAACATTATAATATGCTCAACCCATACTCACACAGGCCCATCTACCAAAGATGTTGATAAGTGTGAGAAAACAGAAAAGTATATGGCTTTCCTTAAGGAAAGAATTAAAGAAGTGTCACTTCTTGCCGTTTCTGACCTTACCGATGCAAAAATGGGCTACGGGGTAGGCGAAGCTAAAAACATATCCTTCGGAAGACGCTACGTTATGAAGGACGGAAGCATAAAAACCAATCCCGGTGTAAATAATCCCGACATAGTAAAACCTCTCGGCATTGTCGATGAGCGTGTAAGCGTATTAAGATTTGACCGAACAGACGGCAAAACCTTAATTTTTACAAACTTCACCACTCATCCCGACGTTGTCGGCGGAAGCAAAATATCTTCTGACTGGCCCGGCCTTACAAGAAGGACCGTTGAAAAGGTTATTGATAACTCCCTGTGCATCGTTGTAAACGGGGCAGAGGGCGATGTAAACCACGTTAATGTAAACCCCAAGGGCGGCGACTTTAACGGAATGTTTAATGATTTTGACGATGTTGCCCGCGGCTATAGCCACGCACAGCATATGGCAAATGTGGTTACAGGCGGGGTGCTTCAGTGCTTTGCCAAAGTAAACTATGTGGATGTGGAAAAAATCAGTGCAAAGGCAAAGGTTATGCTTGTTGCATCCAATATGCCAAAGCCTTCCGATATGGCGGAGGCTCACAGAATAAACGAGCTTCATAAGGCAGGTAAGGATGATGAAATTCCCTATTCGGGAATGATGCTTACAACCGTTGTTGCCGAGGCGGCAAGAATGGTGGCATTAGAGCACGGCCCCGAAAGCTTCCCGATGAACATAAATGCGGTGTCCTTGGGAAAGGTTGCCTTTGTGACAATACCCGGTGAAGGCTTTACGAATATCGGTCTTGCCCTTAAAGAGACAGAAGGCTTTGATATGGTTATCCCGATAGGTCTTGCCAACGGCTATGAAGGATATTTCCCGATGAAGGATTCCTATGAAGAGGGCGGCTATGAGGCAAGAAGCTCACGTTTCCGTGCAGGCGTTGCAGAGCATATAATCGATGAAGGAAAGGCTTTAATAAAATCGCTTTAAGATTAAAATAACAGAAGCTGCTTGCTTCTGTTATTTTTTTAACACATTAAAGTTTTTAATGGCTCTAAATGTACCTATAAATAAAAGTTATAATATTGATAATATTTAAAGATAGCAAAAAAGAGGTCTTAAGTTTGACAGAGGGGCATATTTATGATAAAATAGGAGCATCTAATTTGAAAGGATGATAATAAATGAAAAAGTTAATGGCAATCATTATGGCTGTTGCAATGGTTCTTGCTCTTGCAGCTTGCGGCACAAATGGAACAAAAATGACAATGGGTACAGGCGGTACATCAGGTACATATTACGGTTACGGCGGAGTACTCGGTCAGTATATTACCAATAATGCAGGTATCGGCGTAACAGTTGTTTCCACAGACGGTTCCAAGGCTAACATTCAGGGTATCGCAGCAGGAAACTATCAGCTCGGTACAGTTCAGTCAGACGTTATGTCCTATGCATGGGAAGGAACACGTTCCTTTGAGACAGAAGGCAAGATTGATTCTTTCCGTACAGTTGCAGGTCTCTATGCAGAATCTGTTCAGCTTGTAACAATGGATCCCGAAATCAAGAGCGTAGCTGATCTTGCAGGTAAGTCTGTTTCCATCGGTGCTCCCGGTTCCGGTGTATACTTCAACGCAGTTGACGTACTTACAGCAGCAGGACTTACAGAAGCTGACATCAATGCTCAGTACCAGTCTTTCGCTGACAGTGCTGATGCATTAAAGGATGGTAAGATTGATGCGGCGTTCATCGTTGCAGGTGCACCTACTCCCGCAATTACCGAGCTTTGCACAACAAATGATGCTTACCTTGTTCCCATCGACGGTGAAATTGCAGAAGCTCTCATGGCTTCCTGCCCCTTCTACACGACCTACACAATCCCCGCAGGTACATACGAAGGTCAGGATGCTGACGTTACAACAGTAACAGTTAAGGCAACTCTTATAGTAAGTGCAAGTGCAACAGAAGAGGATGTATATAACCTTACAGCTGCAATTTTCAATAATATTGAAGCAATCACCGCAGAAAATGCAAAGGGTGCAGAATTAAGCCTTGAAAATGCAACAAGCGGTATGACAGTTCCCTTCCACGCAGGTGCTGCAAAGTATTTTGCTGAAAAAGGAATCGAAGTTGTTACAGAATAAACCCTGAAAAAATATATAAACGGCTGCGACGGGGATGTCGCAGCCGTTTATCAAGACGTAATTTATTTGCTCAAGATACATCCCGGGAGGTTTTAAAATGTTTTTCAAAAAGAAAACACCGACAGAGAATGGTCCTATGGACTTGGATGCGGTGATGAAAAAGTTTGACCGTGAGTCAAACGTAAGAATCTGGGAAGGCGTCCCTAAAATCTTTGTAAATGCAATTCTTGTAATTTTTTCGCTATTTTGCATATATGTAACCCTTTTTGCCACATGGCTTGAAGAGATTCGTCTTACATCCTTTGTGGCATTTATTCTGTTTCTGGGATATCTTGTATACCCTGCGAAAAAGGGTATACAGAAGGTAAACTATATACCGTGGTATGATATAGTGCTTATGATATCGGGAACAGCGGCATTTTTATATTTTACTGCAAACGCTTATACAATAATTCAGCAGGGAAGCAACTTCCAGTGGTATCAGATTTTAATAGGCCTGGTTGGAATCATTTCCCTCGGTGAAGTTTGCAGACGAAGCGTTGGTCTGCCTATAATCATAGTGGCAGGTTGCTTTATTGTATATGCACTTTTCTTTGGATTATCCAATCCTTCCTTTGCAGGAAAGCTTAATTATACCGTGCACTACCTTTTCTACGGAAAAGAGGGTATTCTTTCAACTCCAATCAACGTATGCTCAAAGTTCATCGTTGTATTCATTATTTTCGGTGCCTTTCTGGAGCGTACCGGAATTGCGGATTTCTTTATTAAGATTTCAAATTCGGTAGTTGGTGGTTTCTCAGGTGGCCCTGCCAAGGTTGCGGTTGTGGCAAGTGCCATGGAAGGTATGGTATCAGGTTCTTCGGTTGCCAATACTGTTGGTTCCGGTTCTGTTACAATTCCTCTTATGAAAAAAACCGGATATAAGCCTGAGTTTGCGGCGGCGGCGGAGGCTTCTGCTTCAACCGGGGGTCAGATAATGCCTCCTATCATGGGTGCGGCGGCATTCTTAATGGCGGACTACTTAGGTGTTCCCTACAGTAACATAGTTGTAAGAGCAATACTTCCTGCGGTTTTATATTTCGCCGGAGTATTTATTTCGGTTCACTTAGAGGCTAAAAAGGAAGGTCTTAAAGGCTTGAGCCGTGAGGAGTTGCCGAAATTTTTACCTCTTCTTAAGAAGACGTATCTTCTTTTGCCTCTTATTATATTGGTATACCTTGTTGGTACCAGCCAGCGCTCCATCCAGTATGCGGCGGCAATTGCAATTGTTGTGGCAATAGTAGTAAGCTTATTTAATAAAGAAAACAGAATTACACCTAAGAGGCTTTTCGAGGCATTGGCCGCCGGAGGCCAGGGAATGATTGCTGTTGCCGCGGCCTGTGGTGTTGCAGGCATCATTGCAGGCACCATCACAATGACAGGTCTTGCAAACATTATGATTAACGGTATCGTTGCCCTTGCGGGAGACAAAGTAATTATAGCTCTTGTTTTGACAATGCTTTGCTGTATAGTGCTTGGTATGGGCGTTCCCACAACGGCAAACTATTGCATTATGGCGGCAACCTGTGCACCCATCCTTGTTCGTATGGGTGTTCCGGATATTGCGGCCCACTTCTTTGTATTCTATTTCGGAATTGTTGCTGACCTTACACCGCCCGTTGCTCTGGCGGCATATGCAGGAGCTGCAATAGCTCAGGCTAATCCTATGAAAACGGCATTTACGGCAACGAAGCTTGCAATCGGTGCATTTATTGTACCTTATGTATTTGCCTTAAATCCAGCAATGCTCTTTATTGATACCACAGCCTTTGAGGTAGTGCTTATCTGCATCACATCCCTTGTCGGTATCTATGCAGTATCTTCATCTCTTGAAGGCTATATGATTACAAATATGCATTGGTATCAGAGGATATTAAACCTTGTTGGCGGACTTTTGCTTATTTATCCCGGTGCAGTAACAGACGGCATCGGTGTAGCTTTGGTAGGTTCTGTGGCGGTAATGCAGATGATGCAGAAAAAATCAGATAAGGTAGCGGATGATAAAATACAAGTTGAAACGCCTAACAGTATCGGAAAGAATAATAAACGTTATACCGTTGCAACGATTGTTTTGTCTGTGTTACTGGTTGCATCTGTTGCTACATCAGTTTACTTCGGAACAGAGAAAAACAAAATTGAAGCTGAGCTTAATAAAACTAAAACAGAGTTAGAAGAACTGAAGCAGAAATACGAAGCTATAGAGATTGAAGACGTTACAGAGTCTGAAATAAATGAAGATGATGTTGAGTCAACTGAAATTTATGTTGTTAAGGATGGAGATTCTCTTATAGGTATATGCGAAAAATACGGAATAGATTATAACGAAAACGTTCAGGAAATAATGGATGTTAACGGTATAAAAAATGCAGACTATATACTTATAGGTCAAGAATTATGCTTACCTGCGGTAAAGTAAAATTTAATATAAAAAGACAATCTCTTTTAAGAGATTGTCTTTTTATTATGCGGATTTCTTGTTGAGTTTTTTTCTTAAATAGCTTAATAGGATGCTTAGTGCTATTGTAACCGGATATACAATTATTGTTCTTATTGCAAAAGAGTAAAGCTGAGATATAATACCAAACTTTTCAAGAAAGAGATTTGTTAAATACAAAAACAGCATGTGCCATAAATAGATGTCGTAGCTTGCAATATCTATTTTTTTAAGAAGTTTTACTTTATCCATAATACAGGGTGCAATTTTAACTGAAATGCAGTAGATAAGGAATATTACACAATATACATAAAGCGTGTGAAGATGGTTGGTAAAGGTGACCGGAGCAATATTGTTGTAAGCTACATATGTATAACATAAAAAGATAGGTAGAGTAATAGCAAAACATGTAAATATGGTTTTGAAGTTACTCTTAAGCATTGCTAAAAAGCTTTCATAATCTTTCCCGATGTAACATCCTATAATGTAAAATGAAAGGTATGTTGTAAATAATCTGTCGTTAAAAATAAACGTATAATCAGGAAAGTGTATTTTAAGCATGGAGGGGAGAGCGATTTCAAAAAGCTGCGAAAGTAAAATGCAAAACGGTATTACGATAATGGGAGAACATTTGTTTACAATTTTCTTCCACAGTGGCATTAAAAGGTCAAACTGAACAAGTATGGGTATGAAATACATATGACATACAAGATTTCCTGTGAAAAAATGCTTAAGGATAAAGGCTGCATCAAGAGGATAATCATATACGACCATATAAAATATGTAATATGCTATATAGCAAAAGATGTATGGTACAATAATGCTTTTAAATCTGAGTATCAGCCAGCTTGAATAGGAAAGAGAATCCTTTTTTGTTAAAAAAAGTTTTATTCCTGCAAGCATCACAAATCCCTGTACAACAAAACTACAGCTTCGCCATGGAAACATGGCTATGTTATAGCTTAAGCTTCCGGGGGTAAGTGATGAAACTGCATGAGAAATAATATGAATAAATATTACCATCAGGCAAAAAAGTACATTAAGCAAAGATATTTCGTGCCGTCTTGGCTTCTTTATGTTTTCCTGCATTTTTTCACATCCTCGTAATTTCTTTAGACTATTTTATCATAAAAAAAGCAAGTTGTAAATAACGGGGTTAACTTTTTGAAATTTTCTTTAGGTTTGAGTTGTTATCTTTTCAAGTATATGGTATAATGCACTTGTAATGTGATTATGGAAAGGAAGATTCTGATGAGGATACTGGCGGTTATGTGTCATCCCGACGATATGGAGCTTTGCTGCGGAGGGACGCTTATTAAATATAAAAAGCAGGGACATGAGGTTTTCGTGTGCCATGTTGCCAACGGAAATATGGGACATGTGGAAATTATGCCCGAGGAACTTCGGGAGATAAGAGCAAAGGAAGCAAAAAAGTCCTGCGATATGGCAGGATTTCGCCTCATTTCGGCAGATATCGGTGACCTTACGGTAAACAGCGGAAGCGAAGAGCAGTTAAGTAAAATGATTGCAATTATCCGCTATGCAAAGCCGGATGTTATTATCACTCATTCGCCAAGTGACTATTGCTCCGACCACGTGGAAACATCCAAATTAGTGTTTAAGGCATCCTTTGATGCATCCTGCCCGCACTTTATGTCGCACCTTGGGGAGGCAACGGCAGTTACACCCATTTACTATTCTGATACAGACTCCGGTATGAACTTTATTCCAACGGAATATGTGGATATAACAGATGAAATGGAATTAAAGGAAAAGATGCTCTCGTGTCACGAAAGTCAGGCTACCTGGCTAAAAGACCACGACGGAATTGATGTGGTGGAAGAGCAAAGAAAGCTTGCCGCCTTAAGGGGAACTCAGTGCGGAGTTAAATATGCTGAGGGCTTTACACCACTGATCGCATCACAGAGAATGCGTCCTTACAGAGTGTTGCCGCAATAATTTGAGAGGTGAGAAAATGGAAAAATCAAATATTATGCAAATGATAAAGTTTACGCTGTTTTCAATTTCAGCAGGGGTTATTCAGGTGGCATCGTTTACCTTGATGAATGAACTACTTACCATTCCGTACTGGCCGGCGTATCTTGTATCACTGATACTTTCGATAGTATGGAATTTCACCTTCAACAGAAGATATACCTTTAAGTCTGCCGCAAATGTGCCCATAGCTATGGCAAAGCTTTTTGGATTTTATGCGGTATTTACGCCACTTTCCACCTATCTTGGGCATCTTGCGGATAATGCAGATATAAATGAGTATATAATACTTATTGTTACTATGCTTTCCAATTTCGTGCTGGAATTTTTATTCAGCAAATTCGTTATCTACAAAAACCAGGAAAACACACTAGCCAAAAAGGAGAAATAATATGAAAGTTACAATTGCCATAGATTCCTTTAAGGGAAGCCTTTCAACCTTTGAGGCGGGAAATGCTGCAAAGGAAGGTATAAAAGAGGTTTACCCGGATGCGAATGTTATCATAAGCCCGCTGGCCGACGGAGGGGAAGGTACGGTGGATGCCGTAATCGAATCTGCAGGAGGAGAATATGTATCTGCCTTCGTGCATAACCCCATAGGAGAAATAATCAAGGCACGCTACGGCATAATTAAGGAGCGTAATCTTGCGGTTATGGAAATGTCCGCCGCAGCGGGAATTACCCTTATTTCCGAATACGATAAAAATCCTCTCAACACTACGACCTATGGCGTAGGGGAGATGATTAAGGATGCTCTTTCCAAAGGTATGCGGAAATTTGTAATCGGAATCGGCGGAAGTGCCACAAACGATGGCGGCGTCGGAATGCTTCAGGCTCTCGGTTTTAAATTTACTGATGAAGAGGGAAAAGATGTGCCCTTTGGAGCAAAGGGACTTGAGAAAATATGCAGCATATCGGATGAGGGAAAAGATTCCCGCCTTTTTGAATGTGAATTTTACATTGCCTGTGACGTGAAAAATCCACTTTGCGGAGATAATGGCTGCAGCCGTATCTACGGTCCTCAAAAGGGTGCGACGGAAGATATGATTAAGGATATGGACGCATGGCTTTTAAACTATGCCGTTTTAACAAAGAATGTTAATCCCCAATCTGACTGTAATTTTCCCGGAAGCGGTGCAGCAGGCGGAATGGGCTTTGCTTTCATGGCATACCTTGGGGGAACACTCAAGTCGGGAATTGAACTTGTAATGGCGGAAACCGGAATCGAAGAACACATAAAGGATTCGGATTTTGTGATAACAGGTGAGGGAAGGCTTGACGGTCAGTCTTACATGGGTAAAGCACCCATAGGCGTTTCAAAGCTTTCCAAGAAATACGGAAAGAAGGTCATTGCCTTTTCGGGAGCGGTGACAGATGATGCCGCAGTTTGCAACGAACACGGAATTGACGCCTTTTTCCCGATAGTTAAAGCTCCCTGTACTCTTGCCGATGCTATGAATAAAGAAACTGCCTATAAAAACCTTAAGGCAACGGCGGTTCAGGTATTTAATTTAATAAAAGTTATGGAAAAAGCAACCTGACGGTTGCTTTTTTTCTTCCTTTGTGGTAAACTAATATCACAGAGTGAAAAAAATAAAAAATAGCAATTTTGTGCAAGAAATCGCAACATAATCCTATTGCATAAATCAGGTGTTTGGTTTATAATGGAAATAAGTATAGTTATACATTAAGGAGTGACGGATTTTGGCTATAAGAACATATGAGAATATCAAAAAAACATCGGAAAACAGAGAAAAAGCAAGAAGCTATTATATTCCTTATGAAAGTATGGAAAAAGCCCTTGCGGGAAAGAAGGAAGAGTCAGCATATTACAAGCTTTTAAACGGTATGTGGGACTTTCGTTATTTTGAGCGTGACATTGATGAACCTTCCGAAATAACCGAGTGGGACAAAACTCCCGTGCCCTCCTGCTGGCAGATGCAGGGATATGACCGTCATCAGTATACAAACCTTAACTATCCTTTCCCGGTGGATCCGCCATATGTTCCTGACGATAACCCCATGGGAGTATACAGAAGAACCTTTGAAATTGATGACATCTGGGCAGGCAAGGAAACATACATCGTATTTGAAGGCGTTGCAACCTTTATGTATCTTTATGTAAACGGAAAATATGTAGGTTACACTCAGGTTTCAAGAATGCAATCGGAATTCAATATAACAAAATTCGTAAAAAAGGGCACGAATACCGTCACCGCAAAGGTATTAAAATGGTGTGTGGGAAGCTATTTAGAGGATCAGGACTGTTTCAGAATGAACGGCATTTTCCGTGACGTGTATCTTTTATCAAGAGAAAAGGGACATATTAAGGACGTCGAGATAACAGCGGACACTAAGGAGATTAAGATAAGTCATTCTGAATTTGAAATATTTGATGCAGAAGGTAAAAGCCTTGGTAAAAAAGTTGAAAAGCCCATACTCTGGAGTGCAGAAAAACCTTATCTTTACACCGTGGTTGTAAAAAACGGAAATGAATTTATTCCCTTCCGTGTTGGTATGCGAGAAATTGAAATCAACAAAGACGGGGAGCTTTTAATAAACGGAAGTATGGTAAAGATGATGGGTATAAACCATCACGATACCCATCCCGAAACGGGATATTATGTGTCCGAGGATTTCCTTCGCACAGAGCTTCTTAAAATGAAGGACTTGAACATCAACTGCATAAGAACAAGTCATTATCCTCCTACACCCGAATTTCTTAATATGACAGATGAAATCGGTTTTTACGTTGTGGACGAGGCGGATGTTGAAACCCACGGCTTTAACACAAGAAACATCGGTGGAAGCGGTGCAGGATTTGATAATGATCCTGCCTGGCCCTGCAATAAAAAGGATTGGGAACCCATGTTTGTTGAGCGAATCGAACGCCTTATGGAACGTGACAAAAACCACGCCTCTGTAATTATGTGGTCAATGGGTAACGAAAGTAACTACGGCCCCAACTTCGATGCTATGCTCAGCTACGGTCACAAGAGAGATAAAACGAGAATAGTATTCTACGAGCGCGCAAGGGTGGTTGACTATAACTGTGACACCGACATCCGATGCAGAATGTATCCTAGATTAGAGGACATCGACGAAATTATGGCAATAGATGACCGCCGTCCTTACTTTGTAATCGAATATGGTCACGCTATGGGTAACAGTCCCGGAGAAATCGATTTATATGTTGAAAAGTTTTACGAATACAAGCACTGCCTTGGCGGATGCATATGGGAGTGGGCAGACCACACCGTTAAGGATGCAAACGGCGTTGCCCGCTACGGCGGAGATTTCGGCGAAACCATTAATGACGGAAACTTCTGTGTTGACGGTCTTGTTTTCTCCGACAGAAGCTTTAAGGCAGGAAGCCGAAACGTCAAATTCTCCTATCAGTATATGAAGGCGGAGCGAAACGGAAATAAAATTACCGTTGAAAACCGCTACAGCCACACAAATCTTTCTGAATTTACTGCTGCCATCGAGCTTATGGTGGATGGTGTTGTGGAGGAGAGGAGGGAATTTAAGTTATCTTGTAAACCCCACGAAAAAACGGAATTTACCCTTCCTTTCAAGTTTCCCGAAAGCTGCAGCCTCGGAGCGTATGTGACATTTACGTTGGAAAAGGACGGAGACATACGTGCGATGAAGCAATTTGAAATAGAAGAGTGCAAGGTTAAGAAAATCCGTCCCGGCGCAAAGTTTACGGACTTTATAGAAGAAGGGGATAAGGTTTATATTGAGGGCGACGGCTTTACTTATGTGTTTGACAGACACTACGGAACCTTCTCATCCATGATTAAAAACGGAATGGAACAGCTTTCCGATATCTTCCGTTTATCTGCATTCAAGGCGGCAACGGATAACGAAAGACATTTCAAAAAATCCTGGGAGCTTGAAAGCGACAATACTCATTCCGAAAATATGAACAAAACCTTCTTAAAGGTTTACGAAACAAAAATTGAGGAAAACAAAATCATCGTTGATGCATCACTTGCAGGCGTAGCAAGAACGCCCTACATAAGATATACGGCGATTTACGAATTTTTCAAAAACGGAATGGTTAAGCTTACCACAAAGGCAAAGGTAAAGCCCGAGTACACCACCTTCCTTCCGAGATTCGGATATGAAATAAAGAGTCCTGTTTCAAATCTCGGCTTCACCTATTTCGGAATGGGCCCCTATGAAAACTACTGCGATATGCATCTTCACGCACCCGTGGGACTTTACCGTTCAACTGCAGACAGTGAATATGTAAACTATCCCGTTCCTCAGGAGCACGGAAACCACTACAGAACGAAGATGCTGAAGCTTGATTCAGGTCTTACCTTTATGACGGATAACTTCTTTGAAATCAATGTTTCATCCTACGATACAGAAACGCTTGCTTATGCCCGTCATACCGACGAGATAAAGAAAAACGGAATGACAAACATAAGAATCGACTACCGCGTTACGGGAATCGGCTCTGCAAGCTGCGGCCCGATGCTCAGGGAGTGGAACAGAATAATGGATAAAGAAATTGAATACAGCTTCTATATCAAGTAAAGGAGACGGTGAAATGAGACAGTATGAAAGCTACAACTTTTTAGAGGAAAACAGAGAAAAGGCACGTTCTTACTACATCCCCTATGATTCGATAGAAAATGCTCTTTCAGGAAAAAAGGAAAATTCCCCATATTATGAGCTTCTTAACGGCAAGTGGGACTTTTGCTATTTCAAGAACGAACGTGAATTTACATTTGATCCCGCATCCTGGGACAAGATAAAGGTTCCCTCCTGCTGGCAGACTGAAGGATACGATAATCATCAGTACACAAACTATAACTATCCCTTCCCGGTGGATCCTCCCTTTGTTCCCGACGATAATCCGGTGGGACTTTACAAAAGAGAGTTTGAGATAACGGAAGAAGAAGCGAAGGACGAGGTCTACATCGTTTTTGACGGCGTATGTTCCTGTATGTATTTATACATAAACGGAGAATATGTTGGCTTTACACGAGGAAGTCACCTTACTGCGGAGTTTGATATCACGCCTTTTGTTAAGGTGGGTAAAAACGAAATTACCGCAAAGGTATTAAAGTGGTGCACAGGAACATATCTGGAGGATCAGGACTTTTTCAGAATGAACGGTATTTTCCGTGATGTGTATCTTTTAAAAAGAGAAAAAGGACACCTTAAGGATATTGAAATAACTGCAGACACAAAGGAAATCAATGTAAGCCATTCCGACTTTGAAATATTTGACGCAGAAGGTAATAGCCTTGGTAAAACCGTAGAGACACCCATTTTGTGGAATGCGGAAAAGCCCTATCTTTATACCGTAATAGTAAAAAAGGGAAGAGAATTTATCCCTTTCCGCATTGGTATGAGAACGGTTGAAACCAACAAAAACGGCTTTTTCATAAACGGTGTTTCCGTTAAATTAAAGGGCGTAAACCGCCACGATTCCCATCCTGTAACAGGCTGGACTATGGACGAGGACTATGTTTATGCCGAGCTTCTTAAAATGAAGGACTTAAACATAAACTGCATAAGAACAAGCCATTATCCTCCCACACCAGCGTTTTTGGATATGACGGACGAGCTGGGATTTTATGTAATTGACGAGGCGGACTATGAAACCCACGGCTACATTTCAAGAAGCGTGCATCCCTACCGCGGATACGACGATGATATAATCTGGCCCAGCCACCACCCCTTATGGAAGGAAGCACTTGTTTCAAGAATAGAGCGAACTGTTGAACGAGACAAAAACAGAGCATCTGTTATTATGTGGTCCATGGGTAATGAGTCTAACTACGGAAGAAATACAGAGGCGATGCTTCTTTGGACAAAGAACCGTGATTCATCTCGCCCCGTACACTACGAAGGAGCACATGTTGCAAGGGATATGGCTCCTGTTGATGTAAGAAGCAGAATGTATCCTTCTCCTGCGGAGATGGAACGCCTTGCGGCACTCGGGGATGACAGACCCATCTTCCTTTGCGAATTTTCCGCATCCATGGGTAACGGCCCCGGCGACCTTTATGAATACACCGAAAAGTTTTATTCAAATCCCTTATTTATCGGCGGATGCAGCTGGGAATGGGCAGACCATACAGTTGTTGAAGACGGAAAGCCGAAATACGGCGGTGACTTCGGAGAAGAAACCCACGACAGCTACTGGTGTGTTGACGGTATCGTATTCCACGACAGAAGCTATAAGGGCGGTTCCTGGGAACTTAAGCATGTATATCAGGGCTTTACTGCTTCCCTTGACGGCACTAAATTGAAAATTACCAACCGCTATGATTTTACCGATCTTTCCGAGTTTGATTTAAGACTTTCATTAACCGTAAACGGCATCGAGACAGAAGAAAAGATAATGAAGATAGAGCTCCCCGCTCACGAAACAGCAGAACTTGAATTGCCCTTCAGCATTCCTTCGGAAGCAAAGTGCGGAGCATATGTGAATGTTCAGCTCCTTAAAGACGGGGCAGAAGTTGGTATGAAGCAGCTTGAAACAAGCTGTAAGGCAGTTCCGGTTGAAACAGGAAAGGCGGCAGAATTAAAGGAAACAGAATTTGACATCATTGCTGAAAGCGGCGATATGTGCTATACAATCGAAAAGTCAAAGGGCATGATTATAAGCATCAAAAAGAGCGGAAAAGAGCTTCTTTCAGAGCCTTCCTTCCTTTCTGTATGGCGTGCCCCCGTTGATAACGACAATAAACCCAAGGGTGACTGGGTAATTGATAAAATCCGCTTTACACATCAGAAGGTATACGGATATGAAATCGCAGGAAACAAGGTGATATTTGATTGCTCCCTTTCCTCAGTTTCAAGAATGCCCTTTGCATCCTTTAAGCTTATATACGAATTTTTCGAAGGCGGACTTATGAAGGTAGCTCTGACAGGTAAGCTTATGCAGGAAAGACTTCGTAATTTCCTTCCCAGATTCGGCTTTGAATTTAAGTTAAATAAGAAAAACGAAAGCTTTACCTACAAGGGAATGGGGCCCTTTGAGTGCTATCGCGATATGTGCCACCACGTTGCTTTCGGCACCTTCGAAAGCTGTGCAGAAAATGAATATGTAAATTACATAATTCCTCAGGAGCACGGAAATCACCTTGGTACAAAGAGCCTTGAATTGGGAAGTGGTCTTACCTTCCTTTCGGACGAAGGCTTTGAATTCAATATATCTGAATACGATTCAAAAACTCTTACAGATGTGATGCACTCAGATGACCTTAAGGGTAAAAAGAGCGACCACACAAACCTTAGGATTGACTACTTTGTATCGGGCTTAGGCTCTGCAAGCTGCGGACCTGATCTTCCCGTAAAGTTCAGAGTGCCCTTCGGCGATGTAAAATTCAGTTTCTATATCAAATAAAGGAGACGGTAAAATGAGACAGTACGAAAACGTTAAATTTTATGAGGAAAACCGCGAAAAACAGCGTTCCTATTACATTCCCTATGATTCGGTTGAAAGTGCCCTTGCTTTTGATAAACATAAATCCCCCTATTACAGACTTTTAAACGGCACCTGGCAGTTTAACTATTATGAAGCAGAAGAGGAAGCAGACCTTAATGCAAAAAAATGGGATGAAATTTCTGTTCCCTCATGCTGGCAGGCAAAGGGCTATGAAAAGCCTCACTATACAAACGTAAACTATCCCTATCCTGTTGACCCGCCCTATGTGCCCGACAAAAATCCCTGCGGATTATACAGTCTGGATTTTGAAATATCTTCTGAAGAAGCAAAGGATGAGATGTATATCGTATTTGAGGGCGTTTGCTCCTGCTTATACTTATACATAAACGGCAGCTATGTGGGCTATTCCACGGGAAGCCATCTCCAGGCGGAATTTAACATCACTAAATATCTTAAAAAGGGCAAAAACAACTTAAAGGCAAAGGTATTAAAGTGGTGTGCCGCAAGCTATTTAGAGGATCAGGACTTTTTCCGTTACAACGGTATCTTCCGCGATGTATATCTTTTAAGAAGAGAAAAGGATCACCTTAAGGACATCGAAATAAAGGCGGATACAAAGAAAATTACAGTAAGCCACTCTGATTATGAAATTTTCGATGCTGAAGGCGTTTCTCTCGGTAAAAAGGTAGAAAAACCCATACTTTGGAATGCAGAAAAGCCCTATCTTTATACCGTAGTTGTAAAAAAGGGAAGAGAATTTATTCCTTTCCGAGTTGGTATGAGAGACGTTAAGGTAAATAAAAACGGTCTTTTAATAAACGGAGTATCCGTAAAATTAAAGGGTGTAAACCGTCACGACACCCATCCCACCGAGGGTTGGTACGAAACAGACGAGGATTTATATTCCGAGCTTCTTAAAATGAAGGAGCTTAATATCAACTGCATAAGAACAAGCCATTATCCTCCTACACCCGAATTTTTGAATATGACAGACGAACTTGGCTTTTACGTTATGCTTGAAAATGACGATGAACAGCACGGCTTCAATGCAAGAAATGCCACCTGGCCCGGCTATGACGACAGCGGACTTTGGCCCAGCAACAATCCCGACTGGAAGGAAATGATGCTTGACAGAATGGAGCGAAGCCTGGAAAGAGATAAAAACCACGCTTCAATTTTCTCCTGGTCGGTTGGTAATGAAAGCACCTTCGGTATGAATACTGCAGCTATGCTTGCTTATATTAAGGGCAGAGATCCTTCGAGAATCCGTCATTCAGAAAGAGCTTCTGCCATAAAGCACGTTGCTGATGTTGATATAAGAAGCCAGATGTACACAGACCTTAACGGCATGGATAACATAATTGCAAAAGGAGACGAAAGACCTTTCTTCCTTTGCGAATATGCTCACGCTATGGGTAACGGACCCGGAAGTATGGTTGACTATGTGGAAAAATTCTATTCGCACCCCCTCTTTATAGGCGGATGCATCTGGGAGTGGACCGACCATACATTCGTTGAGAACGGCGTTCCCAAATACGGCGGTGACTTTGGCGAGGAAACCCACGACTCCAACTTCTGCTGTGACGGCCTTACCTTCTATGACAGAAGCTATAAGGCAGGTACTCTTTCTGCAAAATATGCATATCAGGGCTTCACGGCGGAGCTTAAGGGCGACAAAATTGCAATCACCAACCGCTATGACTTTACAGACCTTTCTGAGCTTGACCTGAAAATCGTTCTTTCAGTTGACGGTAAAGAGGTAAAAGAACAGCTTATGATGGTGGAAGTTGCACCTCATAAGACAGAAGAAATTGAAATTCCCTTCCGTCTTCCGAAAGATGCCGAAATGAATGCAGCTATAATCATTTACCTTATGAAGGGTAAGGAGGTTTTAGGCTTTAAAGAACTGACACTTGATACAAAGCTTAAAAAGATAAAGCCGGGTGCCAAGATAAAACTCACAGACGGTGAAAATAAAATCACCGTTAAAACAGGGGATAAGGAATACACCATAAATAAGGTGAGAGGCGTAATTACTTCCATAAAGAAGGGGAAACAAGAACTTCTTGCCACAGATATGGCGTTGACCGTTTTCCGTGCCACAACGGATAACGACAGAAATATACGTCACACCTGGTATGATAATAAAATTGACCACGTTCATCAGAAAACCTATTCATACAAGATAACAGGCAACAAGATTACCTTTGACTGTTCTCTTGCCGCCGTTTCAAGAGTTCCCTTTATGGGCTACACTCTTTCCTATGAATTCTTTGAGGATGGCTTTGTCAAAATCTCCGTTAACGGACAGATTGGTATCAATCCTGCCCTTAAGGAATGTCTCCCCAGACTTGGCTTTGAATTTGCATTGAATAAGGAAAACGACAAGTTTACCTATGCCGGCTACGGACCTTACGAAAATTATGCCGACCTTAAAAATCACACCACCTTCGGTGTATATGAAAGCACGGCAGAGGGCGAATATGTGCCATACATCCGTCCTCAGGAGCACGGAAATCATACCGGTGCAAAGCGTCTTTCATTGGGATGCGGCCTTAGTGTGCTTTCTGACGGAGTGTTTGAGTTCAACGTATCGGAATACGATACAGCTACCTTGAACCGTGCAGAGCATATTGACGAGCTTAAGAAAAACGGCCTTACAAATGTAAGAATTGACTACAAGGTGGGCGGTATCGGCTCAGGCAGCTGCGGGCCCTACACCTTCTGGCAGTACAGACTCTTAAATACGGAAAAGGTAGACTTTGAATTTTTCGTTAAGTAAAGGAGAATTTCAAATGAGAAAGGTTCTTATTCCCGTATTAAACAGAAACTTCAACGAAAGAGATTTTTCTGCTCTTATATCGGCTCTTAAAAAAGCAAAATGCGATATGGCTATGCTGATTTTTCCGAGAGTTTTAAGAAGCGAAAAATGCTTGTCTGATGAATTTAACTTATTTTTAAGAACAAAAGAAAGACTTATAAAAGAGGGAATAGAAGTAGGGGCGTGGATGGCTCCTTCCATTGGTCACGGAGGAACGGGCGTGCCGGGGTCCAAAGACAATGATGCACCTTCTTGCTACGAAAGAATAACGTTTGCGGATGGGACGAAGGTTTTTGCCTATTGTCCCACCGACGAAGCATTTCGTAAAGACTTTATAAATACCGTTAAAACCATTTGCGAAACGGGAGTTAAGCTTATTCTCTTTGAGGATGATTTTACTCTTTCCGGCGGAAAGGTTTTGGCAGGAAAAGCCTGCGTATGCCCCCGCCATAAGGCTTTATTGAAAGAAGCTATGGGAGAAGAATTCACCGAAGACATCCTTAAAAACCATATAATAAGCGGAAAACCTAACCGCTACCGTAACATTTTTGATGATGTTATGGGAAAAACATTAAAGGATTTTGCTTCGGAGATTGAAAGAGAAGTTCATAAGGACTATCCCGATGTCAGAATAGGGTTATCTGCAAATTCAGCCTCCTATCTTATGGAGGGTGTGGACATTTTGGAGCTTTGCAAAATAATTGCAGGTGAAAATGAACCGTTTTTAAGACTTACGGGGGCGCCCTACTGGCAAAATGCGGGAAGCCTCAATGCTTCAATCGAAGCCATAAAATTGCAAAGCTTCTGGGCAAACGGTATGGAATGCGTGTCGGAGGGAGATGGGCTTCCGAGACAGCGTCAGATAGTATCTGCATCGGAAATGGAAATTTACGATATGGCAAGCTATGCCAACAATCCCGAAATCGGCATACTTAAATATATGCTTGACTATAGCGCAAGTGCCGATTATGAAAAAGGCTATGTTGACCTTCACAGCAGAAACGAAAAGCACTATGAAGAAATTAAAAAACGCTTTTCGGGAAAACGCTCGGTGGGACTCAATGTGGCGGAATACATGGATATGTATAAAAAAACCACCATTGGAGAGGACTTTTCCTTTGCTCTTTACGGAAGCAGAAACTATCTTCCCACCATGAGCCAATGGATGATTGTTGATAACTCCATTCCCACCACCTACGGATGCGAGGACTCTGCAAGCATCGCATTTGGAGAAAATGTTTTGAATTTAAGTGAAAAAATGCTTAAAAACGGCGTAATTACCGACGCTGTGGGAGCTAAGTGCTTAATTGAAAAGGGCATTGACGTGGGAATAAGCTCCTATACAAAGCTTGAATTAAATCCCGTAGCGGAATATTTTTGCAAAGAAGATCAATATACCGCCGCAAGCTTTGAAAGAAGAGGCGTGTTTTACGACTTTTCCCTTAAAGAAGGGGCGGAGGTTTTGTCTAGCTTTGTAAGGGGCTCATCGGTGCTTGGCACATCTCACGATGACTTTGACAAGCAGGAAAAATTCCCTTCTGCAATATATTATGAAAACGAAAAAGGCTATAAATTTATGATTTATTCCTTTGTCCCCATAACGGTTTACACCGTAAACGGCTGGCACCCCGGTCTTTTCAGAAACTATTTCAGACAAAAACAGCTTGCAAATTGCATTGAAAAAATGCAGGGACGGCCTCTTCCTGCCATGCTTTTTGGTGCTCCGGGACTTTATACCGTGTGCAAAAAAGATGACAAGGAAATGTCCGTTGCGCTCTTTAATATATCAAAGGATATTATTTTCGATGGCGAAATAGTTCTTGATAAGAAATATAAAGACATAGACAGTTACAACATAAAGGCTGAACTTTCGGGAGATAAAATTATCCTTAAAGAAGACATTTTGCCTTACGGATTTGCTCTTATTACATTGGAGCTAACTATATAAAAATCAAGTAGTTTTTGAATTTTTTAAAATTAGTTAGCGAAACACTGTACATTGAAAATATATAAATAATTGTGGATTTTGTGGCATGGCAAATAAACCTTCAAGAGAAGGCGATTTGTAAAAA
>JAZQAZ010000022.1:0-4083 GCA_045545475.1 Clostridia bacterium | reverse complement strand
TGTGAAAAGAGCCTTTTGCTCTTGAACAAAAAACTCCAACTCGATGTTGGAGTTTTTTAATTATTGCAAGGCTTTTTGACACAGTAATGTGCCAAAATCGTGGATTTTGGGCGATTTATCCCTAAGAAGTACCGCCGTTGCATCGGCTTTTTTGATAAAAAACAATAAAACTAAATCGCTTATACATATTATGTGCATTAACGATTCTGTAATTATCTCCGTTTTCGAGTTATACTATGGATGAAAAACATAGTATAGGTGATTATATGATAGATAAGCGAATAGGAAAACGGATAAAAGAGAGACGGGAAGCATTGGGGCTTACGCAGGAAGAACTGGCTGAAAAGCTTAATCTTACTACAAATTATATATCCACGCTTGAACGTGGAGCATCTTTTCCAAGATGTGAAAAGCTTATATTGCTTCTTAACGGTCTTGAAACAAGTGCGGATTCTGTTTTTTGCGATGTGCTCGAGCATTCCGGTGATTATAGGGCATCTGCGTTGTCGGAAAAGCTTGCCGAGCTTCCAGCCGAAGAACAAAAACGAATTCTTGATATGGTTGAGCTTATGATAAAACAGGCAAAACAATAATATATTTCGCAGAGCTTGCGGGAGTGCAAGCTCTGCGTTTTTGTAGTTCTCTTTTTAAGAAAAATAAGTTTGTTTATATTTTAGGGTAGACAAGGCTGATTTTTTATGATAAACTGTGTATTAGCGAAATATAAAATGTATTAGAAATATAGGGATGGCGTGAAATGAAACGATTTATAGACAAGCTGGGGAGAATTACAATTCCTAAAGATTTAAGAGAAAAATTTGGGTTGGATGAAGGAACGGAAATAAGCCTTTCTCAATCGGGGGATAAGATTGTTATAAGTAAAAATGATGCAAAATGTGTGATTTGTAAATCAAAAACTCTTGCCGACAGAGAAATTAAAGTTTGCGAAAAGTGTTTTATAAAGTTAAAGGATTTTTATAGTATATGAAGATAAGGAAAAAATAAAAGGATGTATCAGCGATACATCCTTTTAACTTTGGAATTAATACATTCCCATTCCGCCCATATCGGGAGCGGGAGCTGCGGGAGCGGGAGGCTCGGGAATATCTGTTACAAGGCTTTCTGTGGTGAGAACCATAGCGGCAACGCTTGCTGCGTTCTGAAGGGCACTTCTTGTAACCTTGGCAGGATCTACGATACCTTCCTTGATCATATTAACGAACTTGCCCTTGAGTGCGTTATAGCCTGTGCCAACCTTGGCACTCTTGATTTCGTTTACGATAACTGCACCTTCGATACCTGCGTTAGCGGCAATCTGCTTAACGGGCTCTTCAAGTGCGGCAAGAACGATCTGAGCACCTGTCTTCTCGTCACCCTCTAAAGTATCAACAAGCTCCTTAACCTTTGCCTGAGCAATGATGTAAGCTGTTCCGCCGCCGGGTACGATACCTTCTTCAACTGCAGCCTTTGTAGCAGCAAGAGCATCTTCGATTCTTAATTTGTTTTCCTTCATTTCGGTTTCTGTTGCTGCACCAACCTTTATTACTGCAACACCGCCGGAAAGCTTAGCAAGGCGTTCCTGAAGCTTTTCTCTGTCGAATTCGCTTGTGGTTGTTTCAAGCTGAGCCTTGATCTGATTGATTCTGTCAGCGATTGCACCCTTGTCACCGTAACCGTCAACAATGATGGTGTTTTCCTTTGTAATCTTAATCTGCTTAGCACGGCCGAGCATATCAAGTGAAGCTTCCTTTAAGTCAAGACCGATTTCCTCGGAAATAACCTGACCGCCTGTCAAAATTGCGATATCCTGAAGCATTTCCTTTCTTCTGTCACCAAAGCCGGGAGCCTTAACGCCTGCACAGCGGAAGGTACCTCTGATTTTGTTAACAAGAAGTGTAGCAAGTGCTTCGCCTTCGATATCTTCGGAGATAATTACAAGGCTCTTTCCGCCCTGAACGATCTGCTCAAGAAGGGGAAGGATATCCTGAATGTTTGTGATTTTCTTGTCTGTGATAAGAATCATGGGCTCGTCGTAAACAACTTCCATTTTTTCTGTATCTGTTACCATGTAGGGGGAGATGTAGCCTCTGTCAAACTGCATACCTTCAACAACTTCGCTGTAGGTTTCGGCTGTCTTTGATTCTTCAAGGGTAATAACGCCGTCAGCACTTACCTTTTCCATAGCATCGGCAATTAATTCGCCAACGAATTCGTTACCTGCGGAAATTGCGGCAACTCTTGAAATGTCCTTCTTGCCGGAAACCTTAACGCTGGTTTCGGCGATGGAAGCAACTGCAGCATCAACAGCCTTCTGGATACCGCCCTTAACGATCATGGGGTTAGCACCTGCGGCAATGTTTTTAAGTCCTTCTCTTACAAGTGCCTGTGCAAGTAATGTAGCGGTTGTGGTACCGTCACCTGCAACGTCGTTTGTTTTTGTTGCAACTTCCTTTACAAGCTGAGCACCCATGTTTTCAAAGGGTGATTCAAGCTCGATTTCCTTTGCGATTGTAACACCGTCGTTTGTAATTAAGGGAGCACCGAACTTCTTGTCAAGTACAACGTTTCTTCCCTTGGGGCCGAGGGTGATTTTTACAGTATTTGCAAGAGTGTTAATACCTTTTTCCAAGGCTTTTCTTGCTTCTTCTCCGTATAATATCTGCTTAGCCATTATTATATTGCCTCCTTATTCAACAATAGCGAGAACGTCGCTCTGCTTTAAGATTGTGTATTCTGTTCCGTCAACTTTAACTTCTGTTCCGGAATATTTGCTTACTAAAACCTTATCTCCCACTTTAACTTCCATGGGAATTAATTTTCCGTTTTCGGTAGCACCGGGGCCAACTGCAACAACTTCTGCAATCTGGGGCTTTTCCTTTGCACCTGCGGTTAAAATGATGCCGCTCTTTGTGGTTTCTTCAGCCTCGGTCATTTTGATAACAACTCTGTCTGCTAAGGGTTTGATGTTCATGGTTATTCCTCCAAATTATTTTAGGTTTTAGCACTCTAGTCCTTTGAGTGCTAACAAGGTATATAATACTCAAATTTATACATCAAAGCAAATTCCTCAAAATGCCAATTTTAGCTAAAAAACAAAAATAAATCCAAATAGCTCAAAAATACTCTGAAATGCTTTTATTTTCTCTTGTTTTCGGAATTAAATGCCTTTCTTTACATAATATATTGTGAAGGGGGAGCATATTATGCTTAAAAGATATATTATTTTACAGCCCATCGGAAATAATAAAGGAAGCGGTATAGTTACCGTTACGGATACAACCGTTACGGTAAGTGTTAAAGAAACAACAGATGAATATAAAATATTCTTTCTCGGTTCGGCTTTATCGGGGCAAGATATGAAAATTGATGCCGGAACCGTCAGAGGAGGATACGCCAAAAGCTTCACGCTGAAGAAGGAAGATGCGTCAAAGATTGATACGGTTGTACTTCTTAAGGGAAGCGAACCTTTTATATATGGCTCGTTATCGCCGGCAAAACCGCCATTTTCTTCATTTATCGAAAAAGATGAAAACAGGGAAAACAAGTCTTTGCTTGGCATAGATGAAGGCTTTTCATGGACGAAGGTGGAAGACGGACGCTTTGCGGAAAACTATCCTATAATAAGATATATATTTGAGAACATAAATGTTTTATATGAAATAAATAAACAGGGGTACTATTATTATGGGAAGAAGGATGCCAAAGCAGCTGTGGCCGTTCCCTCCGCTGAAAACGGTAAAAACCCATTTACTCATCTTGCTGACTGTGCCAGGTATATAGGAGGATATTGGACGGTGGGAGCAGATAAAAAAGAGAAATATTTCTTTTCGCTTGTTGATTAACGTAAGTACTTGATTTTTTATGCAAAAAGGCTTATAATTATAAAAAAGTCCTTGATAAAAGTAAATTTATTATGTATAATATAATAAACGGAAAAAACTATGGAGCTAACTATATAAAAATCAAGTAGTTTTTGAATTTTTTAAAATTAGTTAGCGAAACACTGTACATTGAAAATATATAAATAATTGTGGATTTTGTGGCATGGCAAATAAACCTTCAAGAGAAGGCGATTTGTAAAAA
>JAZQAZ010000021.1:0-1552 GCA_045545475.1 Clostridia bacterium | reverse complement strand
ACCTCTTCCGGATAGACTAAACTCATAAGACAAGGGAGTCCTGTCAAAAGAGACTCTTTTTCTTCGATGTTCCAACTGTATAGATTCTCGAAATCATTAGTCCAGTTATCCGCAAGACATATATCTGTAAGCGTGTCAGCTTCTTTAAATCGTATTCCAGTATGGTAATACTCCTGAGCCTTATAAGCAACAGACATTACCACCTCACAAAACTCAGTTATCGTATTCCAACTATGCATATTAACAATACAAGGTGAAAGAACAAGTCCATCACCAATCGGCTTTGTCCATTTTTCATCAATACTATCTGGATTCATAATGCCAAAAATCGCACCAACAGTAGCAGCAGTGCAATCCGCATCATATCCCAACGAGGTAGCCGTACAAATTGCTCTGTCAAAATTACCATCAGAAGCTAACAGCGACAAAAGAATAAACGAGACGTTTATAGTTACATCAGTCCAGTTATCACACGGATATTCACTCAATATATAATCCTTTACTTTATAAACGTCTTTCGTTTCTTTATACAGACGAATAACATCTCCAAAAACCCTATAAAGTTTGCTTTCTTTGTTCACAAAGCAAAGACCTGTTTGAACAAGCTTTTCCAAATCACTTTCAACAAATGCCTGACTTTCAACAGCAGCAAGGAACATTTCCGCGTATATACCATCGCCAGTGTGGTCTGTACACGCATCTTCTCTTGCAAGAAGTGCTGCGAGTTTTGGATTAGCAGGTGCTATACATGCCCAAAGTTCACTACGAATTGCCGCTCCCATTCCACTATGAAACTTGTTTCGATATTGTCCGGAAAGTGGACCTCGCAAACCAAGCTTGTGATTTGCAATAGCAACACTATATTCATCAGGAGCATTATCCTCCATATGGTGCAACCAAATCTCGCCGATATGATGACGCGAAACCGGAAAGCCAGTACGCAGGAGTGTTTCCAGGTTAACCACCTGCAAATCCAAATCATCATTAGGAACCATCTCGGTAGGCACAGGATCATAATAAGTAACCGGTTTTACCTCGAGTTGCCCTTCAAACGGCATTCCCAATGTCCCACCTACACTTTTTCCAACAAAACACCCAAACACTTTTTTCTTATATGCTTCAAAATTTAACTCCATTGTTAATACTCTTCCTTTTACATAAGAATACTTTTCTTTTTTTATTCAAACCATGTTTTATCTTTATAGTTTTCCTTTGCGCGTCTTAAAAGGAATTCATCTTCTTTGAACGCCTTATAAATCTCAGCAAGCTTTTCAACCGAAATCCTTGTGGCAGCTTTGGCTATACGTTCATTGAGCCCGTACGGATCATCACCGGAGAACCAATCCGGATAAAAATGATCCCATCCACCCATCGAAATCCGCACTTTTAAATCAAGAAGCTTCTGAAGCTCAGGAATATCTCTCGGAGAACCGTTTTCTTTTCCAAGTCTGTCAAGATGTACAGTTTCAGGAGCACATTCCAGCGTAAATGCTGCCTCTTGCATGCACGCATGTCCGAGTTGCATATCGGCTTTATAATATTTAATTATGAG
>JAZQAZ010000020.1:0-145617 GCA_045545475.1 Clostridia bacterium | reverse complement strand
TGTGAAAAGAGCCTTTTGCTCTTGAACAAAAAACTCCAACTCGATGTTGGAGTTTTTTAATTATTGCAAGGCTTTTTGACACAGTAATGTGCCAAAATCGTGGATTTTGGGCGATTTATCCCTAAGAAGTACCGCCGTTGCCGCACCTTTTTCACTCTACCTTAACGGTGATTTTTTCTTTCACATAAGAATCTTTTCCGATATAGATATCAAAATCGCCTTCCTCAACAGTAAAGATTCCCTCGTCGTTATAATATCCCAGCTTTTCATAGTCAATGAAGAAGTTTAGTTTTATCTCTTCTCCGGGTTTTAAACTGTTCTTCGAAAAGCCTTTAAGTTCCTTCATCGGCCTTACCATTGAAGAAACCTTATCTGTTATATAAAGCTGGCTTACCTCGGCACCTTCCCTGTTTCCTGCATTTTTGACAGTAATGCTTACAGAAAATCCATCACCGGATTTCAAATCTTCCAATGCAATTTCAGTCTTGTCCGCCGTAATCTCTCCGTATGAAAATTCGGTATATGAAAGGCCATATCCGAATGGATACATGGGCGTTGCAAGGGCATCGTGATAAGAGTGTACCCTTTTATTTGATTCTCCGTAATAAGAATCAAGCGGAATACCGCCCTTGTCTCGATTATAATAGATAGGAATTTGTCCGGTAAAGCGAGGAAATGTCATCGGGAGCTTACCTGAGGGATTAACGTCTCCGTAAAGTGCTGAAACAATACTTTCGGGAGCCTTTGTTCCGGAATGCCAGGTGTAAAGTATTGCGTCAAGATAAGGTTCTGCGTCCGAAAGTGCTATGGGACGACCGAAAGCCATGACACCAATAACTTTAACTCCGAGGCCGTGTACTTTTTTAATAAATTCCAGTTGTTCTCCGGGAAGCTCTATTTTAGCCAGGCTGTTCATTTCTCCTGTAACTTTTCTGCTTTCGCCCAAAGCTACAACCACAGCAGAGGCCGCCCTAACAAAAGGAAGCACTCCGTCCCACAGATAGTCACTTTCCGCAAAAAGAGCATTAACTTTTCTTTCCTTGACAACCTCTGCTATGCTCTTAACCCTTGAGGCATCACCGTCGGCACTCCAGGAGCCTAAGTGCGAATGTTTTTCGTGCAGCATCGGCCCTACATAGAGTACAGGTTCTTCCTTTTTAAGAGGAAGCGTTCCCTCATCATTCTTAAGAAGCACCATTGATTCGTTTGCACATATTTCAGCGATTTTTTCAATTTCTTCTGTGTCGATTTCCTTATGTTCCGTATATGGCTTTTCAAAAAGTCCCATCTTAAGTTTAACATACAGAATTCTTGAAACCGCATCATCTATGGTTTCTTGGGAAACCTTTCCTTCCTTTACAAGCTCTTCCAGATTATCCATAAAGGCACGGCATACCATATCCATATCAATTCCGGCATTGATTGATATTTTCGCCGCATCCTTCATATCCTTTGCCTGCCCAGAAAAAGTAAGCTTCTGCACAGAGCCCCAGTCGCTTATTACAAAGCCTTCAAAAGAAAGCTCATCCTTAAGCATGCCCCTCAAAAGCTTTTTACTTGCGGCAGTAGATGTTCCGTTTATTTCGTTAAAAGAGTTCATCACTGTTAAGCATCCTGCGTCGATTGCTTTTCTGAATGGCGGAAGATAGAAATTTCTCAATGTATAATCTGAAATTTCAGTTTTATCATAGTCTCTGCCGCCCTCAACAGCACCATATCCAATGAAATGCTTTGCTGTTGCCGCCATGGATGAATCGGGCGAAAGCTCCTCCCCCTGGATTCCTTTAACCATTGCTTCTGCCACACATCCTCCAACATAAGGATCTTCTCCGATCCCCTCTATACATCTTCCCCATCTTGGGTCCCTGGAAAGGTCAATCATCGGAGCAAACGTCCAGTTTACGCCGTTGTTTCTTGCTTCCTTTGCCATGTGAGAATATGCCGTTTTTATAATATCGGGATTAAAGGACGCAGCCAGTGCCAGAGGTATTGGGAAAATAGTGTTATAGCCATGGATAATATCCCTCCCGAAAAGAACCGGGATTCCTGTGCTGCTCTCCTCCACCGCTGTTTTCTGAATTTCATCAATTATCTCATAATATACTTTATCCTGCTTATCATTTCCCGCCGTTGCGGAATTTGCCAGAATTATCGAGCCAAGCTCTCCTTTTTTTACACGCTTTTTAATTTCTTCAAGATCCTTAGGACTAAGAGCCTCCTGATTGAGCTGCCCTATTTTTTCCTTAAGCGTCATTACGGAAAGCAACGCATCAATTCTTTTTCTTATTTCTTTTTCCATAGGAATATCTCCTCTTAGATTTATTAGTCAGCAAACCCGACCACGTGAGTCATCACATCAATTTTTCTCTAATTATTTTTGACAATTTTTCGCTTACGGTTTTGTGCCCGTCTCTCAATGGGTGAATAGGCTCAGGCTCTATCCATCCTGTAGTATCAATATAGAAAACAGAATCGTTTTTCTCGTTATTATACTTTTCAACCGCATCTTTTATTTCTTTGGCAAGACAACCCGAAAAAGGCGTAAGAGAAATTATTTTCGAATCGGGATTACGCTTTCTCACAACACACAAAAACTCAAAATATTTTTCTTTAAAAAGTTCCCTGTCGGCATAGCGGTCATTTGTGCCATGGTTTATAACGATATAATCAGCCTTCTGACTTTCCATTATGTATCCGTCACTGTAATATTTATAGGACTCCGCCACTGGAGGTATGCCGCCTGCACCGCCTCTTGTTGTTCCGAGACAGCCGTACCCCATGGTAACCGGTCTGAAGTTTAACGCCTTTGCTGTACGCCAGGCATATCCCGCCAGGGAATCGTCCCAATAAACCATATCGCCATCGTTTTTGTAATTTGAATATCCCACATCAATGGAGATTCCCTCTGTTATTGAGTCTCCGATAAATTCTATAATCGGTCGTGTATCTTCCGGCATATCCAAAAAGTCGTCAGCTTCAATTTCAAGAAGCGAAACCTTTGCTTCAATGGGGGCAAACCATCTGTGCTGACTTTCCACAGAACCTTTTAAAACCACACGAACCGTGTGCTTACCTTCTTCTGCACAAATCCTTATAAATCTGTCGATGGAAACCTCCACATTTGCTCCACCGTCAACACTTATATAAATATGCGGAAACGGAACCCTTGCATATGATGTATCAAATCCGATTACTGCACACTCCCCAAAATACATAAATTCAAAATAGTTTCCATTGGCTGTCGAAGTTGCGGATTTTTCATTAACATTCCATCTTCCCGTATAGCGGATTTTATCGCTGTTGCATTTTATAATCATAATTCTGTCTCCTCACCATTTATTCAGTAATGAGCTTTTTCAGCGACTCACCATCGTCTATGTAAACTGTTGCAACTTTTTTAATTATATCGTGGCCGTAATTATACTTATCATAAATACCTACTGTTTTAATTCCCAATTTGTCCGCTGTTTCTATCGCAACATGTGAATCTTCAAATACACATGTATCTTCTGTTTTTGTGCCTAGACTCTCCATGGCTTTTATGTATATGTCAGGCTGATCCTTCCCTTTCCCGATTTCCGCACAGGAAAGAATATTTTCAAAATACTTTTCTATGTTACAATGCTTAACTGCTATATTTATCAGATTTATATCTGTTGCAGAAGCTATGCACATTTTTATTCCGCTGTTATGGCAATATTCCAAGAATTCATATACTCCATCTTTAAGTTCTACCCTCTCAGAATAAAATTCCGTCATTATTCTGTTGGTCTCTTCCAGCAATTCTTCTCCGTTTTTTCCTATGCCGTACTCATCGTGAATATAATTCATGGCATCTTTCAGAGTCATTGTCCTGACTTTTTTATCATCGGCCTTTGAAGGAGAAAAGTCTCTGCCTTCTAAAAAGACATCTCCAAAATCTTTCCAGATTATGTCCCACAGCATCAGGGAATCTATCAGTGTTCCGTCCATATCAAATATTGCGCCTTTAAGTCCTTTTATCATTTTGTCGTCTCCTCCCTTGCATGTTCCAATTAAATAATCCATTGTATTTCCAATAAAATTATTATATTACACCTACGGCTTAAAGTCAATGTTTTCCAAAGCTTTTATGCCTTAAAACGATAAAAAGCGGAGAAAACTCCGCTTTTTATTTATTTACTTATTGTAACCGTGCCGGTTGCTCCATCCCATAAAACATTGTATCCAAGCTGTTCGGATACAAACCTTACCGGAATGAAAGTACGGTTTTCCGATATAATCGGATAGTTCAAAAGAGTATACCTGACACTTCCGTATACGGGATCTTCCACATACACAAGGTGATTACATATCTGAAGTGTGATTTTATACTTTCCGTTATCCACTCCTATCGTCTGTGTTTCTCCGTCCCAGGTGATTTTCCCACCCATTTCTTCAATCAATCCTCTTAAAGGAATCATTGTAGAACCGTTTGTGATAAAAGGAGCGACGTCAATTTCCTTAACACCTTTATCTGTTCCCTTTTCGTAGGCAATTTCCTTTGATCCTATCTTAAGAATATATTTTTCCGTATTCGCCATGAGAGAAGCGTCCTTTCCTTCTTTGGTCTGAAGGAAAGAGATTTCCGCAGCAGAAACTCTGGATGCAAAATAGTCGTAAATTTCAAACTCAAAATATCTTGTTTCTATTTCTTCATCGAAAACTATTTTTTTCACCGAAAGATCTTTTTCAAAGGTTACATTTTTAACCATTGTCCAGTTTACGCCATCTTTACTTGTGTAAATTCCCACTCCCAGCCAGTGACCGTGAAGATCATCAGACTGTCTTGGTGTATAGTCAATTTCCTTTATTCTGTACACCTTTTGCAAATCTACATCAAGCACCGCCGCAAAGCCCTTTTGAAGTTCTTCCGACTGCCAGTAGGTGGAGGATGCTCCGTCTATCGCCAAATCCGGAGTGTGACTAAACCAGTTTTCACCATCGTAAATTGCCTCAGCATTTGATGTATCCACCTTGTACATTCTGTTGGCCTCTTCATTTGCTGCATACTCATCAAAGCTTACCAATTCTTTGGATAAATCCTTTTCCATGAGCTCAATTTCAGAAAGTGTACCAAAACCGCCAACCGTTGAAGTTGCAACGATTTTTATTTTCTTTACTCCGATATTTGCAGTAAACGGAATTTCTCTGTCATATATTCTGTTTTCAAAAATCATTCCATCCTTAATAAGGAAATATTCTCCTTCATCGGAATCCGAAACATAGAGGTCAACCTCAAGAAACAGTCCCGTAACCTCGGTTCTGGGAACTAAAGTTACTCCCGAAATTTCCGTAACTGACGGAAGAATTACTTCAATTTCGTAAGGCGGCACATCCTGGTCAACTATGTCAGAACCTTCTGCCTTATAGTATGAGTGCCAGTTTGTAGTTCTGTCACCGTCAATCAGCTTTGCACCGGAACCCCACATCTCAGAATTCACGGAAATCTTCCATCCCTTTGAATTAGTCGCCTTATCATCTTTAGGCGTGGTGTCCGTCTTTTCTCCCGATCCTGCATTACTGCCTGTGTAAAATTCTATCTCCTTAGCTGTACCAAATCCGCCCAAGGACTTTGTTATTTCAATTCTTACACTCTTCGCTTCCTTATCCCCCCAGGAGGCGTCGGAAGGCTTATAGAGTGCGGCGTCACCTGCTATATAGGGGAAGCTTCCTTCATAGATTTTTTCAAAATTGCTACCGTCTTCCGATATATAAATATTGTATTCAAGGACTGTTCCCGAAGCATTGTCACTTCTAGGTACATAACGCCATCCCGAAACCTTTGTTTTTTCAGGGAAAGTAACTGTAATTATATGCGGACATTCATCTTGGCTTACCACATTCCCGTTCTCAGCCTTATACGCCGTATGCCATATGGTCTTTTCATTTCCGTCAAAGGCACTTAATATGGAATAACCCTCATTGTTTTGCTGAGAGGATGCAGTAATTATCCACGCATCGGTTTTCTTAAGCTTTGTTCCATCCACGGTTGCTTCTTCTGTTTCTTCATCTTCTTCCGTTGGGCCTGAAAAAGCTTCTCCGTCCTTTATGGCATAGCCCCCGGCTCCTTCGATAAATGTAATTTCGGAGCCTGCACCAAAACCACCGATGCCTTCTGTTATCTCAATTTTTATACCGCTCATTTTTACATTACCCCAGCTTGCAGTCTGAGGAACTAAGCCGGAAAGTCCGTCATCGTAGAGAAATTCGCCTTCGTAAATCTTTTTATAATCGCTGCCATCAGATGCATATACGTTAAATGTTTTAATCGCACCGGATCTGTCATTAGTTCTTGGTGTGTAGATAAAACCTGACACTTCCATTTCCTTTCCGAATTCAACGGTAATTATGAATGGGGCACTGTCCGAGCTTGCGATATTTCCGTCTTCCACTGTATATGCAGAGTGCCAGTTTGTTGATGTATTTCCATCAAAGAGGTTTTGTCCCGACGTTCCAAGCTGGCTTGATACTTTTATGTTCCATGAGCTTTCAGGCTCAATGGTGTTTTCAGCCGATACACAGAGGCATAAGGAGAAAACCATTAATATTGCGATAATTAAAGATATTATTTTTTTCATACTTCATGCCTCCTTAGTTAAGATGAGAAACTACGGCATTTACGGTGTCGATTGGCGTAGTTCCAAGGCTTACGGTATAAACCCCGTTGCCCAAAGCCTTTACCTCATATCCATAGCATTCTGCTATCAATGACAGAGGGATATAAAACATTCCGTTTACATATTTTACAGGTGCGGAAAGCTTTTTAACCTTTCCGTTAACCCTTGCATCAAGTGATTCAAGCATAGAATATGTCCATGTGTAATTTATAATTTCGGTAAGGTCGTCATTTAATTCAAAATGGTAGGTGAAGAAATTGTTGTCGGCACTTACATATCTGGTCTTTGAAAATCCGTAACCCATAACCTCGTTATATGCCTGTTCCGGAATATAAAGAGTACCGTTCATCTCAAAAGGTGTAACCCTTATATCATCTTCATATACATACATTTTATCTCCGTTTGCAATCATCTTCGCACTTCCGGCCTTGAGAACCGATGTTTCCGAAAGTGCTGCACTTTCAGAAGGTGTAAGTGCACTCTGAGCAATTTCTGTATAAAGATAATTGAAACGTCCGTAAGGTGCAACCGATCCATCCTGATACCAGGAGAGTATATTTCCTTCTGTCTTCATGGAATCTGTCCACTTGAACTCAAGGTCAACAGTTGCTGTTTCTCCTATCAGGTTTCTGTCAACTGCAACTTTTAAATACTTTCCGTCAACAGAATACGCCGCATCCCCAACTAAGGTCTTTTCCCATACACCTTCTGCAAACTTTGATACCTTTCCTATTCCGTCTAAGTTTACGGCATAGTCGTATCCTTCCCATCCGGTTACTGCATTACGGTCAGAGTTTATATAAAGTGTCAGAAGATTTTCTGTTTCTTTTACAATATCCTTTTCACACTCAACCATAAAGTAAAGCTTTTCCCCGTCAAAGGAAACCTTTGCACCTTTTATGGAGTTTACCACCTTTGTGGTGTAATGCCATGTTTCGTCAGTTTTTGCCTTTCCGTAGCCATCGGCATCACGCTCATAATCCTGATATGAGTTTATAAAGTAAGGTAAAACGCCGTCCCACTCATTTATATTTCCTGATATATCAATTGTTTTCATTCCCGACGCAACAGGAGCAGGTCTTACCCCCTTGTACTTTCTCACAAGGTCGCACAAAAGAAGGTAATAGTCATCTTTAAGACTTCCCTTGGTAGGCTCAAAGTCGCGGCTGTTTTCCTCGTCAAAGCAATCGCAGAAAGCATTAGTAAAAGTTCCCCATGTAGGATTACGCTCAGCTGTCCACTCGTTCCAACCGTCAACCATCATAAATTCAGGTTCTGCCATAAGAGCAAGAGCACTCTGCTCACGGAAGAAATAAGCCATGCGTTTTCCGTTCTCAGAATAATCTTCACCAAAGGCTTCGGAATAGCCTCTTCCCTTATTATAAGGATCGGAAAATACGCCTGTTACGCTTCCGCCGAATACTGTAGATTCATTTATTGCACATCCCACTGCAACAAATCCCACTCTTCCCGTTTCCTTATCCACATCACGAAGTACCTGAGGGTAATTTTCAAGCCACATCCAGGAATCATCTCCGCTATCTTTATCTCTCGAGCCATGAGGTGTTACAGTAAAGAAATCGCCTATTTCCTTTATAAGGTTTCCTTCAAAATTGTTGCCTTCCTCCACATCAGGAACGGCATTTTCGTAGTTTGCATTTGCATAAAGGAAAGGCTTTCCATCCTTCATATACCATAAATCCGAATAATCATTTAACTTGAAGCAATTATAATAAATTGCACTAAGTCCACGGAATGCATCCGATTTATCACCGCTCAATGTCATCATGGCACTTATTTTAGGAACCTTTACTCCCTTAGCCTTTATTTCCCTGAATGCTTCAGCAAGTACGTTTAATGTAGGAATATAATCTCTTCCGCCGTTTGTATAGTCAAAGAATATTACGTCAACGCCTGCAATTGCCAGCATTTCCGCATGCTTTTTATATACCCAGTAGTCATAGGAGTTGTAAAATCCGAAAAGCGGTTCTGCCCAGTAAAATCTTCCGCGTACATCCCATACCGGGTCCGTGTAAATTTCCTTTGCCCCAGGCTTTTCAGCTATTACATCCGATATTACATGAGCACGCTTTGTGTTTTTAGCATCATGGAACCAGTTCCAGTAAAGCATACCGACTGTACGTCCGTCAGTTTTAACGCCGCCGACTTCTTCGTAAGTTGCAACCGCTCTTCCCATATCGTCAACCGCTACCCAGGTGTCGGAATAATTGTCAATTATAAAGGAATCGGAAACCTGCATACTTTTATTATCATGATTGTATGTATTTTCCGAAAGAGTTATTTCTTTTATGCTGCACTCATTCCTCGTCCCCTTGCCGTAAAGACAGTAAAAATAGAGATCATGTTTTCCTGATGTGGGCGTAAGTGATGCAGTTACAGAAACATCCTCACCCACTTCGGAAAGCGTAACACTTCCTATCATTTTACCATCCGTATGGCTGTCAATCAATACAAGAAGAGTTTCTCCGTTTACATTTCCGGAAATTTTATTATACGCTCTTACCGTTACGGAATTTATTCCTGTAAGGTCAACTCCCGGAAAGTACAGATAATTTTTTCTTTCTATATTTTTTATTTCTCCGCCTTCCAGCGTAAGACCTGAAAGCTGAGCATTATTAAAATCCAGCTTTAAGTCGCCTGATGCAAAGCTTAAATTTAATGAGCAGAGCATCATAAAAACTGCAAGAACAATTGCTGTAAATCTCTTCATTTTTTATTCCTCCTTCATGAACTAAAACAAGTTATATATATTATACAACACTTATATCCGATTAACTATAAAAATTACTGCACAATACTTGAACAAAAGAAACATTTATGTTATAATTGTTTTAGTTTCGGAGGTGTTTTTATGGAATACAGCAGTTTAAATGATTTACTTACCTGTCTCACCTTTGACAGTAATTTACATATTGCGGTGGTCTTTTTGCGGGATTCGGGGAATGTCAAAACCGAGCTTCCCGAAAACTTTTCTTATCATACAAAACCTTTCTGTGTCCATATGAAAAGAACCCCTGAAGGATATGAAAAATGTTTTGTATGCAGAAATTTCGCTTTAAACAAAGCCGTTTCCGAAAGAAAAGCCTTTGGCCACTTTTGCGTTAACGGAATTTATGAATATTGTCATCCCGTAATTTATGAAGACGAAGTTGTCGCCGTAATTTTCCTCGGAAACATATTAAGAGGAAATTGTTGTCACGAAATGGAATTTTTTTACGACAGCTTCGCAAAAGATATTCCGGATTATATACTGGAAAAAATTGCATCTGTAACAAGCGGACATATAAAGCTTTTATTGTCCGAATATGCAAAGGTCGGAAGCTCTTATTCCCCGCTTGTAAGAAACATAAGAAACTATATTGAAGAGAGTTTATATTCCGACATTTCCGTAAAAGAAATCGCATTGCTTTTTAACTATAATGAAAAATATATCGGAAAGCTATTTAAGGCACAGACCGGGTTTACCGTAAAAGAATACTTAAACAGAAGAAGACTCGACACGGCAGAACAGCTCTTACGTAACACAAAGCTTTCCATTACGGAAATTTCATCAAAATCGGGCTTTAACAACGTAACATACTTTAACAGACTTTTTAAAAAACACTTTAATTTTTCTCCCAAGAACTACAGGAAAGTAATGAAATAAAAATGATGCAGGCAAAGGGTGCCCTTTGCCTGCATCATTTTTATTATTCTGAAATTTTTACTGTCTGAGTTTCGCCGTCCCAGGTAACTTTATAACCAAGCTGTTCGGTAATGAATCTTACCGGAATAAAGGTTCTTGAATCCTTTATGATCGGAGGTACATCCAATGTATAACGTACACGGCCGTATTTCGCATCGGTAACATAACAAAGATCATTCATTATCTGAAGCTCTATCTTAACCTTGTCCGTAGTTATACCAATTTTTTTCTTTGCAGCGTCCCATGTGATTTCAGCACCCATTTCCTCAAGTAATCCTCTTAAGGGAATCATTGTTCTGCCGTCGTCAATGAAAGGTGCTACGTCTATCTCCTTAAAGGATTCTTCGCCGTCCTTAACGCTTGTAACCGTATTATTTCCGATTTGAAGAGTATAGTAGTTACTGCTCTTTCTATCTTCCATACTTCCTGACTTTTCGTAAAGAACAAGCTCACCGCAGGTTGCATAGCCCTTGCTTCCTTCGTTTATTTCAATTTCAATAAACTTTGCCTTTAAGGGCACATCAAAATTAACACGCTGAACTTTATCTGTAATTTCAAAGCTTAGGTTTTCCGCCGCAGGAATGTATTCCTCGCCGTCTTCACTTGTCCAGATACTGTAGGAGAGCCATACGCCGTTGATGTTTCCTTCACCGTCAACTCTTGCATAGTAATCCATGGCAGGAATTTCGTATACATTGTCAAGTTCAAGATAAAGCGTTATGGGGAATTTTCCTTTATCTCCCGGTGATGAGTGCCACGCACGGGAGGGCGCCCCGTCAAAAAGGAAGTTGGTGCCGTTATTTTCGTTCCATATGCTCGATGCATCTGCACTTATAATTGCCGTTTCGGGGATTTTG
This sequence comes from Clostridia bacterium, assembly GCA_045545475.1. Taxonomy (GTDB): domain Bacteria; phylum Bacillota; class Clostridia; order CAKSNL01; family HGM11501; genus HGM11501. The sequence continues at coordinate 134,416 of JAZQAZ010000020.1, read as the reverse complement.
ATAAGCTTATTTTCCTTATTGTAGGAAACAAACTCATTTATGCTTTCCATTGTCTTAAGGGTTTTATTTTCGGGTCTTACATCAAGCTCGGCACATACACCATAATCGCTTACGGATGTTACAGACTTGAACCTTAACTTTTTCATTTTTACGTTGGCTGAAAAATGAACTTCTTTTACCGCAGAATCGTTTTTGAAGCTTCCTTCTTCAATTTTTATCCATTCGGAATTGTCGCTTTCCGCAGCATAAATCTCATAGCCGGTTATTATGCCTGCGCTGTGTCCCTTTCGGGGTGTGTAGGTAACGCCGGAAACCGCTCTTAAATCCGGGAAGGTTATATCAAGGGTGTGAGGGCCTTTAACCATACTCACAACCTTTGCTCCGCCGTCATCGGTGAAGTCAGAATGCCAGTAGGTTGATTCGTTTCCGTCAATCGCCTTGGTTGCGGGATAGTGAGGAAGTCTCTGAGAAGATGCTTCTATCTTCCAGAGGTTTTTATCCTCATAATATTCGCTTTCCTTTTTAACCTCTTCTGCACCGTAAGCTGTTCCGTACCCCACCTTAAGTTTAGCATCGCCGATTTTTACATCGGAGGGTGCTTTGGCGGATGAAGCATTTCCATTTATCAGATTAAATTCCGCACATGTACCGAAGGAAGAAACACTTTCCTTTATTACGAAAATAATGCTTTGTGCCTTTACCGAAAATCCGAAATCTACCTTAATTTCTTCTTTGCCGACACTCAATTCGCCTTCACTTATTTTAACCGCTTCTCCCTCTTTTCCTGAGGATGCATAGATTTCATACGCCTGTACTTTACCTGTATCAATTGCATCCTGTCTCGGAACGTAGGAAAATCCTGAAATTACAGTTTCCGACGGAAGAATGAAGCTTATGTAATACGGTGGCTCATCCTTTCCGTCAATGGTTTTATTATCCGCAGTATAATAATTTGAGTGCCAGAAAGTATTGGCGTTTCCGTCAATCATATTTTCTGCTTTTTTACCTGCAAATGAACTGGAGCAATAAACCTTCCAGTCTTTTTTGCTGACATACTCCGATGCAGCAGGAGCAGAAGATATATTACCCGAAGGCTTTTCGCCCTGTCCTTCGCCCTCCAGGAAATCAAGTTCCATGCATGTAGCATAGCCCTTACTTCCTTCGTTTATGGTAAAGCGGACATATCTTGCAGTTATATTTTTGCCGAATAAAATCTCCTGGGGCTCTTTTTGTACATTTGCCGAAAGGCCCGTTACCGCCTTTTCGTAATTAACCCCGTCCTTACTTATCTCAACGTCGAAATCTGACCATACGCCGTTGATATTTCCTTCAGCATCCACTCTTGTGTGATAAACTATTCCGCTTAAGGTTACTTCGTTTCCGAAGTCTATATCAAAGTTAACGGGAAACTTATCCTTATCATCGGGATGAGAGTGCCAGGAGGTATCCGTCTTTCCGTCAACGGCTTTCGATGCCGCATTAAGGTCTCTCCATACGCTGGAGGCAGAAGCCTTAATCGCTTCTTTATTGACTGAAGTTCCCGCAGCAGCGGGTGCCGTCGTCTGCGCTCCTGCTTCGTCGCCCTTCATAAATTCAAGCTCAAGGCAGGTTGCATAGCCCTTGCTTCCCTCGTTTACGGTAAAGCGCATATATTTTGCGCTTACGCTTTTACCGAAAGGAACATCCTGGGGTTCCTTCACAGCACTAACAGAAAGCCCCGTTACCGCTTTTTCAAAGTTTACACCGTCATTACTTATTTCCACATCAAAATTTGTCCATACGCCGTTGATGCTTCCTTCAGCGTCAACTCTCGCATAATAGCGGATTCCCGATACTGTCTTTTCACTTCCGAAATTAACATCCAGTGTAACGGGGAACTTATCCTTGTCATCGGGATGAGAATGCCAGGAGGCATCCAGCTTTCCGTCAACGGCTTTCGATGCTGCATTAAGATCTCTCCATACGCTGGAGGCTGAGGCTGTCATACCGTCTTTATCAATAAACTCTTCTGCAAAGGAAGTAACAGAAAATGCCATTAAAAGGGCAAGTACAAGTGTTAATATTTTCTTCATCATTACCCCTCCTTAATTAAAATGGCTTAATACGGCTTTTGCCGCATCAACGTTTGCTGTTCTCTGGCTTATGGCAAAAGCACCGTCGCCCAAATCGTTTACGCTCCATCCGAAGCATTCTGAAAGTATTGTAACCGGCACATAAACTACTCCGTCTACTGCCTTTGTCGGATTTAAAATCACTTTATCTTCTCCGTCAATTGATGCCATATTTGTGCCAAGATAAGTATAAATCCACTGATAATCGGTTATCTCGTTATTTGTAAGCTCGTGGGTTTTTATGTAAACAACATTTTTCTTGTAATCATACGTTGCCTTCGTTTCACCCCAACCCATAATATCGTCAAGTGCTACAAGCGGTATATAAAGCGTTCCGTTTTCGGTGAAGGTTTTAACATTAGTATCCTTCCCGTAAACATCCATCTTAGCTCCGTCAACTATCATTTTGTTGCTTCCTGCTTTAAGCACAGTGGTATCGGAAAGTGCCGCTCTTTCTTCCTTTGTTAAAGCTTTAGCCTGAATTTCTGTATAAAGATAGTTGAATCTTCCAACAGGAGCGGAATTTCCTTCGGTATAGAAAAGGAGCAAATCCCCCTCGCAAAGGATGTTATCGGTTATCTTAAATTCAAAGTCAGAGACATCCGTTTCACCGATTAATGCTTTTGAAACCTTCATTATAACCTTATCTCCTAAGATTTTTATTTCCGCACTTCCGATGTCGGAAAGTTTATATTCACTTCCGCTGAATGATGAAACCTTGCCCTTTCCCGATACGTTTACCGCATAGTCATAGCCTTCCCAGCCTGTAGCATAGTTTCTGTCTGAGTTGATATAAATGTTCATAAAACCGCTATTTGTATCATCTACTGCATTTTCGCACTTGATATAGAAATAGAAGTTTTCGCCGTCACGTGCCACCTTGGATGACGCAATCGAATTCACAACCTCTGTTGTATAGTGATAATGCTCGTTTGTTTCGTAGTTCCTGTAGCCTAAGGCATCACGCTCATAATCTCCGAAATAATTATAGAATGTGGGCTCAACGCTATCCCATGCCTCTTCATTCATCATATCACCGGATACCTTAGCACTTGCAACAGGCGTCGGCCTTACACCCTTATATTTTCTGACAAAGTCTGTGAGGAGCATGTAATATGTGTCCTTAAGTGCTCCCTTATAAGGCTCAAAGTCTCGGCTGTTTTCGTCATCATAAAGGTCAATAAAAGCATTGGGGAATCCATAATAATCCTTGGCCCTTGCCGTATTCATTTCATTCCATCCGTCAACGAACACAATTTCCGGATCAACAGAAAGAACCTTTGATGCCTGTTCTCTCATAAAGTATCCTTCAAGAAGTGCTTCGGAACGGTAGTCTTCGCCGAAGGCTTCGGTGTAATTTTTACCCTTGGTATATTTATCTGAAAATACACCTGTACCAGCATAGTTATACACATAAGAGTGATTTATCGCCATGCCCAGATTTACCATTTCAACTCTGCCTGACTCGGTAATTCCCCATTCGTGCTGAGGATAGTTTAAGAGCCAGTGCCAGTACTTACCTGTTTCGTTATATGCTCCTGTTTCTCTGCTTCCGGTTTCACGGAACGTGAAAAAGTCTGTAAGCTTATGTGCCAGTGCCACTTCTTCGGTATCTTCGGGATTGGTTGCCTTAGAAAAGCTTCCAGGCTCACTGCATACAAGCATAGGCTTTCCGTCAAGATAGTACCACAAATCCTTATAATATTCATTGTAACAAAGATTGAAATAAATTGCTTCAAGGAGATTCCATCTAAGTTCGGGTGTTGATCCCATCTGCATATAGCAGGTAACTTTCGGAACATCAACGCCGTCAGCTCTGGCATCGTGATATGCCCTAAGCATTACATCAAGAGCTTTCACATACGCTGCATCTCCATTGGTGTAGTCAAGAAAAACTGCATCAACTCCGCTTGCAGCCATAAGTTCTGCAGCCTTCCTGTAGTGCCAGTAGTCTGTACCTGTGTAAAAGCCGTAAACAGATTCTCCCCAGAATGCAGGACCGTTTGTGGGCCATGCAGAGTGATAGAAGTCGTCCTTAGCCTCAGGATATTTTGATATAATATCCGTAGCGATATATGCCTTTGTATCATGAATATGCCAGTCATGATAGAACATAACAACCTCGTGCTTGCCCTCTTTTACATCGCCTGCTTCTTCATAATCCGCCACCTTGTGTCCTGCAGCATCCGTAGCTACCCAGGTGTCTGCATAAACATCAATAATACGAGAATCGGGAACCGGAGTAACCGCCTTGGGGTCTACCCATTCTTCCTTCGAAACTCTCACATCGTGAAGGTAAATATGATCGGACCTTGAATAGTTATGCTTTATATATAAGTCATGCTTGCCGGATATTGGCTCTATATTGGTGCCGTAAATTATAGGCGTACTTGTTTCATCGTTTGTAACAATATAGCCTATGCACTTTCCCTTTAAAGGATCGTCAATATATACACGGAAGGTTTCGCCGTTTTCACCGTACATAAGGATGTTGCTTACGGAAATTCTTACGGATTTAATGCCTGTAAAATCCACGTCCTTGAATCCGATATACCCTCCCTCTGACCATTTTCCCGCTTTGCCTGATGCTACCGTAACACCGGTTTCGGACATTACATCAATGTCACTCACGGTAAAAAGCGTTTCATTTGCCGAAACGCAGATAGCAAATGACAAAAGCATGCTGAGTGCGATAAAAAGTGCCGATACTCTTTTCATTTTTTATTCCCCCTTAATTTTATAATATAAGTATATCATTTTCATTTAATTTCATCAATACACCGAAGCGACTTTTTCTTGCACAAAAGCGACTCCGCCCCCTCATTATCATTATAACAAAAGAGTCATTGACTTTCAATGACTCTTTGATGCAAATATTAAAAATTAATTGATTTTTATTGACATCAATCCTCAATTGCCGCCTTTTGAGTATTGATTTTCTTAAATACCTCAGGATCAAACTTAAATTTACGGTCGTAGGTCATAAGGCCGTTTACCTCCTGCTCCACATCATAGAGCTGTGTGTAGCAAAAGCCCATAATGTGCTCACATTTTAAAATAGCTTCAGTAAGTCCCTTATATCGCTCAATAAATTCCTCTTCAGTTTTTGGGGCGTTTCCGTAACCCCAGCTGTTGTTGTCTTGTCCAGACCATCTCGCTCCACCGTATTCGCTTATGAATGCAGGAAGTACTCCATCATATGTCTGGCGGAATTTCTGAGCGGGATTTCTCTGCACCTGACAGTTAAGCTTTCCGTCCTTATAAAATTCGGCAAATTCCTTCGGATTCTGCCAATAATCGTGAACGTCAAAAATGTCTGTCACAACGTGGAAGTTTCCGCTTGTATCTATGCAGGGACGAGTTGGATCTATCGCCTTTGTTACCTCGTAAACCATTCTTATAACACCGTCGCACTGCTTTCTTCCCTTACGGTCCCATGTTTCGTTGAAAGGACACCAGCCTATTATGGAAGGGTGAGAAAAATCCCGTTCCAGAGTTTCCATCCATTCGGGAAGGAAGTTATCTATCGCTTCCATTTCCGTTATGTCAAGTCCCCAGTTGGCGTGTTCTCCCCATACCATATAGCCCAGGCGGTCCGCCCAATATAAAAACCGTTCTTCAAACATTTTTTCATGAAGCCTTGCACCGTTAAAACCAAGCTTCATGCCGTATATTATGTCGTTTTTCAATGCTTCATCTGTGGGTGCGGTGTAAATTCCGTCGGGATAAAAGCCCTGGTCAAGCACCCAGCGGCCGAATACACTTTTTCCGTTAAGCAAAAACTTTTTACCAGAAAGAGCAACACTTCGAAGACCGAAATAGCTTTTTACCTCGTCCCTTGTTTTTCCGTCCTTTGTCACGGTAAAGGAAACATCGTATAGTCTGCCTTCGCCAAGCTCCCACAAATGCTTTTCGGAAAGGTTTATGTTAAGGGTTGAAACATTGCCCGTTGACTTAGCACTTCCTCTGCCAACCTCTTTTCCTTCGTAGGTAACAACTGCAGAAATTTCTGCTCCGATAGTATTTTCCGTCTTAATTGTAAAATTTACTGATGGCTTTTCAATATCCGTCACGGTTCTTATGTTTTTAATATGGCACGCATCCACACACTCAATCCATACTGTCTGCCATATTCCCGTTGTTCTTGTATACATACAACCGTAGGATTCAAGCCTTTCAGACTGCTTTCCCGCACACTGCTTTCCGGATCTTACATCGTCATAGGCAAGAACTGTTATGTAGTTTCCTTCTTCCTTAAGAGCCTTTGTTATATCAAAGTAAAATGAAGAATAGCCGCCCTTATGCTCGCCCACTTTGATTCCGTTTACATAAACTATTGCACGGTAGTCAACCGCACCGAAATGAAGAAGCACTCTTTCCTTATGATTTTCCGGAAGATCAAAATTTCTTCTGTACCACACGGCATTCATAAAGTCTTTGTTGCCAATTCCGGAAAGCTCGCTTTCGGGGCAGAAAGGTACAATTATCTTTTCATTCAGTGACTCTCTTAAAAAAAACTCTTTTTCCTCGCCAACCTTGGCGTTATCAATTTCAAAATCCCACTCTCCGTTCAGGCAAATAAAGCTGTCTCTCACCATCTGCGGTCTTGGATAGTCATTTCTTGGTATATTCATAAAAACGCCTCCTTTTAATCTTATATTACATTAAACAATCATTTCTGTAAATAGCTTTTACTACTGAAAAATTGACTTTTTCTACTAAAGAAAAAACTTCAGAGCGAAGTTTTCCCCGAAGTTTTCATATTACATATTTAATAAAACAGACAGTTAATAAAAGAGAAAGCGGAATCATAAAACGGAAAAGCCATTTTTTTGTTTTATGGTTAAACACCGTCATGCCGCAGGCAGCACCAATTCCGCCTGCAATAAAAGCAGTAGCCAAAAGGCAGCTTTCCGGAATTCTCCAGCCCTTTCTTTTTGCCATCAGCTTATCCCATCCGTATAAGAAAAATACTAAAATATTCCATATTGCAAAATAAATCATATTACACCGCTTTGCTTTCTCAAAACCTCAAGCACATGGGCAAAATCCTCGGGAATAGGACAGGAAAAATAGGCGTTCTCCCCTGTTTCCGGATGGCGGAACATTATTCCGCCTGCATGAAGAAGTTGCCCTTCAAGGGTGAATTTTTCATTTTTTATTCCGTAAGTTTTATCCCCAACGATGCTGTGCCCTATATGTTTCATATGAACTCTTATCTGATGAGTCCTTCCTGTTTCAAGCTTGCATTTAAGAAGTGTATATCCAAAAAAACGCTCTTCAACCCAAAAGTGAGTGGCTGCATATCTTCCGTCCTTAACAACAGCCATCTGTTTTCTGTCCTTAGGATTTCTCCCGATTGGAGCGTCGATTTTTCCTTCATCCTCTTTAATATTACCGTTTACAAGGCAATAGTATATTCTTGATAAGGAACGGTCTGAAAGCTGTTCTGTAAGGCATTTATGTGCCTCGTCATTCTTAGCTATCACCAAAAGTCCCGTTGTGTCTTTATCTATTCTGTGAACAATACCCGGACGAAATTTTCCGTTTATTCCGGACAGTGTTCCCATACAATGAAAAAGAGCCGCATTCACAAGGGTTCCTCTTTCATTTCCAACTGCAGGATGAACCACCATTCCACGCTTTTTATTTACAACCAAAACGGAATTATCCTCATAAACTATGTCGAGCGGAATATCTTCAGGCTCCGCCTCAATCGGAGAAGGTTCTTCCTCTGTAACAGAAATAACGTCACCTTCTCTGGTCTTATAGTTACTTTTTATTTCATTTCCGTTAACTAAAATATTTCCTTCTTCAATAAGTCTTTTTGCATAGGAACGTGATATTGAAGTGTATTTTTCTGAAACCAGGACATCTATTCTCTTTTTTTCCTCCGCTGTAAATTCAAATGTCTCCATCGGTCTCACCGTCTCTTTTTGCCTTTTTTTCTTTTATTTCTTCCAGTATGCAATATATCAGCATTAAGATAACACCAACCACTATGAAACAATCCGCCACGTTGAATATCGCAAAATTAATAAGGCAGAAATCAAAAAAGTCCACAACTTCGCCTGTGATAATTCTGTCTATAAGATTTCCTATTCCTCCGCCCACAATAAAGGATGCCGACAGAAGGTAAAGCTTATTTTTTTCTTTCTTCTTTATAGTATAGCCCACGATAAATCCCATCATAAGCAATGTAATTGCTATAAAAAACCATCTGCCTCCTTGAAATACACCGAAAGAGGCCCCCGTATTTTTAACGAATGTTATGGAAAATACACCTTTTATCAGCGGGATGGACTGATAAAGGTTCATATTAGAAGAAACTATATATTTGCTCAAGGCATCTATTGCAATAATCAGCAAGCTTAAAATTCCCCATGGCAATAAATACATTTTCATCGTCCTTTCCGAAAATGATAACAGAATCCGTTTTCCGGATTCTGCCGCTCTTTTATTCTGTCTTATTAAGGTATTTTATCTGTGCTTCAAAAAGTGCACTCATTTTTGTGATAAATACATCAACTTCACTTTTGATTTCTTCTTTTTTACGATTGATAGCTTCAAGTTCAAATTCAGCTTTGCGAAGTATTTCTTTCGCCTCTGCCTCAGCACTCTTCTTTATAAGGTCAGCTTCAACCTGTGCATTCTCACGGATTTCTTCTCCGGTTTTCTGAGCCGATACCAAAACTGTCTTTAATGTTTCTGTCATTTCATCACTTTCGGACAATTTCGCTTCCAGTTCTCTTATTCTCTTTTTCATATCCGCATTTTCTATGTAAAGCGTTCCGTAATCCTTTTTAAGATCTTCAAAAACAGCATCTACTTCCTCAACATTGTATCCTCCGAAAGTCTTTTTCTCGAATTCTATCTGTTCAAGTTCCAAAGGTGAATACATAAAACTATCCCTCCTACTTATATTTCTTTATTTCTATAAACAGTCTGCCTTTTTTGCTTAAGTCTCCGAGCCGTTCAATGACCGTCTTTCCCTTTCCCCTTAAAGAAACTGTATCTCCTTCTGAAAGTTTTTTATCAGCTGATTCCAAAATACGATAGTTGACGGTCACGAGTCCTCTTTTAATAGCTTCTGCTGCGTCTGCCCTGGAAAGATTGAATGCCGCAGCTATATACGCATCCGCTCTTAAAGATGCCACACTCTTTTTAACAATTTCGAATTCCTTTTCCACTACCACGCAGTCGCATTCGCATATCTGGTTTTTGACATTACTTTTTTTAACCTGCAGTAAATTTTCGCTGATATACCCTGCCATCTTCCGTAGCACAAATATATAACAGCAATCATCCTTTTTAACTATATCTCCCACATTTTCACGGGTTATCCCAAGTCCCATCAGGCTACCAAGAAAATCCCTGTGGGAAAGAGAAGAAAAATCCCCCTCTGACTTTATTACACATACAGGAAAATCACTCGTATCCTCTACTCCGAAACCCAACACGCTTCTTTCAGCTTCCAAAAAACCTCCGTAAAAGGTCATATTTGCTCCCTTGAAGGCAATTTCCGCTAAAGCTTTATCTGCCGGAGATAAAAAGCCTGTAAAGCAAGGAATGTTTCTTTTTTCGGCAAAAGTATATGTATCATAAGCCTTTGCCAGCATAAGCTTTTCTTCTTCGCTTTTTCCGTGGATTATAATATCCTGCTTAAGTATGCAAGGCAATTTTCAGCAACTCCTATCAAAATCATGGCAAATACCACCGAAAAATCAAAGGGCATATTGCCAAGAGGTGTTTTTCTCAAAAGTTCTCTTATAGGCCTTAGCACAGGTTCTGTCAACATACAAAGAACTTCATATACCTTATTATAGCCGAAAAATGACATAATGCATCTTGCAAGTAATACGTATTCGTATATTTCAAGAAGTCGGTAAAGCAAATATATCAATAAATCCATTATCAATAACTCCAGGGAAAGATTCCCTTATTCTTAAGCTCGTCCTTAAAGTCTCCCAAGATTCCAACGTTATAGGGTGTCACAAGAAAAATCATATTTGATATTTTCTGAATATCGCCGCCCAAAGCATATGATGCACCGGACACAAAGTCCACCATGCGTCTTGCCTGTTCTTTTTCAAGCTTTTCAAGATTTACGATTACAGGTTTATTAGACTTTAAATTTTCAGCAATTTCTCTTGCTTCTTCAAAGGTTTCAGGCTGTACTACCACAACCTTAAACTGTGTTGTGGATGTAATATTTACAACCTTGCTCTTTCTGCTTCTGAAAACATCTCTGTCTTCATCACGTTTTGTATCTTCACGGCGTGATGAGCTTTCTCTTCTCTCCTCTTTTATTTCGGCAACCTCTTCAACTTCAGACTCAGTATCATATTCTTCAGGCCCGAATATCATATCTCCTATTTTATTAAGTATTCCCATAACAATCTTCCCTTCTATTTATTATAATTTCTTTCTCCGAATATCTTGGTGCCTACCCTTACGATTGTGGCCCCTTCTTCAGCCGCCACTTCAAAATCTCCGCTCATTCCCATAGATAACGTGTCAGCCGTTTTGCAAACAGACCTTACCTCGTCAAAACAGTTCTTCATTCTTTTGAATATTTCCCTGTTTTCCTCTCCGTTTTCAACGAAAGGAGCAACCGTCATAAGTCCACGCACTTTAATATTCGGAAGTTCCATGATTTTCTTTATCATTTCTATTATATATGCTGAATCTCCAATTGTCAAACCAAATTTGTTCTCCTCATCCCCGGAATTAATTTCCAAAAGACAAGATACCTCTTTTTCTTTCTTTACTGCTTCGATACTTATTTTTTCTGCCAGTTCAAAGCTGTCCACAGAATGGATCATCAATGCTCTCGGTACCACATATTTTACCTTGTTTTTTTGCAGATGGCCTATGAAATGCCAGGGCAAATCAGGTCTTATGTCAAACTTATCCTTAAACTCCTGCACATAGTTTTCACCAAGTAAAACTCCGCAGGAAGCCGCAAGAACAGCTTCCTCCAAAGGTTTAGTCTTCGATACCGCCATAAGATTAACGTCAAGAGGATTTCTTCCTGCACGCAGTGCCGCTTCTGCTATTTTTTCTTTTATCGTTTTAATGTTTTCCTCAATCATAGAGTTCACTTAAATCACCCTCCACCAAAACGTTGTCGTAAAGCTTAAGTTCTGTTCTTCCGGATGTTGCAACAACGGTGAATTCATCATCGGAGTAAATTACTTCTGTTTCCTTGAAGTTAAGTTTGTTTCCCGACTCTACGAATACTCCGTATTTATTTTCATACATATGAAATGCTTCTGTAGGAATCACATAACCTGTATACTTATTAAACGTAACCGTTGCTTCTATCTTTCTGCTTTTGCCTATTCCCGAAAAATCCCTGTCAGAGGAAATTGTCATGACGCATTCTCCCTCTTCAGGCTGGGAAATGTATTCTATGGTCCCCGATATATTTTCACCTTTATCAGTTATTATCTCAACCTTTTTAGAAACAGCAGATACTGCAGCATAGTCGGAAGGAACCTTACACATAAAAAGCCATTTATAATTGTCAACAACCTTACATTCGTTGTCTTTCTTTTCAGGCTTAAGTTCCATAAGCTCGTCAAACTCTCCCACTGTAATTCGTGTAGCCTTTTCAAAATCGGTTACGCCTTCAAATCCGTCGGTCTGACTTGTAAATATACCTCCCATGGGAGTTTTTATATCATATTTCGCAGAAGAAAGTCTGGCCTCAAGTGCAGTTCGCTCCTTAAGCAATTCCTTTTCCTCGTTTTCGCTGCTGCTTTTTCCCGAATGTTTTATATTGAAAAGTCCGGTAAGCCTTCCCGTGGCAAGTGCCGCATCTGCAGCATTTCCGCTGTACACTGAATCGAAGTATTTATCTATATCCGTATCAATTAACGATTCAATTTTCAGGATGTCGTTAATTGTAAGGCTCACATATTCGTCGCTCAGATTTTTCAGCTTTTCATCAATCGCATCAATCTCTGATAAAATGTTTCCGTCAGACTCTTTATCATATACAGATGCCACATAACTTTTAGCCGAAACCTTTTCTCCGTCTTCGCAATAAAAGCGTACGAAGTTTCCGCCGGACAAATTGATTACCGATTCATTTTTTACGATATATCCCGTAACTGTTTCAGAATCGGTGAGTGTATGCACAGTCACAGTTACATATTTATCCGAGCCGAGATTGATATAAAGATAGGTACCTGCGAAAATCGCTGTTACCAGAATCATTATAATCACACTAAATAAAACTTTTCTTTTCATACATTAGTCCTCTCTGACAGAAATTTTGCAACTAAATCTTCCGCCTGATTAAAAGGGTTATCCCCGCAGTTTATTATTCTAGCATCCTTATTTCTTCTAAACCAGGTCATCTGCCTTTTTGCGTAGTGCCTGGTATCTTTTTTCAGTTCTTCCACTGCTTCTGAAACATTTATTTTACCGTCAAAATACCCCTTAAATTCTTTGTATCCTATGGCCTGAAGGCATGTTGCATCTTTGTTATCAATATTTTCAAAAAGCCACTTGGCTTCATCTAAAAGCCCTTCTTCCATCATGATATCAACTCTTTTTTCTATACGGTCATATAAAATTCCACGGTCGTGGGAAAGCACCAGATATAAGACGTCGTATCTGGATTCTGCCTTTTCCCTCTTTATTGACTCCTCCAGACTTTTCCCTGTGGTTTTTATTATTTCGATTGCTCTTATTACTCTCTTTAAATTGTTTGGATGAAGACTATTTGCCGCGACGGGATCAAGCTCCTTTAGAATTTCATAAACCGCTTCGTTACCCTCTTTTTCCGCAATGGATGTAAGGCTTTCCCTTAGATCTTTATCTTCTCCTGCATTTGAAAAGTCTTCATCATTTACTAAAGAATCTATATAAAGCCCTGTTCCGCCCGCAACTATGGGAAGATGTCCTCTTTCATGTATGTCTGAAATTACGCTGTGAGCCTTTTCGCAGTAATCCACCACCGAAAAACTCTCGTTGATATCCAGAATGTCAATCAAATGATGAGGAGCTTTTTTTAGTTCCTCTTTGGTGGGTTTTGCCGTTCCGATATTGAGTTTTTTATAAATCTGCATGGAATCGGCAGATACAATTTCTCCTCCGAATTTTTCCGCAAGGTGAATTGCCATGGCCGTTTTACCCGATGCCGTCGGCCCTGCCACCACTATAAGAGGGATTTTCATATACGTTTAAATTCCTTTTCTATTTTATCCTTTGTAAGCTTGATGCAAAGAGGTCTTCCGTGAGGGCAGGTGTTGATACCGGGAAGTGCCAACACTCTCACAACCAAGTCTTTTTGTTCCTGCAAGCTTAAGCTTTTATTTGCCTTTATGGCTGATTTACAGGAAACGGAATACATTGCCCGCTCCTCTAAAAACGTTCTTTTATCGTGCTTTGAATCAGAAAGGATATCAAGCATTTCAATTACTGTATCCTTTATGTCTCCGTCCTCTGTTCCCGTGGGAACACATCTTACCATTATATCCTTTTCGCCCATGGCTTCAGTTTCAAAGCCAATGGATTCGAAAAATTCTTTATTATCTTCCCACAGAGCCATCTCCGAAGGACTCAAGGAAACCATTTCGGGAATCATAAGCATCTGACTTTCTGCTTCGTTTTTATCCCTTCTTTTCTTAAGTTCCTCATAATTCAGCCTTTCATGGGCAGCGTGCTGGTCAATTATCAACATTTCTCCTTCGGACTCTGCAAGTATATAGGTTTCAAATACCTGACCGATTACCCTTACTTCAGCTTCCTTCGGGATTTCCATTTCCTGCTGAATTTCCTCTTTAGTTTTTTCGTCCTTTATCTCCGCCTTTGGCGTAAGGTCATATTTAACGGAAGGCTCCGCCGCGTGGGTTATTTTTTCATCCATTGCTTTTACGGGCTCTATTTTTGTAAAGCCGCCTGTCTTCTTTTCTTCCGCCTTCGCCTCTTCTTTTATCATCGGCTTAAAGGGTGTTTCCGTTTTAACCGAAGGAATAAACACACGTTCTTTAACCGTTTCCACCTTTTCGGGAGCTATTTTTACATCCGGTGTTCTTTCGTTGGATGCCGTAACCGAGGGTACATAGGGCTTTTCATAAAGGGTATTTTTGCAGCCCCAGTAAATGCCGTCGTAAATTTCTTTTTCGTCAATAAACTTAACCTCGGTCTTTGAAGGATGGACATTTACATCCACCTTGTCATTTGCAATTTCCACGTTTAATACCGCCGCAGGGAACTTTCCTACGGTAAGCTGATTTTTATAGCTTTCAGAAAGTGCAAAGGACATTATGCGGCTTACTACACTTCTTCCGTTTACAAAGAAAATCTGCATGTTACGGTTGGGGCGGGCCACCGCCGCACTTCCGATGTACCCCGTAACCTTTACGCCTTCATTTTCATAGCTCAACGGCATCATATTTTTCGCAAAATCCTTGCCGAATACAGCAAAAATCGCATTGAGGAGAACACCGTCCCCGGGAGTGAAGAAAACCTCTTTTCCCGAAGCTATGTACTTAAATGAAACATCGGGACGGGAAAGTGCCGCCTTCTGGCACACGTCCGTCACAGCTGCGGTTTCCGCACTGTCTTTTTTAAGGAATTTGAATCTTGCGGGAGTGTTGTAAAAAAGCTCCTTTACCGTAATGGTTGTGCCACTTTTTGCACCGACGCATTCGCTCTCGCCGTATTCGCCGCCTTCAACTAAAATTTTAACTCCCATTTCGGCATCGGCAGTTTTTGTTATAAGTTCAAGCTTTGAAACAGAAGCAATCGATGCAAGTGCCTCTCCTCTAAATCCGTAGGTGCCGATGGCATAAAGATCCTCCGCCGTATGGATTTTGCTTGTGGCATGGGGCAAAAAGGCCGTTAAAATATCGTCCTCTTCAATTCCCGAGCCGTCATCCGTAACCCTTATATATCCGATACCGCCGTTTTTGATTTCAACGGTAATGGATTTTGCTCCGGCATCAAGGGAGTTTTCGATTAATTCCTTCACGGCCGATGCAGGGCGGGAAACCACCTCGCCTGCCGCAATTTTATTGGATACCGATTTATCAAGTACATGAATTTTTCCCATGAAAAATCCATCCTTTCCGAAAAATTATGCTTCGTCAGCCTTGTTTTTAAGTTCGTTTAATATGTTAAGTGCCTCCAAGGGCGAAATTGTTGTTATGTCAATCATACGAAGGCGGTCAACGATGGTATCCTTAACCATTCCCGACATATCAAGCTGAGTGTCCGCTTCCGCCCTTATAGCCGTCTTTCTTTCTCTGGGGTTTTCGTTTTCCACCTTGGCAAGAATTTCCTTGGCACGCTTTATTATACTGTCCTTTATGCCTGCAAGACGGGCAACCTCTATACCGTAGCTTTCGTCCGCTCCGCCTCTTATTATCTTGCGGAGGAAAATTATGTCGTCGCCCCTCTTTTTAACTGCAATGCAGTAATTCTTAACGCCGGGGAGCGTGCTTTCAAGCTCCGTAAGCTCGTGATAGTGGGTGGCGAAAAGTGTTCTCGCCTTTATTTTTTCCGCACAGTATTCAACAATTGACCACGCCATGGAAAGTCCGTCAAAGGTGCTTGTACCTCTTCCTATTTCATCTAAGATAATAAGGCTCTTTTTAGTTGCATTGTTTACGATTTCCGCTACCTCGCTCATTTCAACCATATATGTACTTCTGCCCGAGGATAAATCGTCGGACGCACCAACACGGGTGAATATCTTGTCAACCACGCCGACGTGGCAGAAGCTTGCAGGAACAAATGAACCAATCTGTGCCATAAGAGAGATTAAGGCAACCTGACGCATATATGTGGATTTACCCGCCATATTAGGACCTGTGATTATCGCCATTGAGTCGCCCTTGCCCGAAAGGTTTGTATCATTGGGAACAAAAAGCTCTTTTTCGTTTATCTGCTCAACCACGGGATGGCGACCGTCCTTGATTTCAAGATTGTCCGATGTATCAACTATCGGCATACAGTAGGAATTTTTCACAGCCACATGAGCAAAGGAGCATATAACGTCCATTACACCGATGGCATGGGAGATTTTCTGTATGCTTCCGATTTTTTCCTTTACGGCTGAAACCACCTTCATAAATGCCTCGTATTCAAGGCGGATAACCTTTTCAGAAGCACTTAAAACGTCCTTTTCAACCTCTTTAAGCTCTTCTGTTATGTATCTTTCTCCGTTTGTAAGAGTCTGCTTTCTTATATAGTCTTCCGGTACCTTGTCCTTATGTACATTTGAAACCTCGATGTAGTATCCGAACACCTTGTTATAGCCCACCTTAAGCTTGGGAATTCCCGTTCTTTCCCTTTCCCTTGCCTCGATGCCTGCAATGATTCCCTTGCTGTCAGACATAAGCTTATTCAAGTAGTCTATTTCCTCGGAAAAGCCTTCCTTTATGATTTTTCCTTCTCTTACGGTTATGGGTGTGTCCTTATCAACTATCGCCATATCGATGAGCATAGTCAAATCATTTAATATTTCTATGTCACCGCACTGTTTTTTCATAAAGTCGGAAGTAAATTTTCCGCTTTCTTCCTTTATGGCAGGAAGCATCATAAGGGATGTTTTAAGTGCAACCAAGTCTCTTGGGTTAACCGTCCCAAGGGAAACACGGCTTACAATTCTTTCAATATCGTTTACCGATGCCATTAAATCACGAAGGTTGGTTCTTGCCTGAAGCTTTTCAGATGCTTCACCAACGGCATCAAGTCTGTTTTTAATTTTCACTGTATCAATGAGTGGCCTTAAAATCCAGCTTTTAACGGTTCTTCTTCCCATTGTTGTGCAGGTTTTATCAAGGATGCTTAAAAGAGTGCCACGCTTTGTCTTATCCTGCATATTTTCAACCAGCTCTAAATTTTTCTGAGCCACACTTCCCACTTCCATATAGCGGTTGGTGGTGAAAAATTCAATTTCTTTCATATGGGAAAGTTCAACCTTCTGGGTTTCCATAATGTAGGATAAAAGTGCAGAAAGAGCACCGGAAAGTTCCTTTTTACCCTTAAGCTTGTCCCCTTCTTTTCCGAACTGCTCACCGATTATTGCAAGGGCGTTGTCGTAGTCGAAATAGCTTTCGTCGCAGGAGAAGCAAAGTGCCTTTGTCTTATCGTTTATGTAGGAAACTAATTCCGAATCGGAAACTGCACCCTGTCCCAGCAATATTTCAACAGGTGAAAAACGGTCAAGTTCGCTTATAAGCTCGGAATTAAATTCGTCCTTTGTAAATTCCGTTACCAAAACCTCACCGGTTGAAACATCGGCAATGGCAAGAGCCGTTACCTCCTCCGACTTATTTATGGCACACATATAGTTTGTTGGTCGGGAATCTAAAACTGCTTCGTCTGTTATGGTTCCCGGTGTTACCACCCTTATTACGTCACGCTTAACAAGTCCTTTTGCCTCTTTCGGGTCTTCAACCTGCTCACAGATAGCAACCTTGAAGCCCTTTGAAACAAGACGTGCTATATAGTTATCAGCCGCATGAAAGGGCACACCGCACATGGGTGCACGCTCACTAAGGCCGCAGTCCTTTCCTGTTAAAACCAGGTCAAGTGCTGCGGATGCGGTTTTTGCATCGTCAAAAAACATTTCATAAAAGTCACCCACACGGTACATAAGTATCGCATCGGGATATTCGTCCTTTGTAGCAAGATACTGCCTCATCATAGCAGATAATTTGCTTCTGTCCTCGATCATTTAATCAAGCCTTTCTTATATCATATCACCGGAAAGCGTCCAGGTGTTGACATCCGTAATTTTCACTTTAACTATTTCGCCGGTCAAATCCTTATCGGAAGCAAAATGCACTAATTTTCCGCCTTCCGATCTTCCGCACTGACGCAGCTTGTCTGTTTTGCTTTCGCCTTCCACTAAAACAGACTGAACAGAGCCTATCATTGCTTTGTTCTTTTCCAGGGAAATATCGTTCTGAAGCTTTAACATCCTGTCAAAATTAATGTGCTTTTCTTCCTCTGTCAGGCAATCTTCCATAACTGCGGCAGGCGTGCCTTTTCTCTTTGAGTAGATAAATGAGAAAATGCTGTCATAGCGTACTTTTCTTAAAAGCTCCATAGTCTTATAAAAATCCTCGTTGGTTTCACCGGGGAAGCCCACGATTATGTCGGTTGTAAGGGTAACATCGGGAATTTTTCGCTTAACCTCGTCAATTATTCCCATATATTTTTCAACCGTGTAGCGACGGTTCATAATCTTTAGTATACGGTCGCTTCCCGACTGTACGGGAAGATGAAGCTGATTACACACATTTTTACGCTGTGCCATAACGTCGATAAGCTCACTTCCAATATCCTTGGGGTGGGATGACATAAAGCGGATTCGCTCAATCCCGTCAATTTCGCTGACCTTCGCCACAAGCTCTGCAAAGCTTAAGCCCCCATTGTAGGAGTTTACGTTCTGTCCAAGGAGCATAATTTCCTTTATGCCGGAGGACGCAATTGACTTTGCTTCATCCAATACATCCTTATATTCACGGCTTCGCTCCCTGCCCCTTACATAGGGCACAACGCAGTAGCTGCAGAAGTTGTTACAGCCATACATAACAGAAAGGTAGGCCTTTACGTTGCTCTGCCTTTTTATCGGAATACCTTCTGTAACCTCTCCGTCAATATCTCTTATGTCACGAACCTGCAATCTATCTTCTATCGCCTTATACAAAATCTCCGGAAAGGCGTATAAACTATGGGTTCCGAAAACCATATCAACGTATTTATAATAGCGACGAAAACGTTCATCCATCCCCTTTTGCTGTGTCATACAACCGCACACACCTATTATAAGGTCGGGATTTTTTTCCTTATAGGGTTTTAATGCACCTATTCTTCCGAAAAGCTTTTTCTCCGCATTTTCCCTTACCGCACAGGTGTTATATAAAATAAGGTCGGCATCATCTAAGCTTTCTGTTTCGGTGTAGCCCATTTTCCCAAGCATACCGTGAAGCTTTTCAGAGTCGCTCTCGTTTTGCTGACAGCCAAGTGTTATTAAAAGATATTTTTTCCCTTCGCCAATTATATTTTTAACCTTTTCGGCAAAGTCCTTCTGTCTTAAAATTTCTTTTTTCTCAGTCTTCACTGTCATCGTCCTTCGTCCTTTCAGGGTTGCTTCTCTTATACTTCATCCGCTTTATTTTATCTTCGGGAATATATGTATCTATAAGACTTTCCCACTCTTCTTCGTTCATACATCTTTTAGGGATTATAAACTGGCTGTTGGGCACTCTCATAATCCAGAGATTTTTGGTTTCTTTTACATATTTGACATATTTCCACTCAAGGTCGCCCTTTAATTTCCCCATGGCGATTTTCATACCGTCTTCCATAAAGGTGTAACTGCAATTAGTTGATGCTAGCCCCGATTTTTTAAATGCAGTATTTACGCTTGCATTTGATGCCACAAGAAGGAACGCAAGAATTCCCACGCACCAGAAAAGTGGTGTAACAGCACCTTCAAATGAAGGCTTGCTCATTGCGATAATGATTAAAATTATTGCCACGCCGATGAAAAACGCCAGAGTCATTTTTATAGGCTTTGCCACGGTGGAATCCGCATATTCAGTAAACTCTTTATATGTAAGTTTATCAACTTTTATCTTCATAATTTGCTCTTTCCTTTCACAAAAAGACACAATTTCTCCGATTATATTATTAATTAATTATTATATCACTAAAAAGAAATTAAAACAAGGGGAAATTGTTATTTTCTTAAAACTTTTCTGTTTTATTTATATTCCCACCTGTCATTCTGAGCAGAGCCGTCAGGCGGAGTGAAGAATCTTTTTTGCGCGGGATTCTTCGTCCTTCGGACTCAGAATGACACCAAAAGGCGGATGAGTTCAGATTGCCGGCTGCAAAAATTTAAAATGCAAAAAGACGGTGCTAGCCGTCTTTTCGCATAGAAGTGGTTCTCTAAAAAGCAGAAAGCAGTTGTATTTACAACAAGCTGTTGCACTGTTTCTGCATTTCAGACATATTTTATGCGGTCCGATTTCCGCGATTATTAATTATTTCAAGTCAAACTCTATCTGACCGGAACCCAGAAGGTTTTCACCTGCATCGAATCCGATTAAAGTGCTGGCGTTTATGACATCCTTTGTTTCGATTTCTATCACCGTAATTTCGGGGCTTTCATATACCTTTTTCTTTTTTTCCTTGTTTACTTTCTCGTTCTCGGAAAAGGGATTTTCTTGCGTTATATTCATTTTATCGTTCATCATTATCCCTCCTCATGCTTCTGCTTCGGCATATGTTGGCTTGCCTAAGTTCTTCAGTGTTCCCTCGCCTGTTTCTGTGTCATTTTTATTTACACTTGCCAAATTGAAATCGTAATAAATGGGGGTTTTTATTCCTTTAATCTTTACAAAGCTGAGTGCCTTAATTTTTGTATCAAAATGCTCCGCGGGAATTTTTATAACATCAACATAATATACCTTATCAGCTTCCGGTGTCTTGTCAAATTTTATGAACTCTGTTTCTTCCCACTCTGCATTCTCAACAAAGCTGCTTTCTCCCACCGCATAGGTTCCATAACTTGCAACGGCAGCAGAGTCAACAGTTTTAAATGTTGTCAGAAATCTTATTGTTCCGTACCCGTCACTATACTTACCCGAATCTGTCGTACGTGTAAGCTCAGGTGCCATAGTCCACGCAAACTTTTCATTTGCTTCGTCATAATATGCAAATGTTTCGCCGTTTGAACCTGCTTTAGTAATGCTCTTTACAGACTCTAAGGAAGTAAAGCCTTCGCCTGCTTTAACATTATCTATACAGCCGTTCGCCTCATTTACCTCAATTGAACCGGTAAAGCTTTCGTCTATTATAACTTCGACATACTTATTATTTGCATAAAGGCCATTACCTGCTGAAATCGTCGTATCACCCTTTACCGTTACTTTTGTAATTACCGCAGGAACTGCCGCTGTTTCGCCGCTTGCTTCAACAGGTGCAACACCGGTAAGAACCACACTCTTTCCGCTCGGTTTTGAAACTGCCGTATCAGAAAGTATAAGCTTAGCTCCTGATCCTATATCGAAAGTTCCAATCACTGTGCTGTCATTGACAGTGACCGTTCCTCCCTTAAATGCACCTATAACATTTCTGTTCGGACTGTTGAAATAACTGTTATTTATGATAATCGCTTCTGTTCCGTTTGCCTGGTCTTTATGTATATGTGCCATAGGCTTATCGGCGTTATAAATAAAGTTTTTAAGTTGCAAGCTCTTGTTATTGCCGTATATAACAAACATATAGTTACTATCAGATTTATCTACCGTTATCACGTGTCCGTTTCCGTCGATGTTTACATTTGCTCCCGTATTTATATGGTTAAGCCTATCTCCAGAACCCGGAAGAGGAAATTCTACGTGTGCATAGATTTCTTTTCTTTCCTCGCTTGTTGTTTCAGTTGTTATAGCTTTATCCCACAAATGCTGAATTGTTATGTCCTTCTGAGCATATATGAATGAAGTTGCCGCAAGGTTTGAATACGCCGAGTTAAGGCTTACATATCCGTATCTGGTTTCGTCTTCTTTTACTACAATCCAGGGCCAGTGCAAAACTGCATCCTTTTCTCTTCCCTCTTTTCTTGATGCAACATCCTGCATATCGATAACAACCTCACCGTTAAGTTCACCTGTTCCCACAGTTTCCGGGAACAAGGTACCTTTAACCTTTTCAATGACAGGTTCGGTGCCGATTGCTGTATAATATCTTATCTCTGCACCATCTGCATAGAAGCAATCAAGACCTGTGATATTGGTATCTGCAACAGTTCCGAAGGTTGCACCTGACTGTGCCATAGTAAGACCTATTTCACCTGTTATGTTTCCTGCTATGTTTATTTTCGCTCCGCTTGAAAGGTACACATTGTTTTCCTTGCTTCCACGCTTATTGCCTGTAGCATTGATTTCTCCAGACATAGTCATTGTATGATTATTGGTGAGATAAACTGCACCTCCGTTACTTGTAGCCGCACAATCTATAAAGTCTGTATCAGATACATTGAGCACGCCGAGTCCTGTAGAATATAATGCACCGCCGTTTGCACCTTTGCATGCTATAAACTTACAGTCTTTTACATTTATTGTACCGGCATAGGCTTCTCCTGAGTTATAAATACCGCCGGCATAGGTAGTATGCTTACCATTATAATATATAACATTGTCTGCACTTATTGCACCGCCACCCTTAGGGTCTTCCGAGCAGTGTATATAGGCAAAAGTCGTCCTTCCTTTTCCGTTATAAATAACGTCGTGGAAATTCATGGTCGCATCCTGGTAAACTGCGAAAAAATGCCCCTTTGTATAATCATCATGAATGCTTATTGTGTGACCATTTCCGTATATATTTGCAACAGCTGTGCTTCCGGTAAAGTCAAAGTGGTCGTCAATAGTAGAGCTATCCTTATCGCACTTGATATCTCCTGCCAAAGTTATATCCGAAAGAAGATAAATTTCTCCACCGCTGAGCATACTTGTACCTATGGCAGCATCCGCTCCGACTCTCTTGTATCCCGCCGCATCGGAGCCTGTTTTTTTATACATTTTGTAGCCAATTACAAGAGCATTATCGTCAAGGTCTCTTGTTACAGGCTTTTTAAGAGAATATGTTTTTCCGTTATGGGTTACCGTTCCCGAACCAATCAGGCTTTCATATACAGCACCTTTATGTCCGTTGGGATCAATTCCCTCGTATATTGTTCCATTAAGTGTTTCTACCCCTTCTGCCAGATGTCCGAACCAGATATCGTTTGAAACAACACTAACTCCTGCCGTTCCAGTAAAGCCTTCGCCAACCTCAAGTGCGTCAGCTACTTCCATTCTGATATCAGCATTTGTATTTTCTGTAACATTGACATTGCCATTTAATATAACTATTGAGTTTTCAGCAATATCAATACCGGCGTTCTGGTTTTCTGTTATATTCATTCCACCAGTTGCATTTAATGTTGAGCCAATTTCAGCTTCCTTTTTGTTGTAAAGAACTATACCACTTTCGGTATTTCTGTTAATATTAACGTTTAAGCCTGTCACATTGACTGTAGCACCAGTATGAACAGATATACCATATGAACAACCGGATATAGTCACATTGTCTCCAATATTAGCAACACCCTGATTACCAGACTCACCAGAAGCTCCTACAAGTATTCCGGTTGAACAATTTGTTATAGTGCTGTTTTCTATGTTAAGGCTTGCCTCGGAAGCAACTGTACCTACACCGATAGCAGCAGTTCCTTTACAGTTTTTCATAGTGAATCCGCTTATTTCAGCAGTTCCTTTATTTATCCCTATAAGACCGTGGTATTGCACTGAACAGTTTTCGGCAGTTACATTTTCAACCATAACCAGCTTGCCTGTTCCCTGCATCCAACAAACGCTGCCGTTCCATCCGAAATAGTTTATAAATTTAACATCCTTCAATGTAAGCTGACCGTTACCGATATTAAAACAGCCATTTGTATGTCCCTGTTTATTAATCGTATTTTGCGGATTTCCCGAAAATGTTATGTTTTTCGCAGTTACTTTTGCACTACCAAGATTGTAGGAAGCTCTGTCATCATGGCCTCCCAACTCCGTAGTCCATACACCGTCTTTTTGAGTCATTCTCGTATACTTGCTTCTGTCAAATTTGTCGGTAATGGTATGACCGTCGCCGTCCCATGTGAAGGTTTTACTTCCCGGCATATCTATTCCGCTGATTTCGCCCTTGGATACATCTGCCAGAGTATAATCCCAAGTGTAGTCTTTCAGCATCAAAAGTGTATAGCCGTTTTGTAATTTATCTGAGGAAAGTGCCTCCTTCAAATCAGCAAAAAACCATACATGATTTCCTTTTCCGTCACGTATTTCAAAATATGCTTCTTCCTTAGCGATTTCCGTTTCTTCCTCCATCATCTCCACGTCTGCCTCTTCCGGGAGAACCTCTGCAAGCTCCTCCTCCGATACTTCCTCAATTACGGGAATATCGAAGGTTTCTTCCGCACTTACAGCCCCGATACAAGAGAATGTGAAAATTGCAATCATAACGAAGCTGAAAATGTGCAAAAACTCCTTTTTCATAAAATCCTTCCTTTCAAAAAACCACTCATAATTTTCTACCACATAATGCCGATTATGTGGTAATCTCTCCTTCTCATCTGCCATACGGATTTTATAAAAAGAAATTTTTCCCAAAAAATGTGCGCAAAAAAAAGACCGATGTAAAATTCTGCCTCATCGGTCGCTTCATTATGTCTGATTTTTGCAAAGTTTTATTTTTCCATTGATAAAAAACTATTGACAAACCGCTTCCCTGATGTTATAATCTTTATGTAATAATTCTTTTTACCACATAATCGGCATTATGTGGTATTTTTATTTTTAAATCAAAAGACCTGTTAGTTGTTCCATCTGTTTTCTATGTGCCCCGCTGCTTTCCAGTGTATAAATTCTTGTAGTGGAAACCGTAGAATGTCCTAAAATATCTGCCAGATGCACAATATCTTTATGGACACTGTAAAAGGTTACCGCAAAAAGATGCCTTAAATTATGCGGAAAAACCTTTTCCCTTTCCACATTCGCACTTTCGCAAAGAGATTTCATCATTTTCCATATATTTGATCGGTCAAGCGGATTCCCGTTTTTTGTTACAAACAGGGGGCCGCTTTTTATTTTTTCTTCAGAAGCATAACAAAGAAGCTCTCTGCAAAGCTTTTCCGGAAGCAGGATAATTCTTATCTTCCCCTTATTTCCTATAACCGCCTCCTTTTTTCTTGCCGCTTCCACCGTAATATAAGAAAGCTCCGAAATTCTTATCCCTGTGCGGCATACAGTCATCATAATATAATAAAGCTTTCTGTTTTTACGCTCCTTTGCGGCATTAAGCAGCCTTACATATTCGTCTCTCGTAAGTTCTTTCTCTTCGTTTCTGAAGGTAGTCATTTGTCTCTTTAATATTTTTACCTTAAGCTCATCTCTCCCTATATATGAAAAATATGCATTCAGAGATGACAGTATAGAATTCGCTCCGGCAGTTTTGTGTTTCTTTGAAATAAGCTCCTTATAGCAAAGCACCGCCTCTTTATCCAGCGTTCTCCCGCTTTCCGAAACCCATGCTAAAAACGCCCTGCAGTCTCTTACATATTTTTCCACAGTAAGTTTTGCCTTCTCATCATTTACAAGCCTTTCTCTGAATTCAGATAAAAAATCCATAATAAACCTCCTTATTTTTATTAAGGCTGTATTATTCTGTCCGGCATCCGGATTTATTATTACATATTTTGTAAAGAATTGCAAGCGCAAAATAAAAGGCAGCTGTAAACATAAGTTTACAGCTGCCACAGAATTATTTATTATATGTTGCTTCGCATGTTAAATTTATGCCAAGCTTTTTGAACATATTTTCATCTACCTGTGATAAAATTACGGTTGAGTGTGCTTCCGCACCCTTAAGCTCACTTATGCCTTCGAGTGCCTTTTTCGCTAAAGGATCACTTGCCGCACAGATTGAAAGAGCAACCAATGTTTCATCCATATGTATTCTCGGGTTTTTGCTTCCCAGATGATTTATTTTAAGGTTCTGAAGAGGCTCAATAACCTCCGGTGATATAAGATGAACATCATCCTCGATTCCCGTTATTTCCTTAAGTGCATTAAGGAGTGCCGCACTGGATGCACCAAGAAGCGAGGAGGTTTTTCCCGTTACTATCTTGCCGTCGGGAAGCTGGATTGCACACACGGGGCCCTTAGCAGTTTCCGCTTTTTTAAGTGCCGCCTCTGCAACCTTACGGTCAAGGGTACTTACCTCTGCCTGCTTCATGATAAGCTCCATTTTCCTTATCACGTCAATGTCGCATTTTCCGTTGGTTTTATCTTTTAATACCTGGTAGTATCTTCTTACAATTTCTTCCTTTGATGCCTGACGGACAACCTCGTCGTCGATTATGCAATTTCCCGCCATATTAACGCCCATATCCGTAGGTGACTTATAAGGGCTCGTCCCCATTATCTTTTCAAACATAGCATTAAGCACAGGGAAAATTTCAATGTCTCTGTTATAATTTACGGCTGTTTCACCGTATGCTTCAAGATGGAACGGGTCAATCATGTTGACGTCATTTAAGTCCACCGTTGCAGCTTCATACGCCAGATTTACGTGATGCTTTAAGGGAAGGTTCCATATGGGGAAGGTTTCAAACTTGGCGTAGCCCGCCTTCACTCCCCTCTTGTTTTCGTGATAGAGCTGAGATAAGCAGGTTGCCATTTTTCCGCTTCCGGGACCCGGTGCGGTTACGACAACGATGGGCCGCTCGGTTTCGATATAATCGTTTTTGCCGTAGCCTTCGTCACTTACAATCAGTTCCACATTTGATGGGTAACCTTCAATGGGATAGTGAAGAAATACCTTCATTCCCATATTTTCAAGCCTTTTCTTAAAAACGTCTGCCGCTGCCTGAGAGCTATACTGAGTTATAACAACGCTTCCCACCATAAGACCGAGGCCTTTGAATGCTTCAATAAGGCGGATTGTATCAAGGTCATAGGTTATGTTATAGTCGCTTCTCACCTTGTTTTTCACAATGTCGATGGCACTTATAACGATGACGATTTCAAGCTTGTCCGATAAGTGCATAAGCATCTTCATTTTACTGTCAGGCTGAAAACCGGGAAGCACTCGGGATGCGTGATAGTCATCAAAAAGCTTACCGCCAAGCTCCAAGTAAAGCTTGTCGCCGAACTCCTCAACACGCTTTCCGATGTGTTCAGACTGCATCTTTATGTATTTTTCGTTGTCAAAGCCAATTTTCCTCATCATAAAAACTGCCTCACTTTATAACTCAATCCTTGATATTATAGCACAACTCAAAAATAAAAACAAGACATTTATTTAAATAAATGTCTTGTTTTATTTTTATTAAAGGCAGGACAAAATTATATCAAGTGCTTTTTTAAGTTCTTCCTTCTTTATGTTAAGCGGAGGAAGAAGTCTTACCTTGTTTTTAGCCTTTATTACAAGAACACCTTTTCCCATACATTCTTTAATTACTTCGCCTGCATCCTTTTCGGTTTCTATTCCAATCATAAGTCCCTGACCAGAAACGCTCTTAACGCCTTTTGCTCCCTTAAGAGATGAAAAAATCATTTCGGATTTTTCCTTTACTTCGGATAAAAGTGCTTCATCTATTCTTTCAATTATGCTCACCGCTCCTGCAGATGCAACGGGGTTTCCGCCAAAGGTTGAGCCGTGATCGCCACTCTTTAACACATTTTCCGTTTTTTCAAACATCATACAGCATCCGATGGGAAGGCCGCCGCCAAGTCCTTTTGCGGTGGTTACAACATCCGGCTTGATTCCGTAATTCATATATGCATAAAGTGCACCGCATCTTCCGTTACCGGTCTGCACCTCATCAACAATTACAAGGATGTCCTTTTCCTTTGCGATGCGGCAAACCTCTTTTACGAAATCTTCCGAAAGAGGCATAACTCCGCCTTCGCCCTGCACCATTTCCATCATAATTGCAGCGATATTTTCCTTTTCGACAAGTGCCTTAAATGCATCAACATCCCCCGCATCTATATGACAGAAGCCGTCGGGAAGGGGCAAAAATGACTTATGGAAAACATCCTGTCCTGTTGCGGCAAGCGTCGCTAAAGTTCTTCCGTGAAAGCTGTTATTAAGGGTTATGATTTTTGCACCCTCGATGCCCTTATCCTCGGCATATTTTCTTGCAACCTTTATGGCACATTCATTTGCCTCGGCACCGGAGTTTCCGAAAAACACCTTTTTCGCACCTGTTTTTTCGCAAAGCATTTTAGCAAGGCGTGTACAAGGCTCGGTGTAATAAAGATTTGAAGTATGCTGAACCTTTGAAAGCTGGCTCGTTACCGCCTTAACCCACTCGTCATCGGAGTATCCGAAGGCGTTTACAGCAATTCCGCTTCCGAGGTCGATGTACTCTTTTCCCTCTTCGTCATAGCAAAGAGCACCCTTTCCCCTTACTATTGCAAGAGGGAAACGTGCATAGGTATTTGCAATGTATTTACTGTCATCGTTTATAATGCTCATAATCCTGCCTCACTTTTATCGCGGATAACCATTGTTCCCGCACCTTCGTCCGTAAGAGTTTCCAAAAGCAGTGCATGGGGCACTCTTCCGTCAAGAATGGTAACTCTTTCAACGCCCATATTGATTGCCTCGATACAGCATTCAACCTTCGGAATCATTCCGCCGCAGATAATTCCGTTGGCAAATAAGGTTTTTGCCTCGGCTATATCCATGCAGTGGATAACAGAGTCGGGATCGTCCTTATCACGGAGAACGCCGGTTATATCAGTCATTGAAATAAGACGCTCAGCCTTTAAGGCACCTGCAATGAATGCCGCCGCTGTATCTGCATTTATGTTGTATGTATTACCCTCCATGTCGCATCCTACCGTGGAAACGATGGGAATATAGCCTTTTTCTATTAAATCGCAGACAGGCTCTGTATTAACCTTTGTTATTGTTCCCACATAGCCGTAGCGTTCGTCCTTCATTTCTGCCTCGATCATATGACCGTCAATACCGGAAATGCCCATAGCCTTGCCGCCCTTCTGTTCAATAAGGCTTACAAGATTTTTATTGATTTTCCCGGCCAGAATCATCTGCACAATATCAACGGTTTCCTTATCAGTAACACGAAGACCGTCCAAGAATACGGATTCTTTTCCGACTTTCTTAAGCATATCACTTATTTCGGGGCCGCCGCCGTGAACCACAACAACCTTTACGCCGATTAAGTGAAGAAGAACGATGTCTTCCATAACCTGCTCTTTAAGTTCTTCATTTATCATGGCGTTTCCGCCGTATTTAACCACAACGATTTTGCCGTAATACTGCTGAATATAAGGAAGTGCCTGAGTTAATATTTCAGCCCTCTGGGCGTTTGTTACTTTAAGTTCCATATAAAATCCCCTATCTTTATCAGGTTCTGTAGTCGCCGTTTATTTTAACGTAATCGTATGTAAGGTCGCATCCCCATGCAACAGAATCGGCTTCTCCGTCGTTTAAGTCAACTAAAATGTCGATTTCCTTCTCTAAAAGAATTTCCTTTGCAATTTCTTCGGAAAAGTCAACTCCCGCACCATCCTTGCAAACAAGGATTTTGCCCTTGGGAGAGGAAAAGTGAACATCAACCTTATTCACATCAATATCAGCACCGCTGTAGCCTAAAGCACAAAGCACTCTTCCCCAGTTAGCATCTGCACCGAACATTGCCGCCTTTGTGAGGGATGAGCAGATAACGCTCTTTGCGGCAGTCTTTGCAGCATCCTTGGTCTTTGCACCTGTTACGATACACTGAAGAAGCTTTGTTGCACCTTCACCGTCACCTGCAATCATTCTGCAAAGCTGTACGGTCAAAGTATTAAGTGCCTTACAGAAGGTAGCAAAGTCTTCACCATCTTCTGTGATTTCCTTATTTCCTGCCATACCGTTTGCCATAACCGCAACCATATCGTTTGTGGATGTATCACCGTCAATGCTTAACATATTAAAGGTTTCTGTTATATCGCCGGAAAGTGCCTTCTTAAGCATTTCAGCACTTATTGCAGCATCTGTTGTGATAAACACAAGCATTGTCGCCATATTGGGATGAATCATACCGCTTCCCTTTGCGATACCGCCCATTTTGCATTCTACTCCGCCTATACAGAAGCTTACGGCAACTTCCTTTTTAACAGTATCTGTTGTCATGATACCTTCTGCCGCATCAAGTCCGTCGCACTTAAGATTAGCACAAAGAGAAGGGATTCCTTCCTTTATGGGAGTTATATCAAGCTTCTGACCGATAACGCCGGTGGATGCAACAATTATATCATCCTTATTTATCTTAAGCTCTTCGGCAAGTATTGCACTCATCTTTTCTGCAACTTCGATACCGTCTGCGTTACAGGTATTGGCGTTTCCGCTGTTACAGATAACCGCCTGTGCATAACCGTCGGACAAATGCTTTTTCGTTACCGTTAAAGGTGCACCCTTTACAAGATTGGTGGTATAAACAGCCGCAGCAGTTGCTCTTTTCTCACTTACGATTAAAGCAAGGTCTTTTTTCACTTTATTTTTTCTTATTCCGCAATGAATGCCCGACGCCTTAAAACCCTTTGCCGCACAAACACTGCCTTCAATTAACTTAATTTCACTCATTTTTTCTTCTCCTTATAACTCAAGTGAGCATTTTTCGTCTTTTCCTATGGCTATATTCATACACTGAATTGCCGCACCTGATGCACCCTTACCTAAATTATCATATCTTGCAACAAGGATTATTCTATCCTCGTTTCCGTAAACGGAAATTCTCATAAAGTCCTTATTTGAATATTTAACAGAGGACAAGAAGCCTTCCTCGTCATCCTCAACATATTTCACAATGTCAGAATTGTACTTTTCTTTGTACAGATTTTTTATATCCTCTATTCCGCCCTTTAATAAATCGCTTGCGAAAAGAGGAACCGTCACTTCCATACCGCTGTAAAAATCTCCGACTATCGGGCAGAACACAGGAGCAACGGAAAGTCCTGTTATTTTAACCATTTCCTTAAGGTGCTTATGATTCTGCGAAAGACCGTACTGTCTCGGACCTTTAAGAAGCTGATTTTCTCCCGCTTCATACTCTGCAATCATTTTCTTTCCGCCGCCTGAATATCCCGTCAATGAATGGCAAGAAAGATGTGCGTCGGGCGATAAAAATCCATTTTCTATTAAAGGATATAAAAGTGCAATAAATCCTCCTGCATGACAGCCCGGAACCGCAATTCTTTTGGAGTTTTTAATCTTTTCACGGTGTTCTTCCGAAAGCTCCGGAAAACCGTAGGCAAAATCACTTTCTGTTCTGTGGGCCGTTGATGTATCAATTATAATAACATCATCTCCCGCCAAGGAAACGGACTCTCTTGCCGCATCGTCAGGAAGACACAAAAAGGTTACATCACTTTCGTTAATAGCCCTTTTTCTCGCTTCGGGACTTTTCCTTTCCTCCTCGGGCAAACGGATTAATTCGATATCCTCCATCGCCCCGAGCCTTTCATATATACGAAGGCCCGTTGTTCCTGCAGAGCCGTCTATAAATATTTTAGTTTTTTTGTCGCACATAAATATCACCGCATTTTATCATTTTGCATAATTATAGCATCAGCCATAGGAAAAATCAAGGCTTTTTTACATTATTTTTTAATATTTATGCATTTTAACAATTTCTTTATGCATAATCTTACATTTTTGTTTATTTTTCTTGCATAAAAATAAAAATGCAGAGCGAAAGTGACTTTTCGCTCTGCATTTTTTCGTAATCAGAATGTTATTGTGTGCGTTTTTTCAACTGTTTTTCCGGGTTCTACAAGAATAATTCCCTCACGCTTTGTGATGTCTCCGTCAGAATCTGTACGGTCGATAAAACTGCACCATGGCTCTATGCAAACATAATCGGCATCTTCCTTATGCCAGAGGACAAGATAGTCAATTCCGGGAAAATCTATCTTAATTTCTCTGCCGCCCGTCTTTCTTCGTAAGGTAACACTTCTTGATTTATGGTCTTTTATTACATAAGAATCCGTTCCGAATACGCCACGTGTAAGTGGCAGAGTCCTTCCTTCAAGTTCAATCTTTTTTGTCTCTCCGTTAACAAGTCTTCCGTCCATAACCTGATGCATAAGAAAATCGTCTTCAGGGAACACAATTTCATAATTTTCAATTCCGTCGGGAAGTGCGTAAGCCTCATGGCTCCCGAAGGATGCAGGAAGAATTTTTTCATCCCTGTTTTCAACACTGTAGGTTGTAATGACCTTATTGCCCGATAGCTTATATTCCACACGGAACGAGAAAAGGAATGGATACATTTTCAAGGTTTCATCATTTTCCTTAAGGCAGAATACAACTCTGTCGCCTGCGAGCTCTTCAACCTCGAAAATCGCCCCTTTGGAAAAGCCGTGCTGAGGCATTTCATACCATTTACCGTCATAATGGTATTTGCCGTCCTTAAGACTTGAGCATATGGGGAAAAGCACAGGCGAATGGTCTTCCCATATAAGTCTTCCGTTATCCTGCCAGAGCTGTTCTTCTCCATTGAACATAAGGCTCTCGCACTGTGCACCCTTTGAAGTGAACTTCATTTCTATAAATTCATTTTTAATTGTAACTCCTACTGCCATTCTTCCCAAAACCTCCCCAACTTTTTCATGTGATACATAATTTGCAAGCCTGTCAACGCTTGTCTCTTCTTTATTTATAAGTGCAAGGTACTGTCCGTGGAAATACCTGAGCAATCCTGCCGCAGGATAAACCATAAGGCTGGTTCCCGCAATTATAAGTAAGTCTGCTTTAGAAATATGAGCTACCGCCTTCGATATCACATCATCCGATAATGCTTCATCATAAAGCACAACATCAGGTTTTATAATTCCACCGCAGGAGCAGACAGGAACTCCTTTTGATTCTTTTATAAATTTTGCATCGTAAAACTTGTTGCACTCAGTGCAGTAGTTTCTGTGGACACTTCCGTGAAGCTCCAATACATTTACGCTTCCGGCAGCCTGATGAAGACCGTCAATATTCTGAGTTATTACAGCCTTAAGTTTTCCTGATTTTTCCAATTCGGCAAGCTTTTTATGTGCCTTATTGGGCAGTATATCAAGATCTATCATTTTATTTTTATAAAAGTCAAAAAATTCTTCGGTGTGCTTTTCAAAATAGCCGTGGCTTAAAATCATTTCCGGGGGAACATCGCTCTTTTCGTTATAAAGTCCGTCCTTGCTCCTGAAATCCTTAAGACCGGATTCGGTACTGACACCGGCTCCTCCGAAAAACACTATATAATTACAGTTGTTAATAAGTCTTTGAAGCTTGTCCATAGTATCTCCTTATGAAAAAAGCTGCCGTGGCAGCTTTTTTATTACTCTTCGGTGTTTTTATTTTCGTTTTCTGCAGATGCATTTTCATTATTTTCGGCATTTCCGTCCTTGCCGACTCTTCCCCAATAGCGGAATACCAAAGCACCC
Organism: Clostridia bacterium; assembly: GCA_045545475.1. Lineage (GTDB taxonomy): Bacteria > Bacillota > Clostridia > CAKSNL01 > HGM11501 > HGM11501. The sequence continues at coordinate 101,277 of JAZQAZ010000020.1, read as the reverse complement.
AGAATGCCCAGCATTGCAATGGCAAGTGCCCATATTTTATTTCTGAAACACATAACCGCTACGGCACCAAGTACAACACATATTGCATAAATCGCCAAGACTGCCTGCTTCTGACTAAGACCACTGTCTATAAGTCTGTGATGAAGATGTTCCCTGTCCGGCGACATGATGGGACGATGATTTTTTATTCTTCTGAATATCGCAAAGCTGGTATCGAAAATCGGAATTCCGAATGCGATAAAGGGAACTGCAAAGGAAATTATGGCATGAATCTTAAACAATCCCATAACGGATACTACTGCCATTACATAACCTAAAAACGTTGACCCTGTATCCCCCATAAAGATAGATGCCGGATTGAAATTGTATGGCAAAAATCCAAAACACGAACCAACCAATGCCGCTGTAACAATTGCGATTCCGTATTCGCCCTGCATAAGAGCAACGCAGAAAACAGAGAATGATGCAATGGCCGAAACCCCGGCAGCCAGGCCGTCAAGTCCGTCAATCAAATTTACCGCATTGGTAAGTCCCACAATCCAGAGTATTGTAATGGGATAAGAAAGCCATCCGAATTCAATACCTGTAATTCCGGTGTATTCAGAAAACGGAAATATTATTCTTTCAATTTTCGCGCCCAAAGCTACGGGGATTATCGCCGCAATAATCTGAATCACAAACTTAAACTTAGCAGGAAGATTATACTTATCGTCAAATATTCCCAGAACCACCATTATAACAGCACCTGCCAACATGCCTACGATTTCTGCATCAATCTTTCCGAAAGCAAGAAGTGAAGACAGAAATCCAAGGAATATTGCAAGCCCTCCGATCAGCGGAGTGGGTTCTTTATGCACTCTTCTACCTTCCTTGGGAACGTCTATCGCTCCGATTTTAACAGCAAATTTTTTTGCCAGAGGAGTTGTGGCAAAAGCCACCACAAACGAAACCACAAACGAAAGTATTATTTTAACTGTATCTGTCAAAGCGATACCTCCTATCTTGCAACAAAGCCAATCTTTTTATAAACTTTGTCAAGAGTTCTACTTGCCACTCTTCCGGCAATTTCCGCACCGTTTTTATAAACGCTTTCGATATAATCTTTATTTTTTGAAATGTCTTCGTATTTTTCTCTTACGGGACGAAGCATTTCAATTACAGCTTCAGCTGTCTTTACCTTAAACTCACCGTATCCGGTATTTGAAAAACGGTTAACTGCATCTTCAATGCTTTCTCCGGTTGCAATGGAGTAAATTGAAAGAAGGTTATTGATTCCGTCCTTGCCTTCTTTATATTCAATTTTAGCATCCGAATCCGTAACTGCACTCTTGAACTTTTTCATAATGACTTCAGGAGCATCAAGAATTCCTATGTTTCCCTTGGGATCGGATTTACTCATTTTGCTTGTGGGATCAGCTAAACTCATTACCTTTGCTCCAACCTTGGCAATAACAGCCTCGGGAACCTTAAATGTCTCTCCGTATACTCCATTGAATCTTGCCGCAATTGTCTGTGCAAGCTCTAAATGCTGCTTCTGGTCAATTCCTACCGGCACCTTGTCTGTCTGATACAATAAAATGTCTGCCGCCATCAAAACGGGATATGTGAAAAGACCTGCGTTTATATTGTCAGCGTGCTTAGCCGATTTATCCTTAAACTGTGTCATTCTGGAAAGCTCACCCATGTAGGTATAGCAATTAAGCACCCATGCAAGCTGTGCATGCTGAGGCACATGACTCTGAAAATAAATAAGGCTTTTTTCCGGATCAAGTCCGCAGGCAATGTAAAGTGCCAGAAACTCCATACTTCTTGCACGAAGTTCCTTAGGATCCTGCCTTACCGTTATGCAATGCTCGTCCACAACGCAAAAACAGCAATCATATTCCTCCTGCATTTTAAGCCAGTTTTTAACCGCACCGATATATCCGCCAAGGCCCAGCGCACCTGATGGCTGAATGCCTGAAAATACTCTTTGTTTTCTTTCTTCGCTCATAATGAGCCTCCTTTATGTATAAAAGTTCGCATACTTTCTCATTTTAATCTGCATACTCTCATAGTTTACCACAAAAATACAAATTTGTAAAGTATTAATAGTAATTTTCGGGACAAGTTTTTCATATTATTATAACAAAGCATAATGAAAGGATTTATTATGAAAACCGAACTTATATGTGCATCCATCATTTTTTCCGTCATGGTCTTTACGCCATGCCTGTCAGGGTTACCGAAAAAGCCGGAACCAGTTGCTCTGACGGAAGAAATAATATACGAAGAGCCAAGCGTTTCAGTCCTTAACGTATACGACGGAAGCGTATTTACCCTTCCCATGGAAGAGTATCTGCTGGGCGTTGTCCTTGCGGAAATGCCCGCATCATTCCAAGACGAAGCCTTAAAAGCACAAAGCGTTGCGGCAAGAACTTACACCCAAAAGAAGCTTAGCTCCCCCACCCACGAAAATGCAGATATTTGCATGGCTGCCTCCTGCTGTCAAGCCTATATTTTCCCGGACTTATACGAAGGAGATGACGTAAGTCTTGCCAAAGTAAAAAAAGCTGTCGACGAAACAAGAGGCGAAATAATGACGTATAAAGATGAACCCGTTCTGGCCGTTTTTCACTCCATGAGTGCAGGAAAAACCGAAGATGCCGAAAATGTATGGGGCAGTTCCGTCCCCTACTTAAAATCCGCAGAAAGCTTTGGCGAAGAGGAGGTTGACCGTTTTGAATCGACTTTAACCATAAGCTTTACCGAATTTAAAAGCAAGTTGAATTCTATGGGAGCATCCGTAAATTCCCCTTCCGACATAGGAAAAGCAGAACTTACCGATGCCGGATATGTAAAATCTATAACAATAGGTGCTCACAGCTTTAAGGGAAGCGAAATAAGAAGCCTTTTTTCCCTGCGTTCTTCCGCCTTCACCATTTCTGCCGATGAAGAGCTTGTAACCTTCTCTGTAAAGGGCTACGGCCATGGCGTAGGTATGAGTCAACACGGTGCAAACATCCTTGCTAAAGAAGGAAAAACCTATGATGAAATATTAAAACATTACTATAATGGTGTTGAAATTGAAACGATAAAATAAAAAAGTGTCGGCAGAGATTCTTCGCTCACTACGTTCACTCAGAATGACAGATGTATCAGTTTAACATTCCCCGCTCTGTCTTTCTGAGTCCGAAGGGCGAAGAATCTATTTTTCCCACACAAAAAGCCTCCCCATGGGGAGGCTTTATCTTACTTTATTCCCTTCATCCAAAGATACGCAAGGTGCGTCCACTCTGCCGCAGATTCATTTACCCAGCCGGGGTTTCCAACCTCGGTAATTTTTGTTGCAAGTGCCATTCCGTGAGGTGCTTCCTTGAAAATGTGAAGCTCAAAAGGCATTTTCGCATCGGCATACGCCTTTGCAAAGGCGAGGGCATTATATACAGGCACCGCCTGATCCGTTGATGTATGCACAATAAATGCAGGAACGGACCTTTCGTCAACCCTTGTTTCAAGTGAGTACTCGGCAAGCTCTGCTTCCGTAGGCTCTAAACTTCCCGTAAGGTTCTGGAATGAGCCCTTGTGTGTTGGCACGAGGGCTGAAATTACGGGGTATACGGGGATGATACCTGTGGGCTTATTAAAGCCATAGGGCATATCAATTTCCTCATAGATTTCGTTCATATGCCAGAGTGTGCCAAGAGAAGCACAAAGGTGACCTCCTGCAGAAAAGCCGGTTGCAAAAACTCTATCGGGGTTAAGTCCGTAAAGGTCAGCGTGTTCCTTTATGTATTTCATTGCCTTTGATGCTTCGATTAACGGACGGGGGAATTTTGCATTTTCCCCAACCGAATAATGAAGAACAAATGCACAAAGTCCCTTTGCCACAAAGTCAAGAGCAATGGGCTCTCCCTCTCTGTCATAGCAGACGCAGGCATACCCGCCTCCGGGAATTACCAAAATCGCATCACGGACAAAGCCCTGAAGCTTTTCGGGAGCGTAAACCTCCAAATATATGTTTTCATCACTTTCTGAAAGTGCTATCTTTTCGTATATCATAAAATCAATCCTTTCCCTGTTTTTATCAAGTATAGCACGGAAAAAGAATTTTTGCAAGAAAAAAAGCCACCCGACGGGCGGCTTTTATAAATTTTATTATTCGCTGTACTTTGCGTTAAAGTCCTCTGCCTTTGTGCGGAGCATTTCAGCATTTTCCGCAATGTGAGTTGCAACAGACTTACCTCCGGATATATCCTTTCTGAACTGAGAACGAATAGCACCCATATCTGATTCAGGGAAGAAATATCTGGGAAGATAATATACGTTTTCAAGGTTCTTTTCCCATATAGCAAAGTCTTCCTCTGTCATATTGGCCTTATAAACTTCTTCCGTTACAATCTTGGACTTCATATCCGTCATATAGCAGGCAAGCATAAATGCACAGGGAAGCTTTTCTTCAGATACTCCCATCGGGAAAAGGAAGTAAGAGTCTGTAAGGTAAGAACCGTATCCTCCGTCCTCGTTTGGGAAATGGATGTATCTTATGGTATCTGTTGTTTCCTGAGCAAGTTCTCCCTTTATAAGATTGGGCATAACTTCGTCACGCATAATTACACTTCTTGCAGATGCAAGTCCGCTTCCTGTGACGCAATATCTGCCATCAGCAAGAAGGTCTTCCCAGAAGGAAAGCCATGCCACATTTTCAGGGCTGTCATATGTAGATGTAACTGTGCCTGTCTCCTCATCCCAGGATGCAAGATATTTACCGCTCACATGAGGTCTTGTGGTTGCACTCGCAGACTTTGCACCGAGAGCAAATGCCTTTTCGTTTATTTCTTTATAAGCATCCATTGTCCAATTATCTTCTGCAAGATACTCGTGAGGAGTCTTAATACCAAGCTCCTTCATCCAGGTTTCGTTGTATGCAATGTACCAGATTTCCTGCATAGGAAGGGAGCTTACGCCGTAATATTCACCGCGCCAAGCAGAGCCTTCAACCATAATCTTGTCAATCATATCGTTGTTTTCATAATCGATATAATCTGTGATGGGTGTATAGAGCTCTTCAGCAAAGGTTGTGGGGAAAACAGAAATACCGAAGCAATACTGAATTTCCCAGGGGTCACCTGCAACGATACCTGCAACAAGGTCATCTCCCATACCGTCCTTACCGCCGACAAGGAATTCCACAGTTGTACCGTATTCCTCTGCAAATTTCTTTGCTCCTTCTGCAAATTCGTAGTTAAGCGGATCGTCGTTGAAGTTTCTGTAACCTGCAACACGGATGTTCATATCTGCCCAGTCTTCTGTATTGAAAGTTACCGTTCCGCCGCAGCCCACAAGTGTTGCAACAATTGCAAGAGCCATAGCAAGAGCCAAAATTTTTTTCATATTTATTCCTCCTTTAACGTATTTTTAATTTTATCATACAAAGTTATTTTTGTAAAGATAAAATTAACTTAATATATTTATTGAAATTCTTCATTTCTGATGTTATAATATAAGGTAATGCAAAAAGAAAGGATGTTTCCTTTGATTTATCTTGATAACAGTGCTACGACAAAGCCGACGGAATCAGCCGTAAAAGCTTCCATCCGTATGATGGAAGAGGAATTTGGAAACCCCTCCTCCCGCTATACTTTGGGGCTTTCGTCTGAGCGTATACTTAATGAAGCAAGGGCATCTGTTGCCTCATCACTTCACACCAATGCGAAAAATATAATTTTCACCTCAGGAGGAACCGAAAGCGATAATCTTGCCATCTTAGGCGGTGCAAACATAAAGGCGGGAAAAAGAATTGTAACTACGGCGATTGAGCACGATGCTGTGAAAAATGCATTTATGCATCTTGAAACCCTTGGCTTTGAAGTGCTCTTCGTATCTCCCGAAGAAGACGGAAGCGTGAAAGCTGAAAAAATATTAGATGCCGTTAACGACAAGACATCACTTGTCAGCGTTATGCACGTCAACAACGAAACGGGAGCTATTCTCCCAATAGAAAAGCTGGCTCCTATGATAAAGCGTAAAGCACCGAGGGCACTTTTCCATGTGGATGCGGTGCAGTCCTACGGAAAAATCGACCTTTATCCTGCAAAGTGGGGCATTGACTTACTTACCGTAAGCAGTCACAAGGTACACGGCCCAAAGGGCGTTGGTGCATTATATAAAGGTGACAAGGTTACAAGTCTTAGGTCCATCGTTTTCGGCGGCGGACAGGAGGGAAACATTCGCTCCGGCACAGAAAATATGATAGGAATTGCAGGCTTTGGTGCTGCGGCAAAGGAAATCAATCCCGGTGAGCATTACGAGCGTATGGCACAGCTAAAAAAAGACTTTGCAGAAAAACTTTTAAGTCTCCCCGATGTATACTTAAACGGAAACCTCGTTTCTTCTGTTCCCTATGTATTAAACGTATCCTTTAAGGGAATCCGCTCGGAAATAATGCTTAATGCACTTTCCGAAGAAGGCATTTATGTAAGCTCGGGTTCCGCATGTGCAAAGGGTGCAAAGGGCAGTTCCACTTTGGCCGCCATGAACGTACCCTTCCCGGATAACGCAATACGTTTCAGCTTTTCAAAGCACACAACTGCCGAGGAACTTGAAGAAACATATCAAACTATACTAAAGAAACTGGAGATATTAAGATGAGAGAAATGATACTTGCCAAGACAGGCGAACTTATATTAAAGGGCGGAAACCGCCGTCGTTTTCAGGATATGCTTAAGGGTAATATGAAGCGTAGCCTGAAAACCGTGGGTGACTTTAAGATTTACGATCAGCAGGCAACGGTTTATGTTCTTCCCGAAAAGGAAGATGACATTGACGAAATGGTAGGCCGCCTTTCAAAAGTTTTCGGAATTGTAAATCTTTCCCGAGCAGGCATAATCGAAAAGGATATGGAAAAGATTATGAACTTTGCTCCCGAGTATTTGAGCGATGCCCTTACGGGCGTTAACACTTTCAAGGTTGAGTCACGCCGTGCGGACAAATCTTTTCCCTATAAGTCTCCTGAAATTTCCGCAATGGTGGGCGGTGCACTTCTTGAAGCCTTCCCCCATTTAACAGTTGATGTAATAAACCCTGACGTTGTTGTCCGTGTTGAAATAAGAGATACCGATGCCTTCGTTTACGCCGGAAGAATAAAGGCTGCAGGCGGTATGCCCACAGGCACAAACGGAAGAGCAATGCTTCTTTTATCAGGCGGTATTGACAGCCCCGTCGCAGGACATATGATTGCAAAGCGCGGCGTTTACGTTGAGGGAATACACTTCTTCAGCTATCCTTATACAGGCGAAAAGGCAAAGGAAAAGGTTTTAACCTTAGCTGACCGCATTGCGGACTATACAGGAAGTATGCCTCTTCACATTGTTCCCTTCACCGAAGCACAGCTTGCCATCCGTGATAACTGTCCTTCTGAGCACATGACATTAATCATGCGAAGAATGATGATGAAAATAGCAAACGAGGTTGCTAAAAAGAGAGAGTGTCAGGGTCTTATCACAGGCGAATCCATCGGCCAGGTTGCAAGCCAGACGGTTTGGGCACTGGGCGTTACAGATTCGGTTACGGATATTCCCGTTTTCCGTCCCTGCATAGGTATGGACAAGGATGAAATTGTTCAGATTGCAAGAAAAATCGACACCTTCGAAACCTCCATTCTTCCCTATGAGGATTGCTGTACGGTGTTTACACCCAAGCACCCAACAACACGTCCCAACATTGAAAATATATTAAAGAGCGAAAGCCACATTCCCTTTGACGAGCTTTGTCAGAAAGCCATCGAAGGAATTGAGACGATAAACATAAGAAAATATTAATCTTGAGAGGATTGACTTACGTGAACGCTGAAATACTCGCAATCGGAACCGAGCTTTTAATGGGGCAAATTGCAAACACCAATGCCCAGTTTATCACAGCAAGGCTTTCCGAGCTTGGATTGAATGTCCACTATCACACGGTTGTGGGCGACAATGCAGAAAGATTGAAGGAATCCCTTGACCTTGCTTTTAAAAGAAGCGACTGTGTTATTATGACAGGCGGTCTTGGTCCCACATATGACGATATGACAAAGGAAACCGTGGCAGAATATTTTAATATGCCCCTTAAGATGGATGAAGCGGCACTTTCTCAGATTACGGAATATTTCAAAAGCCGCGGACGGGAAATGACACCTTCAAACACAAAACAGGCACTTATCCCCGAAGGTGCAGTTACTTTATATAACAAGTTCGGCACCGCCCCGGGTGTACTGATTGAAAAGGACGGCAAAATTGCTGTTATGATGCCCGGTCCTCCCCGCGAAATGAAGCCTATGTTTACGGAATATTTAATTCCTTTCTTCGAGGAAAAGAGCGGCGTTACCGTAAAGTCGGACTTTATAAGAATTTTCGGTATGGGCGAAGCTGAGGCAGAGAAAAAAATCGCTCACTTGACATCATCAAGCAATCCCACCGTTGCACCCTATGTAAATCCCGGGGAACTTTCCTTAAGAATAAGTGCAAGGGCAAAAACCAAGGACGAAGCCGAAGCTTTAATCGCTCCCGTAAAGAAGGAAATTTACGAAATTTTCGGCGATTTAATTTACGGCGAAGGGCTCACCTATTCCCTGCCTCAATGCGTTCTTGATTTGCTCCGCGAAAAAAAGCTTACCTTTGCATCGGCTGAAAGCTGTACCGGCGGTATGATTGCCTCGGCTATAACAGACCTTTCAGGCTCCTCCGAGGTGTTTTTATACGGTGCCGTTACCTATGCAAATTCCGCCAAGGTAAATGCCTTGGGTGTCTCTCCCGAAACACTTGAAAAATGCGGTGCAGTATCGGAAGAGACCGTGCTTCAGATGGCAAAGGGTGTCCGCCTTAAAGCAGGCAGTGACATCGGCGTTTCCACCAGCGGTATCGCAGGCCCCACAGGCGGCACTCCCGATAAGCCCGTAGGTACGGTATGGATTGCAATTTCCACCGAAAAGTGTGAAAAAGCCTTTAAGCTTTTCATTCCCGGTGCAAGAGACCGCGTGAGAAATTCGGCAATGCTTCACGTTTACGATCTTATAAGAAGAACAGTAAAGGAGGATTTGGTATGATGATTAATTTATGGGAAAAGGAAAATATTCCGCTTTATAAAGAAGAACTTGGTCAGATTCCTGCAATGGAGCCGTTTTTGATTGATTCAGATAAACCCCTTGGCACCGTAATCATTTTCCCCGGCGGAGGATATCACCATTTATCACTGGAAAAAGAAGGCTCAAAAATTGCCGAATTTTATAACAATAACGGCTTTAATGCCTTTGTTGTAACCTACCGCCTTGCCCCCTACAACCATCCCGCAATGCTTTACGATGCCCTTCGTGCCATCAGATATGTCCGCTACCACGCCAAGGAATACAACGTAAATCCAGACCAGATAGCAATCCTCGGCTTTTCCGCAGGCGGTCATCTGGCATCAACGTTACTCACCCATTACGATTTTGAAGTTGAGGCAAAGGATGAAATTGATGAAGTTTCCGCCCGTCCCAACGGCGCGATTCTTTGCTACGGCGTGCTTTCATTTAGCAGTAAGTATACCCACATCGGCTCAAGAAAAAATCTTTTATCCGATTATCCCGGTGACGAATATATGGCACTTTCGGACTTTTTATCGGCAGAAAAGCAGGTTAATCCTGAAACCCCGCCCACATTTTTGTGGCATACCGCAGAAGATCCTGTGGTTCCCGTTTCCAACAGCATTGATATGGCAAAGGCACTTTCCGAAAACAAAGTTCCCTTTGAATTACATATCTATCCCACAGGCGGTCACGGTATGGGGCTTGCACCCCAAAAGCCTCATGCGTCAAGCTGGGCCAATTTAAGCGCCGCATGGCTAAAGGATGAACTTTTGTTTGACTTTGCGGAATAAATATCTTCACAAAAAATAAACAAGGCATCGAAGCGACAGCTTCGATGCCTTGTCACTTTTTATTCACTTTTCCTCTGGACTTTCCGATTCTTCAGTAAATTCAAATATAGGTGTTTCAACTTTTTCAGGATACGCCCTGTCGCTGTTTTTCAAAAGACATATCGGACCTGCAAGTGGCACAAGAAAATAAAGTATTATATATTTGATAGCCTTTTCAGGATTAAGTGCTTCAAATATTTTATATACACATATCCCACGCAGTATATTGGTTACCGCCGCCGCAACAGCACCGACTAAAATTCCTGCATAGCCTATTGCAAAAAGGCTTACTCCCAGCGTTGATGAATAGTCCATATAACCGTAGTCCATACTCATAATCACCGTTCCGGCAATGAATACAACATATCCCACAGACATAACAGCTGCAAAAATTATTCCGAAAGTCAAAAGTGGTTTGTGCCACTTTCTGTCATAGCCCTTCTCTTTATCATATTCGTTTGCGATTCGGCCTATTATGTAATAGTTGCAAACAGGAATCCATGAAAGCCAGGGGTTTTCAATTTCTTTTGCTTTTGCTATCTTATAAAAAGCAAGAGATTCCAAAACATAATTAGCAATCAGATACGCAAATAAAGCGATATAAATTAATAAAACCACCAAACCTAAAACAATTACACCAAAATCCATTTTTCAATCCACCTTTCTCTTTTTACTATATATTACCACACATAGAAAAAAATTTCAATATAGAAACAAAAAAAGCGGGCGTTGCCCACTTTTTTTATTTGCTTTCAAGATTAAATTTCTTTCTGAATCTTTCTACACGACCGCCTGTATCAACAAGCTTCTGCTTTCCTGTGTAGAAGGGATGGCACTTGGAGCAGATTTCAACTGTGATGTTTTCTTTTGTGGAACCTGTTTCGATTACTTCGCCACAAGCACACTTGATTGTTGTCTGCTTATAATCAGGATGAATTCCTTCTCTCATTTACGTTCACCTCTCGTTCATTTTGCGCCGTCGGATTTTGCCGACAGCCTATTACCGCATAATTATAACACAAAGTTTTAAATAATGCAAGAACTTTTTTTATATTTTTGAAAAAATATTTAAAGGGGCACATTCCGTGCCCCTTTGGCACACTTTTTATTAAAGAATTTCCTTTATCCAGCCCTTGGGAGCTTCGATTCTGCCCATCTGGATACCTGTCAATGTGTCGTAAAGCTTCTTTGTAATTTCGCCCATTTCGCTCATACCGCTGGGGAATGCGATTTCCTTGCCGTGGTCAACAATTTTACCAACGGGAGAAATAACAGCTGCTGTTCCGCAAAGACCGCACTCAGCAAAGTCTTTAACTTCTTCTAAAGTGATTTCTCTTTCCTCTGCCTCAAGACCTAAATATTCCTTGGCAACAACCATTAATGAACGGCGTGTAATTGAAGGAAGAATACTGTTTGATTTGGGAGTTACAACCTTTTTATCCTTTGTTACGAAAATAAAGTTTGCGCCGCCTGTTTCTTCAACCTTTGTGTGAGTCTTGGCATCTAAGTACATATTTTCGTCATAGCCTTCGTCGTGAGCAGTTACGATAGCGTGCAGGCTCATTGCATAGTTAAGACCTGCCTTAACGTTACCTGTTCCGTTGGGAGCAGCTCTGTCAAAATCGGCAACCTTAAGTGTAAGGGGCTTAACGCCGCCCTTGAAGTAAGGGCCAACGGGCGTTGCAAAAATTCTGAACTGATATTCTGTTGCAGGCTTAACACCGATAACGGGGTTTGAGCCTATCATAAAGGGTCTTAAATAAAGGGTCGCACCGCTTCCGTAGGGAGGAACATAAGCTGCGTTTGCTTTTACTACCTCGGCTACAGCTTCAACAAATCTGTCCTCGGGGAAAACGGGCATCTCAAGTCTTCTTGCGGAGTCTGCCATTCTCTGTGCATTAAGGTCGGGACGGAAGGTAACAATTTTTCCGTCTTCTGTTGTATATGCTTTAAGACCTTCAAAGCAGGTCTGAGCATACTGGAATACGCCTGCACATTCGCTTATTGCAATTGTTGCATCCTCTGTAAGTCTGCCTTCGTCCCAGGCACCGTCCTTAAAGTCGGACACATAGCGGTAGTCTGTCTTTACATAACCGAAGCCTAAGTTCTGCCAGTCAATATTCTTCTTTTCCATTTAAAACGCCTCTTTCTTTTTAAATATAGATTGATTATAGCATCATATCAGTTATTTTTCAATATACAAATTGACTAAAATTAAATTTCTCTTGACTTTCTGTACTTAACGGGTGTTACACCTTTTATTCTTTTGAACACCGTTGCAAAGTAGGAGCTGTCATTAAAGCCGCACTTTGTAGCAATTTCCGTTATATTCATATCGGTATCGGTAAGCATTTTTGCAGCCTCTGTTATTCTTACCCCCGCAAGATAATCGGAAAAGCCGAAGCCCGTTTTTTCACGGAACATTTTACAGAAATAGGTTTTGCTCATTCGGACACGCCTTGCCGTAATTTCAAGAGTAAGCGGTTTATCAAAATTTTCCCTTATAAAGCTTGCTGCCTCGCCTATCACGCGGTCTGCTTCCTTGTCCGCCCTTGAAAAGTCCGTTCTTGCCTTTATTCTTATTAAAAATATGAAAAGCTCATTTGCATAGCTTTTTAAAAGATACTCGCTGTGAGAATCATTTCTTCCCGTTTCATATTCCATTTTTTCAAGTATGGATTCAAGATATTTCCTTCGCTTTGCAGGAATTTTAAGCACGTATTCTGTGCCTCCTTCATAAAATTCCGTAACAAGTTCTTTTTCCATAAACTTTTTCGGAATGGTCAAAAGCACTCTTGAATAAAAGCCGGCATTATCCCCCACACTTCTGTGAAGCACATCGGGAGGTACCAAAACAAAATCACCTGCCTGAAGGGAATAAAGCTTGCTGTCAATGAAATATTTTCTTTCGCCTTCCAGAAGAAAATAGCCCTCGTAATAATCGTGAAGCTGAAGATATTTCATACTTTTGTGCCTTACATAGCTGCTGCGCTCGGCAGTAATTTTTTTGCCGGAAGTTTGTATTATATCCATAAGCGCCCCCCAAAAAGTGCAATATTTTTGTTTTTTTGAAAAAAAATAGTTATATTTTTATAGAAAAAACAAATTTATAGGTGTATTATATAAAAGAAGACAATGGTTTGTCAATAATAAATTTCTTTAAGGAGGAAATTTTTATGGAAAAGAAAAGATATGTACAGGTGGGTATCGGCGGAAGATCCAGAATGTGGACAAATGCACTTGCCACAACATACAAAGATCTCTGCGAACTTACCGCATTTTGCGACATCAACAGAACAAGACTTGAGCTTGGCAGAAAAATTTTAATGGAAAACTTCGGTTATCACGATGTTAACCTTTACGGTGCAGATGAGTTCGAAAAGATGATTGAAACAGAAAAGCCCGATGTTGTCATCGTAACCTCCATCGACAGAACGCACCACCGTTACATCGTTAAGGCTATGGAAATGGGCTGCGACGTTATTTCCGAAAAGCCCATGACGGTTGACGACGATAAGTGCAACGAAATACTCGATGCCATTGAAAGAACAGGCAAAAACTTAAGAGTTTCATTTAACTACCGTTATGCTCCCCATCACTCAAAGCTCCGCGAAATTATTGCAGAAGGAACAATCGGTGACGTTAAGCAGATTCATTTTGAGTGGCTCTTAAACACAGCTCACGGTGCAGACTATTTCAGACGCTGGCACAGAGACAAGAGAAACTCCGGCGGTCTTATGGTTCATAAGGCAACTCACCACTTCGACCTTGTAAACTTCTGGATTAACTCCTACCCCGTTAAAGTTTATGCGCAGGGCGGACTTAAGTTCTACGGAAGAGAAAATGCGGAAGAACGCGGCATCACAAAGTTTTATACCCGCTGCCACGGCTCCGAAAACGCCAAGGGCGATCCCTTTGCAATAAATATGGAGGCAAGCCCCTATCTCCGTACCATGTATCTGGAGGCTGAAAAGGACGACGGTTATGTTCGTGACCAGAGCGTATTCGGCGACGGTATCAGCATTGAAGATACAATGAACGTACTTGTTAACTATGCAAACGGCGCAATTATGAGCTACTCATTAAATGCTTTCTCTCCCTACGAAGGACTTAAGGTTTGCATCACCGGTACCAAGGGACGAGTTGAAATGAGAGTTGTTGAGGATATTTATATCAACGGTCAGGATGCTTCCGAAAAGGAAGGTCTTGTAAAGGGTAGAAGCATCGTTGTTTATCCTCAGTTCCAGCCCCCCTATGAGGTTGAGATCAAAAAAATAGAAGGCGGACACGGCGGCGGCGATCCCGTTATGCTTGACGATATCTTCAATCCCAATGCTCCTTATGATCCTCTCCACAGAGCGGCAAGTCACATCGACGGTGCAATGAGTATTATGACAGGTATCTGTGCCAATAAGTCAATGGCTTCAGGTATGCCCGTTAACGTATTTGACTATGTAAACATTCCCAAGGATAAGCTTAAGAAATAAGTATTAAAGGTTCCGATTATTTCAATCGGAACCTTTTTATTCACTTCTCCTTTAAGATAAACGGGAGGAGCAAGCCCCTCCACTACATTTCATTTGCAATTTCTATTTCTTTATGCTATACTGCTTAAGAGGTGTTTGTATGGATAGATTTACATTTTTTATAGATATTGACGGGACATTGGCAAATGATGAAAAGCAGGTTCCTGAGGAAAACTTAAAAGCAATAAAAGAAGCCCGTGCCAGGGGGCATATGGTTTTTATAAACACGGGCCGCTCGGTAAGCCGCCTTCCCGACCAGATTTCCTTTGATACCGGGGTTGACGGAGTTATAACAAGTCTCGGTGCCACAATTTTTCACGGAAGAAATGTGATTTTTGAAAATTACACCACAGTAGATGAAACCATTGAAATTTATAATATATGCAAAAAGTGCGGCTGGCATTTTTATTTCGATACGGAATTTCAGAAGTACGAACTTAATGTGCCGGAAAACAACACCCACGTACCCATAAGCGAAATGAAAACCCAGAAGGACAGACTTCTTGCTTTTTCAAAGGACGATGCCATAATCACGGGAGAGGATTATATAAGAGAAAACAACATCCGCTTATCCAAGATGATTGCCTTCCCCGAAAAAGACGGCAAGGATGAATTTATGAAGCTTTCAAAGTTTTTCACCATTCACTCCACACTGGGATATTACGATTTATCCTTAAAAGCAAACGGAAAGGACAAGGGAATAAAATGGGTATGCGAGCATTTTGGTCTCGATTTATCAAAAACCGTTGCTATGGGCGACTCGGAAAACGACAATCCAATGCTTAACTTTGCTGCATTTTCCGCAGTCCCGAAAAATGCAACCGAGGGTGCGAAAAAGACTGCAAAATATATTTCTCCCCTTACAAACAACGAAGGCTTTGTTGCCGAGGTTATAAGAAAGTTTATATAATCTCCTCTCTGTCATTTTGAACACCTTATCCTCTCAGTCATTCTGAGCACCTTCTCCTCTCTGTCATTCTGAGCGAATGAAATGAGCGAAGAATCTCTGCACGCTGTTTTCGTTTTTAAGATTCTTCCATAGGAGTTTTTAATAAACTCCGTCGTCAGAATGTCAAATTCAGGCGATTACAAATCTCCCCTGCTTAATAATGTAGGAGACATTCACGAATGTCCCGATAAAAAAGCTTTGGTGCATTGCACCAAAGCTTTTATCTTTTCCTAAGTTCCCAGAAGGCAACCGCAGATGCCGATGCCACATTAAGCGAATCAACGCCGTGCTGCATTGGGATTTTTACAGTATATGTACTCAATTCAATTGTCTCGGTTTTAAGTCCGGTGCCTTCCGTTCCTAAGATTATTGCAAGCTTGTCCTCTTTCTTTAACCCTTCATCGTCAATTGAAACAGAGTTATTCCAAAGAGCCATAGCACAGCTTGCAAATCCTCTTTCGTGAAGGAATGAAAGTCCTTTTTGCGGCCAGGAGGAAGCATCCTCCCCAATGTATGTCCATGGCACCTGAAAAACTGTACCCATACTGACTCTCACCGTTCTTCTGTTTAAGGGATCAGAGCATGAAGGCGTTAAAAGCACCGCATCAATTCCAAGTGCCGCCGCACTTCTAAAAATTGCCCCGACATTCGTTGTGTCAACAATGTCTTCCAATACCGCAACACGCCTTGCTCCCTTCAGTATTTCTTCAGGCTTCTTCAAGGCCGGACGCTTCATGGCACATAAAATTCCCCGTGTAAGAGGGTAACCTGTAAGACTTTCAAGTATTTCACCGTCTGCCGTGTATATGGGAATTCCTCCTGCTTTTTCCACTATTTCTTTTCCGCTTCCCTCAATTCGCTTTCTTTCCATAAGAAGTGAAACCGGCTCATATCCACGCTCAAGAGCGTACTTTATAACATTTGGACTTTCTGCTATGAAAAGTCCTTTTTCTCTGTCAAGTTTGTTTTTAAGCTGTGCTTCAGTTAAACGACAGTAGACATCCAGGCAAGGATTATTTATATCAGTAATTTCAATTATATTTGCCATATTTATTCTCCGTACAAAAGCGTATAAAGCTTTTTATAAAAAGCTATTTTCTTAATATAATTATCTGTTTCGGGGAACGGTGCTCCCGTAAGGCTTTTTCCGTCGGGAGAATAAGTGCCGTCTGCAAGCCATTCATCAACATTGGAACTTCCCGCATTATATGCTGCAAGTGCACTTGTTTCCTCCCCTCCATATCTATCCAGAAGATAGCGAAGGTAAAAGCATCCCAGACGTATGTTGACTTCCGGGAGCGTTATTTCAGCTGCGAGATTTTCATCTCCCACTTTTCCGGCACACCAAAGAGCAGTATCCGGTGTAAGCTGCATAAGCCCGGATGCTCCTTTTACAGATTCAGCCTCAGGCTCAAAACCGCTTTCAGCCATTATAAGGGCATAAACCAAAAATCTGTCAAGAGAATATTCTTTCGCAATTATATCAATTTCATCCTTATACTTAACCTCGATTTTACCAAGCAGGAACGAAAACGCCACGGCCACAATAAGAATAAGGATAAAAAGCCTTAAAATTTTCTTCATTTATTAAAAATATCCTTTCCGACACATTTAAATACTTTCTCCATTGTTTCCTTTTCAAGTCTATCTGCATCACCGTCATTCACTATGACAAAGTCACACTTTGCCTTTACAATGTCAAGATCTCGTGCTTTTATTCTTGCCATTGCATCTTCATAACTTAAATTATCCCTTTTCACTATTCTTTCAAGCCTCTGAGCCTCGTCAGCCTCCACGAAAATAACCTTGTCGCAAAGCTTATCCTCGCCTGCTTCAAAAAGGAGCGGTGCATCGAGAACTATAAGACCATCTGATGTTTCTATAGCTTCTTTCGTAAGCTTAATAATATATTTATGCGTAATTTCATTTAATATTAAAAGCTTTTCCTTATCAGAAAAAACTATTCTCCCAAGAGCTTTTCTGTCAAGTATTCCGTTTTCGACAACACCGGGAAAAGCTTTTTCTATTTCAGGCAAAGCTATTCCGCCCTTTTTTGTTATTTCACGGCTTAATTTATCAGCATCAATTATCTTTGCACCTTTTTTTTGAAGTATTGCACTTATCAAGCTTTTTCCCGCACCTGTTCCGCCGGTTAATCCAAGTACATATCTCATTTTGCATCATACCAGGAAAAGCCGCGGCCCGCATCCGCAAGGAGCGGAACTGCAATTTTTGCAGCGTTTTCCATTTCCCTTACTAAAATTTCTTCAGCTTTATCCGCCTCATTAACGGGTGCTGAAACGATTAATTCGTCATGTACCTGCAATATAAGGCGGCATCTTTCCGTTTCCTCAGAAAGGGCCTTGCTTACCCTTACCATGGCTATTTTTATTATATCTGCCGCAGTACCCTGAACCGGAGTATTCATTGCCGCACGTTCACCGAAAGAGCGGGTGTTGAAGTTTCCTGATAAAATTTCGGGAATATAGCGACGGCGACCGAACATGGTTTTAACTATTCCGTCCACCTTTGCCTCTGCCACTGTGTTATCCATGAAGGCTTTTATTTTAGGATAGGTTGCAAAATACGCCTCCATGTATCGCTTTGCCTCCGCACGGGTAACGTGAATATCCTTTGCGAGACCGAATTCACTTATTCCGTAAACTATGCCAAAGTTTACCGCCTTTGCACGACGACGCATGGACTCGGTAACCTCATCTTCGGGAACACCAAAAATTTCCGATGCACATCTTTTGTGAATGTCAGTTCCGTCAAGGAAGGCCTTTTGCATCGCAGCGTCCCCTGAAAGATGTGAAAGCACACGAAGCTCAATCTGTGAATAGTCCGCATCAATTAAAATCTCATTTTCGCTGTCTGCGGTAAACATTTTACGAAGACGTCTTCCCTCTTCCATTCTTACGGGTATATTCTGTAAATTCGGCTCTGCAGAGCTTATTCTTCCCGTTGCGGTTACGGTCTGATTGAAGGTCGAATGAATCTTTCCGTCCTCACCGATTAATGGAAGCATTCCGTCAACATACGTTCCTTTAAGCTTTGCCATCTGGCGGTATTCGAGAATCGATTCGACGATCGGATATTTTCCCGAAAGCTCCGACAAAACTTCTGCATCGGTGGAATAACCGGTTTTAGTCTTCTTTATAACAGGAAGGCTTAAATGTTCAAACAGAACTGTTCCAAGCTGCTTGGGAGAGTTTATGTTAAACTCCTCTCCTGCCATAAAGTAAATGCTGTCCTCCAGGGATTTTATACGAAGTTCAAGCTCTTTTCCATAAGCCTCAAGCATTTTTGCATCAACTGTGAAGCCTGTTATTTCCATATCAGCAAGCACGCTGATTAAAGGAAGTTCCACCTCGTAAAGTAAAAATTCCTGCCCGTTTTCCTTTATTTTTTCCAAAAGAGTCTTTCTCAAATCTCTTACTGCCATAACAGCATCTGCAGATAGCTCAAGCTTTCTTTCATTGTCGTTAATTAAAACAGATTTCTTGTCTTCAAAATCCTCTGTAAGACGGGAAAGATATGCCATGGAAAGGCGTGAAAGCTTATAATCCGATGCCGTAGGATCTAAAATATATGCACCTATTTCGGCATCGAAAGCATAAGTTTTATATTCCACATTAAGCTTATTCAAAATTACAATATCCTCTTTTATGCCGTGAGAAATTTTAGGAATGTTTTCATTTTCAAAAACATCCTTATATGCAGAAACAGAAAATTCGCTATAATATACCTCATCACCCTTTAAAAAGGCAATTGCACAAGGCAACCCATCTCTTTTAAAAAGATAATAGCAAAATTCATCAATACCTGATAAAATACCCTTAAGTTCCGATTCATCCGTAATTTCTTTTGCAGAAATGAGATTTTTCTCAGATACAGTTTCCACCTTACAACGCTCTATAAAGCTCTTAAATTCCAAACGTGTAAACAGGCTCAAAAGAGCTTCGTTGTTGTATTTTGAAACCGCACACTCATCAACAGTTTCTGCAATAGGGCTATTTATATCAATTGTTGCAAGTTCCTTACTCAAATAAGCCATATCCTTACCCGCAACAAGTTTTTGCTTTGCGGAGGGACCAAGCTTTGCAGTCTCAATATTTTCATAAACCGCATCAATACTCTTATATTCGCCTATAAGAGCAAATGCCGTTTTTTCACCAATTCCTGCAACTCCCGGGATGTTGTCAGAAGTATCTCCCATAAGACCTTTGACATCAATAAATTCTTTAGGAGTAACGCCGTATTTTGCATAAACTGCGTTCTCATCATAAATGTCCGTTGAAGTTTGCCCCTTGGATGTTACGGTTAAGTATACCTTTGTTGTGCTGCTTGCCAGCTGCAAATCGTCCTTATCCCCTGTTACAATGTCACATTCAATACCGGAATCTTCGCATCTTTTTGCCATTGTTCCGATTATATCGTCTGCCTCATAGCCTTCCTTTTCAAGGATTACTATGTTCATCGCAGAAAGAACCTCTTTGATAATTGGCATCTGCATAAAAAGTTCTTCCGGCATCCCCTTTCTCTGAGCCTTGTATTCCGCATAACGCTTATGGCGGAAAGTGGGAGCCTTAAGATCAAAGGCAACTGCTATATAGTCTGGATTTATCGCATCAATATTCTTAAACAGAATATTTAAAAAACCGTAAACCGCATTGGTGTAAAGCCCCTCAGAATTCGTGAGAAGCTTTATGCCGTAAAAGGCACGGTTCATTATGCTGTTTCCGTCAATAATAAGGAATTTTTTCATAACATTTCCTCTTTCAGGTTGTATTTTATCGTATCAGTTTTATCCGAAGGCTTTACGCCATACTTTTTAGTGTATGCTCTGTAAAAAGCGGAATAATCTCCGAATCCGGAGCTTGCTGCCGCCTCGACGCTTCCCGTTCCGCCAAGTATCATACTTCTTGCCATCATAAGTCTTTTAGCCGTAACATATTCCCATACCGAAGTTCCCGTTGCCTCTTTGAATTTTCTGTTAAGCTGTGTCCTGCTTATAAAAAATTTAGTGCACAATTTTTCTATGGACAAAGCCTCGGTAAGATGAGAATTTATATATTCTGAAATTTCCGATGCCTGCTTGTTTTTAACTTTAACCTCTTCGTACAGCTTTGCATCAAAAAGTGAATTAAGTTCCATAAGAACCGAAAACAGGAGTGCCTTAACCTTTATGCCGTTATCGTAATTATCGCCACTGCACTCATCCATTCTATTAAAAAGTTCGTATATAACAGTGTTTGCCACATTTTGTCTTAAATATACGTTATTCTTTCCGAGCGGCCTATCAAAAAACGGTCTCAAAAGCTTCCTTTCGGGGTCAAATGAATCAACTAACACCGGAGGAAAATTTATCACCAGGCTTTCATACATTTCCTCATCCAGATGTGCTCTGTGAAATTCACCCGGGCGCATTAAAATCAGTTTTCCTTTTTCAATCTTATGCTCCGAGCCTTCGATTATATACCTTCCGCTACCTTTGAAAGCACAGTATATTTCGCACATTTCGTGAGTATGCAGACCGTCTTTTTTTAGTGGCGGTTCTGCCACCTTGTGTCCGAAAGAGATATCTTCTATATAACAATGACCGAATCTTTTAACAAGCATTTTTTCTCCTCTTAATTTGTTTTCCGAAGTTTTAAAAGACCATAATATATTTTCTAATATTATACCACAAAATGGCACAATTTGCAATATAAAAAAGGAAACAATTTACTATTGACTTAAAAAAATCAATGGTGTAATATACGCTTGTATTAGCTATTTAAGGAGGTAATATTATGCAGATAGGTGCACAGCTTTACACATTGTTTCGCCAGACCACCACACTTCAGGGCTTTGAAAACTGCCTTGAAAAAGTCGCCGGAATGGGTTATAAGGTGGTTCAGGTTTCAGGTACCTGTGCTTACGAACCCGAGTGGCTCAGTGACAAACTTGCGAAAAATGATTTAAAATGCGTTCTTACCCACATTGATCCAAAGAGAATTTCAGAGGAAACGGAAAAGGTTGTATCAGATCACAGAATTTTCGGTTGCAATCACATCGGTATCGGCGGTATGCCCAATGAAATGAGAGGAAGCCTTGAGGGATACAAAGAATTCAAGAAAATCTTTCTTCCCGCCGCCCTTAAAATGCGTGATATGGGGGCAAAACTTATGTATCACAACCATTGGTTTGAATTTGATAAGCTCGATGGATTTGACGTAATAGAGCGTATCGCAGAAGATTTCCCCGAAGATGCACTGGGCTTCACCCTAGATTTAGGCTGGGCAGCCCACGCCCAAAGCGACGTTGTAAAGCTTATAAATAACCTTAAAGGACGTCTTCCAATAATTCACTTAAAGGACTACAAGCCTCTTCCCGAGGACGGAAGCTGCAACAATGTTCCAGTATATCTTCGTCCAATATACGAGGGAATACTTGATTATGATTCCTACATAAAAGCCCTTTATAATGCAGGATGTGAATATGCTCTCGTTGAGCAGGACTTCACTTATGACGAAGACCCGTTCGACTGCCTTAAAAGAAGCTTTGACAACGTAATAAATAAATTCCCCGAAATGAAATAAGAAAAGGAGCATTTTTATGAAAGTAATTAACATAGCTATCGTTGGTATAGGTCGAATCGGCTGGCCCATGGCAAACGGAGAAATCAGCAAATATTATTCCGATAAGTATAAAATTGTTGCAGCCTGCGACCTTATTGAAGAACGCCGTAACAGAATGGCAAACACCTTTGGATGTAAGACATATTCTGAATATGAAGAAATGCTTAAGCAGGATGACATAGATATGGTTTATGTTGCAACCCGCTCCTGCGACCACCACAAGCACGCTCTTATGGCCCTTAAAGCAGGAAAGGATGTCCTTCTCGAAAAGCCCGCAACCATTTCCTATGAAGAAATTCTCGACTTATATAAATATGCAAATAAGGAAGGTACTCCGAGGCTTTTCGTTCATCAGCAAAGACGTTTTGAAGATGCATTCATGAAAATTATGGATATAGTAAATTCAGGTAAGCTTGGCAGAATTTATGAAATCAACACCGAGCAGAATGACTTCCAGCACAGAGATGACTGGCAGACAATTTCCTCATTTGGTGGCGGACAGCTCCTTAACTGGGGCCCCCACATTATCGACCAGTCCCTTAAACTTTTAGGAACGTCCTCCTTTGAAATGCAGAGTTATCTTCATCATGTAGCCGCAGGCGGTGATTGTGAAGACCATTTGCGCATCCGTTTTATCGGTGACAATGACAGAGTTGTAAATATGTGCATAAGCGGCGGTATGGCAATTAACCGCGGCAGATATTACGAGGTTTACGGTGACAGAGGTGCCGCCTTTTTCGATAACGAAAAAATCAGACTTCGTTATATCGATCCTGCACAGGAAATTCCCGAAATAATCTCAAGCCCCGAAACTCCCGGTGCCGCTTTCGGAAAAACCGGCACTTACGAATCGGGATTCACCATTAATTGGATTGAAGAAGAATTTGAAGCTGTTGCAGGCGGAACTACTATGGCAAGCTTCTGGCAGTACCTTTACGATTCTTATGTAGAAGGTGCCGAGTTCCCCATTACCGACGAAGACATCTTATCTATCATGAGAACAATCAGTATGGTTAAGACACAAAATAAGCACATAATGAAATAAATAATACTTTTAAGTAAAATAAAAAGTCAGGCTTTGCCTGACTTTTTTTCATTCTTCAATGTGTAATTTAGGAAGACTCCAGTGGTATTTTGTAGCAAGAAGCCTTATGGCTACAACTGTTGCTATGGCAACGGCCACAGCGATCCCGTGTCCCGATCTGCTTAAGAAATAATACAAAAGTCCGCCTGCTATTGAAGCCAATGCATAAACGTGCTTTTTAAGCACATAAGGCGTGGTATCTGTCAGAATATCCCTGAATATTCCCCCACCGACACCGGTTATCATTCCCAGAAGCACCGGGATAAAGAAGTTATCCGAATGTCCTGCTGCAATCGCAACCTCCGCTCCTGTAACCGTGAATGCTGCCAGACCACATGCATCAAAGATGTTATTAATATGTTCTATCTTACTCTTTACGGAATTAAATTTTTCTCTCATTATATATGCCGCAGCAAAAACCGCCAGCGATACAAATATCGCAAGACCTATCCATGTAAGATTAGTAAGTGCCGAAGGAGGATTTATTCCAAGCAGAATATCCCGCATTATTCCTCCGCCAACTGCGGTTACGGCACCTATGAATATTACTCCGAAAAGATCAAGTCCTGCACCTATTGCAACCAGTGCCCCCGAAATCGCAAAGGCGATTGTTCCTGCGATCTCAAGTATATATCTTATCCATTCTGTCATGGATTTACTTCCTTTCTTCCAATTACAATAAAACCGTATAAATGGTTTCTCCGCCATTTACGAAAACTTCCATTATATACTTGTCATGGAGAATTTTTATATCATCAATCTTACCTTTATGGACTACATTTTCTCTGCCTGTTCTCTCAATTTCAAAACCCTCTTCGGTCATTTTAAGTAAAGGATCGCTGTCTGTAAGCAAATGCCTGACTTCTTTTACAGGATAACCGTATATCTTTCCGTCCTTTGTAAACATCTCACGCGGTACTGACATACAGCCAACATCTTTCTCGGCGTAACCCTGATAGTCCCATCCGGGAATCCATGTTATAAGAAGGCTCCTGCCTTTATGATCCCGAAATATCTGTCCGGCATACTGATCGGGACCTCTGTCCACATTTCCACTTAAAAATTCCTTAAATACTCCGTTTTCAAACTTACCGTACATCACGCTGAAATAATGCTTCCATCCCACCAGACACACAGACGCCGCAAGCAAAACACGTTCTCCCTCATCTATCAACGAAGGACATTCTGCATAGATAGTATTATCCCATTCTCTTATTATTCCACCGTAATTCCAGCTAAGCAAATCTTCACTTTCATATATAAGCAGGCGGCCTTTTTTAGTTTCGGGATGTCCTGTTGCCATGACCAAGCGGTATTTTCCGTCTATAAAGCTAACAGCAGGATCCCTGAAATCCGGGCCTCCGTCTTCGGGATAGGTTTCTATAACAGGATTTTTTTCATACTTCTCAAAATTTATACCATCCTTTGAATATGCAACGCTGACAGACTGACAAGTTCCAGTTGTCACGGAAGCGTAGAAAAGATAAAGTATATCATCCTTTACAATTGCTGTTCCCGACCAGCAACCTTCGCTGTCATAGAATTTGTCCGGCGAAAGAGCTATGGGCAGTTCTTCCCATGTCAAAAAGTCCTTTGTTCTTGCATGGCCCCAATGCACAGGCTCCAGTTTGGGCTTTTCATAATTCGGACAATGCTGATAAAAAACATGGTAATACCCATTAAAATAGACCAGTCCGTTAGGATCGTTTATCCATCCCTTTTCCGGCTTAAAATGATAAACCGGTCTTTCATTGTGATCCATAAAAACACTCCTGTCACTTTAAAAATTCCGCCTTAACTTTTTTGGAAGATTTTATTATGTATTCAAGAATCTATTTTTCCAAAGTTTTTGTTCTTAATTTTCTGCAGTATTGCGTGCAAAGCTTATCTGTGCATTCCGAGCATCGAAGAGCCATATTGCTGTTTTCCCAAAATCTTTCAGGATATATAAGCACGCATAACTCCCATATAAGCCACACAGCAAATGCAAATATAATAAGTGACCAGGTGAAAAAGCTGTTTACTGCTATTATTGGTAAAAACATCATAAGGTGATCCCAATTAAATATTCTGCAAGTTGTACAGCACTTATTATGCATTATGAGCCTGAACGGACACCAGATAAGGACACATATCAAATCGCACACATAAAAAAGCGTTGACAACAGCACCATCATTCCGGCATCAATAACTCCATATAAGTAAAGTAAGCTTATACAAACAGTCAGAGTAATCCAGATAAGCATAACTTTGTATGCGGTTGCACTAGTATCTTTTATATACTGCTTTAAATTTTTATAATTAACTTTTTCCTTTATCGGCTTAAAAAGCGACTCAAACACTTTTTGAGAACCTATAGATATATGCGATTTAACCGGGATAAGCTGCAATATCATATCGCACATCCATACAAACCACAAAAGATGAAGCAGCGAAGGCTCCTTGAAAAAGTTCCATCCTTTTGCAATTTCAAATGTATCAATATCAAATATATATGTAAGAATCGCAATGGCAAATACAACAATTCTTCCGATAAGTCTTAAAAAATATATCCTTCTCGTCTTTGACATACGGTTCTTACTATCTCCCATTTCCATTATCCTTTTCATTCGTATCCTTATTTAAATATAAGCATTTTCATTTTACCATAAACCTTCGGCCATTTCAATAGAAACCGCATTAAAAATCCCCGGAATGTAACATCCCGGGGATTTTTCACGCCTTCTTTTTTTCTTTCATAAAGCTTATAAATACAGGGATTGCCATAAGCGGGAAAAGCATACCGATAAGCATTCCGCATCGCATTCCGAGCTGCTCTGCTTCAAGCCCCATTTTCGATGCAAGGCTCACAAGAGCCTCATTTTCCATTACCGCATCGGTGACTATTCCAAGCATCTGAGGCACGACCGATGCTCCCAGGTCTCCTCCCGATGCCATCATGGCATATAAAAATACTCCTCCGTGAGGCATTCTGTCAGATGCCGCAATCAAATTTCCCGGCCAAAGCATAGATGTGCAAAATCCGGTAAGTGCACAGGCTATCAGTGTAATTACGGGGAACGGAGAAACTGCCGCTGTGAAATAGCAAAGAGTTGCCCCAATTGAGCACATAAGAAGAACCTTGTTTATATTCTTTCCTATTTTTGCGTACAAGCTTCTTCCCAGTCCCAGCATAAGGGAAAAGAGTGCCATTCCGAATATATCTCCAAACACCTTGGGAATTTTAGTTACCTCTTCAAGGTAACCCGAGCACCACTGTGCCATAGTACACTCTGCTGCACCGCCAAGAAAAATTGCAAAAACCGAGGTTAAGAGCGTTTTGTTTTTAAGCTGCTTCAATGCTCCGGTTACTTTTTCGGGAGTTTCCATTTCGGGAATTTTTACCCCTGCAAACAATACTGCCGCAAATATAGGAACTATTGTAAGAATAAGAGAAAGTATGTACCAGTTTTCAGCTCCGAAAAGAAGAAGAAAAGCCGTTGAGAAAATGACAACGCCCACCACGCCCCAGGCATAAATTGAATGAAGCTTGCTCATCTCCCTGTCGGGATCGTCTGCAGGAATTGCAGCTATTACAGGACTTATTAAAACCTCGCAAAGGCCTCCCGAAGATGAGAACACAACCGTACCCAAAACTATACCAACAAAAGCTGTTTCAGGGCTTATAACAGGCCACAGCGAATATATGAGAAGTCCTGCCACCGTAATTACAGGTGTCAGCTTAACTGTTTTTGCAATATTGAATTTATGCGAAAAAAACGAAAATATCAAATCAATTGTAAGCTGTGTGCAAAAATTAACAAGCACCAAAAGCCCCAGAAGTGAAAACGATACTCCGTAAAGCTCCCTGAAGGTAAGAAAAAGTATTGGCGAAATATTTCCCACCACAGACATTGAAATATTGGTCCAATAGCAACCAAGCTTAACTCTTTTATTGTTGTCCATTTCTGTCACCTCGGAATGCAGTATAGCACAAGCAAAGAGATAAATCAAGCACTAAAAATAAAAAAGACCACTTTCTAAAAAAAGCCGTCTTTCTTCAGCCATAGCCTATTAATTTACATCTTCCGGAAGGAGCAAGCCCCTTCCCTACAAACTATATATGGTATAAATCCACACGCCGCAGGCGTATTTCATATTGCGAAGCAATATTTCACGCACAAAGTGCATTTCACAATAGATGCAGGTTATTTTAGTGATATTCCAACTTCGTTGGAGTGATATTTTTACAGAGTAAAAGTGATATTATATTTGCCATTAAACTGTGCGAAGCACAATATCACTCGGTGTAATCCGAATATAACTGTGCAGCAATATAAACTTGCCAAAGGCAAATATAACTGAAAAAAGACATCCGAAGATGTCTTTTTTCTGGTGCCCGAGACCGGAATCGAACCGGTACGACTTTTAACGGGCGCAGGATTTTAAGTCCTGTGCGTCTGCCAGTTCCGCCACTCGGGCTTACCACGAAAGATAGAATACCATAAATTAAAGCATTTGTCAAGAGTTATTTATTTTTTTCATGGCTTTTTTCTAAAAAAATGATTGATAAAAAAACAAATCCGATTGCCGTGCAATCGGATTTGTTATAAGCATTTTAACCCTTGATACCAACCTTATCCATACTCTCGATGAAGAATCTCTGTGCAACTGCGAATACCAAAAGCAAAGGCAGAATTATAAGTGCACATGCCGCATTAAGAATGTATGTTGAGTTAACGTCACCCTCACCGAAGAGTGTAACACCGAGTGTTTTGTACTCGGACATAAGAGTGAGAGTTAAAGGTCTCGGCTTGTTGGGAGCTGTATACATCATAGATACTGTGAAGTAGTCGTTCCAGTGCCATACCAGTGAGAACAAGAATACTACAAGTCCTGATGACAAAGCGTTGGGAACCATGATTCTGAGGAATGTCATGAAGGGACCGCATCCGTCAATGTACGCTGCTTCTTCAAGTTCCTTACTCATACCTCTGAAGAACTGTCTGAAAATGTAGATGAAAAGTCCGCCTCTGAGGCCTACACCAAGAATTGCGGGAATCCACATTGTCCAGGGAGTACCGATTAAGTTCCAGGTCATGTCCTTACCTGCTATAAGTCCCACGATATCAAGGATACCGAAAAGGTCAAACTTTCTGTAAGTCATGAACATTGAAATAAGATATGTCTGAGGAGGAACTATCATAGTTAAGATAACAAGTGCGAAAAGTGCTCCTCTTCCCTTAAACTTAAATCTCGCAAAACCGTAACCCGCAAGTGCTGCAGATATAACCTGAAGAATAGAACTTCCCAATGCAACTTTTACGCTTGCCCAGAAGGATTCCCAGTACTTAAGCAAGGTAACGGCATATCCGAAGTTATTCATACCAACATTATTGGGTATCCAGATACTTGTTGCTGACTTTACATAGTCTTCGGAAAATGCATTACTGAGCATCTTGAATACAGGATAAAGTACTATGTAAGAAAGGCCGATAAGCAGGAATGCTCTGAAAATAGCATATATAAAATGTGCTACCTGCTTTTTGAAAAAGGCTGAGCCGAAACGCTTTAAGCCGATACTGTTTTCTTTGCCGCTGGATTTCATTTCCTCGTCACGGCGCTTCATTTCGTCTTTGAACTGCTTTTTATTAAGCTGTGATAACTCTGGTCTCATTCCGGCACCTCCTTACTCTTCAGTATATACAGTCTTAGCAAATACAAACTTTACAATAAGCACAAGTATAACCGCAATGATGATGAAGTATGTCCATGCCATTGCCGCCGCAATACCTGCATTACCTGTTGCAACGCCGTTTTTGTCGATAAGCTGCATAACCTTGTTCTGATAATATGTGAAGGAGTCAATGATTGTATAAACAACGCACACAAGAGTCATGGGTGATAAAAGAGGGAATGTAATCTTCCAGTATTCTTCCCATGCTGTTGCACCTTCCATTGATGAAACCTCGTAATAGGATTTCGGAATACCCTGAAGAGCAGAAAGATATAAAAGAATCTGAATACCGCTCTTCCAGGTGATGTCGAAGATGTTACCCACAAGACTCTTTAAGTAATCGATAATAGCAGGGCTAAGACCGCTCTGATTAAGAATCTTCAAGATAACTGACTCTTCCTGGAATGTAAAGATGTTTGATGATTCATTGAGGGAAACAGAAGTGCTCATACCGGTTTTTGAAAGAATTTCAAGGATAACACCGGATGCAATGATTACGGGAAGGAAGAACATTACTCTTGCAAGAGTTCTTCCCACGAACTTCTGATTCAGTATCTGTGCGATAAACATACCGAAGAATGCTATGATAGGCACCTGATAAAGCATATCCTTAAGGGAGTCAAGAAGTGCGGGAATAAAGTCAGGATCTTTTCTGAAGATATAGATATAGTTATCTATTCCCTGGAAGTCCAGCTTTATACCGCCAGCTCTTACGCCAACCTCACAGAAGGAATATATGAGTGATGTAACAACGGGAACAAGGAATAAAAAGATTACTCCGACAATCCAAGGAAGGATGAACCAATATCCGGCTCTCGCCTGACGCTCAGAAAGTGCTGCAGCAGCTTTTCTCTGCTTCTTTGCACGCTTTGCCGCTTCTTTCGCCGCTTTGATTTCTTCCTTGGTTGGTTTTCTTTCGCTGTCAAGTATAACTTCTTCCTTTACTTCAGTTGAAGCAGTATTTTCTTTTTTCGCCATTATCACTCACCCCTTTCTGCTATGTAGCTCTTAGCTTCTACTGTAACTCCGCTTTCAGTCTGATAAGCTTCGTCTGAATAGTTTACATAAACTTCCACTCCGTTATTATAAGTGGTCTTATAAACGTTTTCTACGATTTTTTCGTGGTTGTCAATATCTGCACCTTCAACCATTTTCATAACTTCGGAATAAGCAGTGTATTCTTCGATTATAGCCTCTTTCCACTGTGAATAGTTACAGCTGTAAAGATACTTCAAGTAGGTTTCCTTAAGTCCTGTTGTTTCTCCGGCAACAAGGCTGTAAAGAAGGCTTGAACCGCTTTCAACGGCATTAAGTATAATATTTTCGGGATTACTTGACATATTTACGGTTTCCGTTGTATATGTCTTGTAGCCTCTTACTGCAATCTGGTAGAAAGGAACCGCCTCATCGGCAATTTCAATATATGTATCCTTTGAGGGAATATCAGCAAGAACGTCAGAATATACAGCAGCATATTCGCTTGGTTCTGTGGAAAGAAGATTAATTGATCTTTCCTTGTAGCCTGCAAGAATTTCAGTAAACTGATTTGCACACTCGCCTCTTGTATGACCGTTTTTATTTGCACCGTCGGAATATACCGTTCCGCCGATATTTTCAATGGAAACTGCTGTGATATTTGCGCTTTCGCATTTGTCAGCAAACTTAAATGCTGCTTCCTTTACCAAAGGTGCTTTCAACAGACACCATCTTGAACCCATGTTAACGTGAGCAGAAATTCCGCTTGACTGATATGCGGGAGCCTGGCTAGTATACTTTACGGAATCAGAAAGACGGCTGTAACCGTTTCCGGATTCAGAGAAGTTTATGAAGTCTATGTTCATATAAAGACTCATATTCTTGGAATCAAGATGATTCTTAGTCTTGGTGTAGCCACTCTTTCCGCCTATAGAGCCTTCAAAGTTGGGCTTAACCTGAATCTTTTTACGGCCGGATTTCTTTATCCAGTCGTTATACTTAAAGATAACATTGTCTATTCCCGCTTCTTCCATATCGTCAGAAATATTTCTGATATCTTCATAGGTTGTCATAACTTCAAACTTATTCCAGGGAATACCAAGAATACTGGTTTTCTTCTCAACGCCGGCATACATATCAAGGAGAAGAGCACCTTCTCTGTAATCGTCAGCTTTTTTCATTCCCTTTTCTTCTACGAGATACTCACGGTAACGCTTGGCCATTCCGACATAAGAAGCGTCATCCCCGCTTAAGCAGTAGTATTTTACCTTATAATTTTTCTCAAGGTCGCGAAGTTCCTGGCTCATAGGCTGAGCTGTTCCTTCTTTGTCAGCACCTTTTATAATCTTATGAAGATAGGAAGAATAAACCTTGTTATAAGCTGTTTCATATCCGCTTACTTCTGCATTTACAAAGGAAACAGATGCATTATCGGTAACAACACCCATAAGTGCGTGTCCGTCATCCTTTACTGTTCCGAATACAGGAAGCATATAACGATCGGAAGCTTTTCTGTTATAATCTTCAGACTTACTTTCCTTATAGTTTCCGAATACGGGAGCCGAATAAGGCTGTGTTATATTGGAACGGCCGTTATTCATGTAAATAAGGGCACCGCTTCCGTCGGGAATGAACATATAACCGGATTCATTATAGCTTGTTGCACCCATTGCAGGAAGAAGCTTAATCTCGGTGATATTGTAGTCAACTTCCTGTTCAACTGTTTCACCTAAGTGACCTACAGCGATGGTACCCATTCTTGAGTAGCTGAGAAGTGCCTCTTCATCGTTAAGAAGTACTTCTGCCACAAAGGCATCGTCCTCAAGAGTGTATCTTACGGGAATTACGAAATCCACTTCCCTGAATTTGAAAACAAATTTAACAGCATCATCTTCAACCTTACAGGAAACCTTGTCGGAAAGAACGCTTTCATAGTACATGTTCGCATCGAAATAGTTATAACCTTGCGTGAAGGATACAGCTATCTGAGATTTAGTTCTATAAAAAGCGTGACCGGATGCCTGACCGATGATATCGGCATCGTTTCCTATAGGATTACTGCGCCATACATAGCCCGTTTCCTTATCCAATACAGCAACTTCACCCATACGCTTTTCTGCATTATCGGTAATTGCATAAAGAGCAAGGTTTTCGTTTTCTGTAATGAGTGTAAACTGAGGCTCAATACTCTCATTATCGGGAGTCTTGGCAGCCATCTCAGCCTTAAAGGAATTCTTCATTGCCTCGGTAAGAGTAACGGTTCCTGTTGCAGCCGCTTCTGTAGTTTCCGCTGTCGTCTCAGTTGCAACAGCAGAAAAACCTGTAAGAAGAGATACAAGGAGAGTAAGTATTAAAACTGTTGAAATATATTTTTTCATAATTTATCTCTCCTTTCTTATATAGCAAGCTTATAGAACAATTCATACATGATTGTTGTAATAAAGGTAGATACCTGGCTGTATAAAACCACCAGAAGCATCATAAGGAATACTATGATAAGCATACCCACCGCTGTTAACAGAGTCATGAGAATTGCCTTCTTTGTTGTGAATGTGTGAACCGTCATCATACCCATGAAAAGAAGTATTGCAGTCCATGCATAGCCTACGAAAAGTATAGCTGTTACAAACACCGCTTCATTTTCAACCATTACCTGGCTGATGATTGTCACGATGAATGCCGCTATTGTGGTCGGAATAAGTGCATAAGATGCGTAAATGAATATATTCTTGAATGTACCCTTACCATCAACAAGAGTTGTAATTGCCCAGTTTGCAATACAACCTACAAGAAGAATGCCGATTGTAGTTGCAAAAATCATAAAGATGTTCAAGTTGTTGATATTGGTATCGTTAAAGATATAGTCTTCATACTGACGCATGATTACCGCTGAAGCATACCACATGAATGCGAAGAACAGTGCAAGAGGAAGCGATTCTTTCTTGTTGTAACGCATTTCGCTCATACCTACGCTGGGATGAAGCATGTTGTAGAAGGGATATTTCCACTTAGCCATTCCTGCATAGCCGGTTTCTTCAAGAGTTTTATATCCGATTTTCGCAAAAATCTTCTTCTTGTTTTTACTGTAGATAACCAATATTACAACCAAAGCTATAATAATACCCATTATCATAGCAAAGTTATCCATTATGTACTGACCTCTGTACTTTTCACGGGCTTCGGAGTATCCCTCTCTGTCATATGCAGCATGATAATGCTCCATTGCAGCAAGGTATTCACCTTTTAGGTATTCAGCTCTTGCGATACCTCTGTACGCAAGCTCTGAGTTTGTATTAAGCTTAAGCACTTCGTACCAGGGTTCCAAAGCTTTTTCATATTCGCCATGTTCATACATATATGAACCGAGCATTATCTGAGATCCGTAATATGTGGGTTCAAGTACTGTAAGATTGTTTTTGCTTCCGTCAAGAATTAAAACAGTATCCCCTATTGTTTCAATAGCTGTAGGATTAGAATACTGACCCAATGTCTGCTCATTTCCGCCGAATATCATAAGAAGTTCGTTATCCTGATTGTATACGAACACCTTACAGAAGTTTCTGTCAAGAGCGTAAACAAAGCCTTTTTCGCTGACATTAACGTCGATAAATGACGCCTGTTCATATCCTGAGCCACCGCCGCCCACATAAGCTTCACCATATTCGTTTCCGGCAAAGAGATTGTTTCCGGCAGGGTTAACCTTTCTTATCTGATCCTCGTTTCTTAAGAAAAGAGTTGCAGTATATAAGAAGTCACCGTCAAGATACATATTGTCGAAGGGAACGGGCTGAATGGACATCATTTTCTTTATCTGTTCTTCACTCATGAAGCTTCTGTAGAAGATAAGCTGAATGATGTCTGCTGTTACTGTTACGGCGTCGGTTGCGAAGAATCCGCCAAACTCTCCGTTTTCTGCAATAATCATTGCACCGTCAACGATATTGTCCGCAAGAACATACATATCGCCTGTTGCGGTTACTTCGATTTTCTTAGGACGGAAGATGAGATCGGTGGATACAAGGTCTGATACGGGCTTTCCGTAGCTTCTTTCTATTTTACCGTTCTGATCTATTACGATAACCCTTGCATTTTCTGTGTCGCAGATATAAATTTCACCGTCGGGAGTTACGCATATACCCTGGGGATTTTTAAGGGTTGTGGGGTTACCGTCTTCATCTGTGAAAGAGTCAATTATCTTGCTTAAATTAAGCTCAGGGTCAAGGACTATGATACGACCGTTACCGGTATCCAATATATAAAGGAAGTTATTTACATCCACATACATATCGGAGGGATTTTTAAGATATCCTGTGTTCCATTCAAAGCCGTTGTAAGCTTCTGTGGGAAGGTATCCGTTAGGAGCTGATGCTTCACCGTAATAGTTGTAGTTATATCCGTGATAAGGATCTTCTGCATAAACCAACAAGGAAGATGCTAAGATTGCAATTGTAAGCATAAGGCAGGAAAGAATTTTTGCTGCCTTATTGAGTTTTTTATTAACAGCCATTTATCTTCCCTCCTATCAGTCTTTCATACCGGAGAACGCCATTGTTTCAATGACATTACTCTGTGTGATTACAAAGAATATAATCGGCGGTATCATAAGAATAAGTGCAACGGCAGCTGCCGCACCCTGTCGGGCAACGTTACCAACACCTGTTGCAGCGTCAGCGGCATAAATCTGGTTAAGTGCCGTGGGAAGCATTTTAAGTTCTTCCGAATAAATAAAGTTATTACCTGTCGCATTCCATATACCCTGGAAGGAGAAGATTGAAAGTGTAAGCCATGCAGGCTTTACATTAGGCATTACAAGTCTCCAGAAAATGGTAAGCTCGTTTGCTCCGTCAATTTTAGCAGCTTCAAGCATTGAATCAGGAATACCTCTCATAAACTGCTTCATAAGGAAAAGACCTAAGCTTCCGCCTACAGCAGGAAGGATGAGTGCCCAGTAAGTATTTACAAGGCCGAGAAGAGCCATTACTACGTACTGAGGAACCGCCATTGTACCGCCTGTGAAAAGAAGTGTAATCTGTACAAGCTGGAACATTCCCTTTGAACCGGGGAACTTTGCTTTCTCAAGGGGATATGCCGCCATGGATGCAAGTACAACGTGACCAACGGTAACCGTTACGCTGACAAACAAGCTGTTAAATACGTATCTTGAGAAGGGAACCCAAAGGTCAGATGCCAGATCGAATACCTGCTTGAAGTTAGCAAGTGTAGGCTGTACAACATAAAATCTGGGTGGGAAAATGAAGAGCTCATTCAAGGGCTTGAACGCGTTTATTATTGAATAGTAAAGCGGTACGCCCATGAAGAGTGCCATCAATATAAGGAAGAATATTACGAAGAAGTCACCGCCGAGTGAACGGTTGATTCTTTTCTTCTTAGCCCTCATTCTTTTCGGAGGAACGTGTTCTCTTAAATGCTCGGGGAGTTCATTAACATTAACTTCAGTATTTCCTGAAGACATCATTGTATCTGTTGACATTTTTGTTCCTCCTTTCTTAATCGTCTACTCTGATGAGCTTAGCCATCAGGTTTCTTGTCACAATCATCATTAAACAGAGTAAGAATGCAATAGCCGAAGCATAACCCATTTCATAACGTGTTGTACCGTAGTCATAAATATGAGTTTCTATTGTACGAAGTGAATAGTCCGTACTGGGGAAACCGCCAAGCGTTCTACAGATAGCACCTACACCAAAAGATGATGCAATCTGCATTACGGCACCGAACATCATCTGAGGTCTCATTTCCGGGATTGTTATGTAAATAAGCTCCTGGAAACGGTTTTTGATACCGTCGATGGCACCCGCTTCAAAATAACTCTTATCAAGGGACTGGAAGCCTGCGATAAAGGAAAGGAACGAAGTACCAAGGCTGAGCCAAAGCTGGATAACAATGATGATTCCCACGTTATAGCTTGTATTTGTGAAGAACTGAATGGGAGTATTTATCCATCCCCACTTAAGCATGTAGGAGTTCACAAGACCTGTGGAGTCACCACTGAAGATGTAAAGCCAGATGGTGTAAACCGATGAACATATGGAAGGAGCGTAGAATAAAAGTGTCATAAACGCTCTTATTTTTGGGGGCAATTCGTTTACCAACCACGCAAAGAGGAAGCACAACACATAGCTTGTGGGTCCTAAAATAAACGCAAACATCAAGGTGTTTTTAAGACCTATCATAAATATGTCGTCCTCTAAGAAAAGTCTCTGATAGTTGAGCCAACCTCTCCACTCGGGGAATTCCAAAAGGTTAAAGTATGTGAAGCTCAGTACCATTGATGAAAGTACCGGGATAACCGTAAATGTCAGGAAGATGAGCATATACGGTGCAACCAGAAGATAGTTGGACTTATTTGTCTTTATCTCGAGCCAGGTATTTCTTACATTTTCGTTCGGAAGTCTATCGTCTTTCTTTTTCTTCTTAAAAATCACAACTCATCCCTCCTTATCAATATAATCCGAATTCTTCGTATTTTCTTGCAATTTCTTCATCGAGATCCTCTGCTCTCTCAGAAAGAGCCTTATAAGGATTCTCCATTTCGATGTAAGCATCGTTGAATGCAAGAGTTACTGTTCTTCCGGTGAAATAGCTTCCGGGAACCTCAGGCACACCCGTAAGTGCTTCCATCTGCTCGCTCAAAAGCTTAGTCTGCTGTCTTGTCCAAGCAAGACTTCTGAATGCTTCAATGTTTGCTGCTGCGTAACGGCCTGCAGAACCCATAACGGATTCAAGCTCTTCGCCGTAACGTGTCTGCATTTCGTTTCTGTTGTACCATTCCATAAATGCCCAAGCAGCATCCTTATCCTTTGTGTTCTGGAACATTATGCATCCAGCAGAAGATACGTTCTGCCCGTTATCGATTGTTCCGTCCTCCTTCAAAGTTCCGGGAACCTTTGTCATATCCCAGAGTCCCTGAATTTCGGGGGCTGCCGCATTTATCATATTGAACTGTGCGTAGGGCTGAATAGATATGGGCATTTCACCGCTTCTGAATCTTGTATAGAAGTTAAAGGTAAGCGGGAAGTCATACTTTGTGAAACAGTCCGCAACTGTGATAAATGCCTTCTGTGCCTCGGGTGTTGTAAGACCTGATGCATGCTTATCTGCTGTGTAGTAGCTTCCGCCGTACTGATAAAGAAGAATCTGATACATTGTGGCGGCAGGAACACCAACCTCCAGATTGTTTCTTCTTATAACGGGAAGAAGCGCAAAGAAATCATCCCATGTCTCGGGAACACCCAAACCAAGCTGTGCAAGAATGTCCTTTCTGTAGAACATCATATTGAAGGTCTGTGTTTCGGGGATCGCATAATATGCATAATACTTCTTATAGTTACATGTTGAGCAGATGCCTGTATTATTAACTGTTCCGCAGTTTTCGCAAGTCCATGTCTCTCCCTGAAGTTCTGCTTCCTCATCCTTATGTTCATTCATCTGGAATGCAAAGGCTTCGAAATTCTGATGCTGATATCTTCCGAATACATCAGTGAATCCTCTTACCTCATAGGTCTGAGTTTTTCCGTTTTCATCAATCCACTCAATTGTTTCTCCCTCAAAATCCGAAAGGTCTACAAGAGCATTACGGATAGCGTAGTTAACAGGCTGGTCAGCTGCAATCATAAGTGCAACGTCAGGACCCTTTTTAGCAAGAGTTGCCTCAATCATATTACCCTGTACAAGCTCAAGCTGCACGTTTATGCCTGTCTTGGGAGTAAATTCGTCGTTAACCATATTGTTGATAATATTAATCTGGTCACGACCGGTATTTACCCATACCTTAACCTTTCTGCCTTCGCCGGAAACAGCACCGATAATATCATAGTCTTCAAAGAAGGATGCAAAGAAAGACTTTGTGCCTGCCCAGAATCCCTTGAAGAAACCTGCAGATGCTCTGTCAAGTTCAAGTTCAGCTCCGCCTAAAACAAAGTAGTCAATCTTTATGGGCTGCTTCTTATTATCAATAATCCACTGGCTGATGGAAGCTATATTATTCTTGAAGGATTCAAGCAACTTATTGAATTCGTCGGGATCTTCAATCAGCACATCAAGCTGAAGAACGAAAGTTTCAAGTGTTGCGGTCTGGCTGGAGCCTGTTCCTGTTACAGCAAGAATTTCTTCCTTTATATCATAAAGTTCTTCTCTTGCCCAGGTAAGGTCGCTCATCAATGTAGGAATATTTCTGTCATAATAATAGTCTCTGTACTGGTCAGGAGTGGTGGATGCCAGCATTACTATATCAGAATATACCTTATTAAGTCTGTATACAGCTGTTGTAAGTCTGTCAACAATGGAAGCCATCTCACCAAGACTTACTGTAAGCTGGAGTTCATGTTCACCTTTTTCAAGATATATGTAGTAGGGTTCTCCGTTTTCATCCTGAGGTCTTAAGAACTGCCAGGAAGAATCATAACCGAATCTCAAGTATTTCATTTCAGCGAAGGGATATTCGCCGTCAATCTTAAGACTTCTTGTGGCAAACATACCAACATAGTCGCTCTGTTCAAACTTTATAGCAAGCTGATAAAGTCCTGATTCAGGAGCGTTGAATGTCCACTTAAGCCAGCTTCTTGCTGATCCCCAGTTCGAACCTCCGGCAGCATTGATTCTTGTTTTGCTGGTATGGCTGGGTTCCATCTGAGGATTATTTCTCTCGGAAAGAGGATAAAGAGAAGAATGAGAAAATTCATTTGCAGTTTCTGCCTGAATCTTTATCTGACATTCTACCGGCTTATATCCGTTTGCCTCATATTCAGCGGAAACCTCTTTATAGCTTTTAGGCTGAATAAACTGTGTAAGTTTAATTCCAGACATATAGAAAGGTTCGCCAACCGTTTCAAAACGGATTGTGTTTACGCCTTCATTCAAAAGGAAATATAAAGGATCGTCAATAAGACCTGCAGAGTCTACAATCCACTCATTTCTCCACTTTATGTCTTTAATCTGCTTAGGACGAAGGTCATTGCCTCTATCCTGAGCAAACACAGCAGACTGATTGCCTTCCTCATCAATGACAATTTCGAAACCTGTTTCATCATTTTTAAATCCACGGAATGCCTGAATTGTCATTGCTTCGTTATATTGATATTCGCCGTTAACCGAAACACCGAATTCGATATCATTTTTAATGCTTTCATGGCTGCGTACCATATAGGCGATATTATAAAGTCCGGCAACAGGCACCGTAACCTCATATTCAACCCACTGTACATCTTCTGAAAATTCAACAACATCATCTACTCCGTCAACGGATTCCCTTGCGAAAATCCCCTCAGAGCTTTTTGCACTCACAAAGGAAGATGCTGATATCAGAATTTCCTCCTCAGGTTTTGCTACGTCTGCATGCTTTTCTATGAAATTAGCATACACATTGTTTCTGTCGTAGTCAAAATCAAGTGCCTCAAATGTAGTGCTTGCGCTGGCCTTAACATCCTGCACTCCCATTGCGGTAAATCCCGTTGCCGCAACAAGCGTTGCAAGTATAAGTGCCATAACTTTTCTTGCCGTCATTTTAAAACCTCCTGTACGTTTATAGTATCGCGCAGCCCGCTTGAAACGCTCCTGATTACCAAAAAATGGTAATTTTGTGAGTATTTTACAAGCGTAAAAAGGCGTATATCATATTATACACTATATTGCACAAAAAATCAACACAAATTTTAGCAAATTTTAATTTTTTTTGGTTGTTTATTCTAAATAACCTATAATCTCTTTGCACAAAATCCACAAAAAAGCCAATTGCAAAATCATCAAATGTAAACTTTTTATGATTTATTATTTTCCCCTTGAAAATGTTTCTGCAATTTGATATAATAAACAAGCTTATTAAGCACTATGAAAGGAAAATATTATGGAACAGAAAAAAACTTCAATCGGCGGAAGTGCCCTTATGGAAGGAATAATGATGCGTGGCCCCTCTAAAATGGGTATGGCCGTAAGAAAAAGTGACGGAGAAATTGAACTCAAGGTTTCGGACATCACTATAAACAAAAGCATTTTTAAAAAAATCCCTATTATTCGCGGAATGGTTTCCTTTGTGGAATCCATGGTTACCAGTATGAAGGCCCTCATGTGGAGTGCTGAATTTGTGGATATTGAAGAAGATAGTGCAGAAGAGTCCAAATTCGAAAAATGGCTCGCAGCCAAATTCGGTGACAAGTTAAAAGATTTTGTAATATACTTTTCGGTCGTACTTGCAATACTCATGAGTGTGGGACTTTTCTTTCTTCTCCCCATTCTCATAGGAGAAGGCATCGCCTTTCTTTTCAAAAATCTTGACGAAAACACATTGGCATCAATAAGAAGTATAACAGAAAGCGTATCTCGTATTATAATTTTTGTCGGCTACATTCTCTTATGCACTCTCCAGAAAGATGTAAAGCGTGTATTCATGTATCACGGTGCTGAGCACAAAACCATTGCCTGTTACGAAAAAGGCCTGCCGTTAACTGTGGAAAACTGCAGAGAACAGTGCCGCCTTCATCCCAGATGCGGAACAAGCTTTTTGGTATTCGTTCTTATTATCAGCATTCTTGTTTTTATGTTTGTAAAAGTTGACGTTGTCTGGCAGCGTATTCTTATAAAGCTTTTATGTCTCCCACTTATCGCCGGCGTCTCCTTTGAAATAATCAAATGGGCAGGCAGAAGCGAAAACCCGATTGTGAAAGTTTTAAGCAAGCCGGGGCTTTGGCTTCAGAAAATAACCACCAAAGAACCCGATGATAAAATGATTGAGGTGGCAATAAAAGCCATGACAGCCGTACTTCCCGAAGAAGGAGAAAGCGACAAATGGTAATTAAAGAAGCTTTGATAATGGGGACCTCGCAATTATCCGAGGTAAGCGAAACACCCTCACTTGATTCAAAAATTCTTCTTGAAAAAGCCTGTAACTGCGACAGGCTTTTTCTTTTAAGAAACAGAGATGAAGAAATAAGCACAGAATCCCTTGAATTGTATAAAACTTATCTTGAACGCAGAAAAGCCGAAGAACCCATTGCCTACATCACAAACGAAAAAGAATTTATGGGGTTACCTTTTTATGTGGACGAAAACGTTCTTATCCCCCGTCCCGACACAGAAATTTTGGTGGAATACGCTATTGATAACTGCCATGGAAGTGTCCTTGACATCGGAACAGGCAGCGGTGCCATCGCCGTAAGCATTGCAAAATACGGAAAAGATGTTTCCGTTTCCGCTTGCGATATAAGCGAAAAAGCACTTGTCATCGCCGAAAAAAACGCCGTGGCAAATAATGCTTTCGTAAACTTTTTCCATGTTGATATATTAAATGAAAACCTTAAAGAAAAATACGATACAATTATATCAAATCCGCCATATATAAGGAGCGATGTAATTCCCACCCTCGGCATAAACGTAAAGGATTTCGAACCCTTAACGGCTCTTGATGGCGGAGATGACGGCCTTATTTTCTACCGCACAATAACCAAAAAAGCTTTCACTTCGCTGAATCCCGGCGGAATTTTAATCTATGAAATCGGATTTGATCAGGCTAAAGATGTTTCAGACATTTTATCCCCGCTATTCACCGACATCCGAGTGCTTAAAGATTTTTCCGGAAACGACCGAGTTGTGACCGGAATAAAAAAAGACATCTGTCAAAAATGACAGATGTCTTTTTATTCTTCATCATAATCGTGCTCGGTAAGATTTGTATCTTCTGCTTTTTCCCATTCTTCATCTATGATATAACCAACTTTACCTGCTGCATTTCTCGCAACGATAATGGCGTCAAGCAGATTTACTTTACCGTCTCCGTTAATATCTCCCGAATCGAATGTAACTTCCGTTTCACTCCATCCTGCCGCATATTCCGATATAGCCTCGGCATCTTCTGTATCCAGCACACCGTCACCTGTAACATCTCCCGGAGTATCTTCGCATACCTTTACGAATCCTCCGATAACCGATACATCTTCACTAAGTGCTGTAACAGCATAGCTTCCTATTTCAGCATTGCCGGTTACCATAAAGGTAATAATTGCAATTGTTCCGTCGGCACTTCCGCCTTCAGTCCAGCAAAGTCTGAATCCTTCTGCTTCTTCATTATATCCGTGATGTGCTCCTTTCAAAAGGCCCGTGTCACATATCTCATACATAAGAAGTGCGGAAGAGTCATATTCCAAGTCTAACGTAAGAGAATCAAGACCTGTGTTTCCCGCAAGAGAAATTCTCAAATCAACCAGCTTTCCCACAGTTGCACTCATACCAATAACAGTAACTTTACTTTCCTCTGCAGACACAGTTATTCCAAACACCAGGACTATTGCGGCAATTATACAGAAAAGTTTTTTCATTTCTTTCTTCCTTTCACGCAATCCTTCAAAAATGGGCTGTAGAAATTACAGCCCATTTTCATGTGCATCATTTTACGGTAATTGTTACCTTCTGTGTCTCTTCTTCCCATGCAACATTTGCACCAAGTGCTTCCGCAACAAATCTTACAGGGGTATATGTTCTGTCATTTTCAATGAATGCCGGAGAATCAAGTGTTACTTCCTCGCCGTTAACAGTTGCCTTATCGGAATCAATGGTAATAATAATTACGAGTTCATCCTTAGTTATTGTAACCTTTCTTGTCTCTTCGTTCCATGTAACCGTTGCTCCAAGTGCCTCTGCGACAAATCTTGCAGGAAGCATTGTTCTGTCGTTTCTGATAATGGGTGCAACATCGTTTGCCTTACCTTCTCCGAATACAGTTGCATCCTTTTCTCCAATTGTAAGAACTATTTCTTTCTTCGCCTTTTCAACCCAGCGTGCATAGAGAGTAATATTACCCTTTATCTTGGATTCAGCAGTAACTTCGGTTGTAAATTCTTTATCAAGGAACCATCCGCCGAATTCATAGCCTTCCTTGGTAGGAGCTGTAACATCGCCAAGGACGGCACCATGTTCAACCTTGAACGATGTAACAGTGCT
Source organism: Clostridia bacterium (assembly GCA_045545475.1). GTDB lineage: Bacteria > Bacillota > Clostridia > CAKSNL01 > HGM11501 > HGM11501. The sequence continues at coordinate 58,544 of JAZQAZ010000020.1, read as the reverse complement.
TCCTCCGTCGGTGTCAAACTTAACTGTGCAGTAGCTTGTTCCGCCACCGCCTCCACCGCCGGTGCTCTTCTTTGTAAATTTAGCGGTAAGATTCTTATCCTCGGTCAGTGCTATTGTTATAACCGTATCGCCGGACAACTTCACTCCGTCAAGATACCATCCTGCGAACTTATAGTTTTTGGGAGCAATTGCCTTAAGGGTAACTTCCGCACCCAAAAGGTATGTGCCGTCGCCTTCGATTTCGCCCTTGTCTGCCGTAACGGCTACTGTTGCAATGTTGTTTTTGGCAACCGTTGTTTCGATAGCTTCTGATGCAAAGATGTAATTTACCGCTTTTTCGCCTGTAAGCACAAAATTCTTAGCAAGCACAACAGATGTGGATTCATCAATATCTTCGACCATTTCAAGCTGAAGCTTATTGAAGTCTAACGCAACTTCATCGGAATCCAAAATACCGACAATCACAGCTGTCTTTGCTGCAAGATCTATCGAATCAACCAAAATCGCTTTTTTATTGACAGTAACCTTCTGTGTAGCTATGCCTGATGCATACTCATCGTTTCCGGGCTCGGTTACTTTTATTGTTGCTTCGCCTGCTGCCTTTATTGTGATAACACCATCGGCAATAGTAAGTACGTCTTCGTTATCGGATTCATAGATGTATGCTTCAAGGTTTGCAGTTTCATCCTTGGTCACAGTAACTGCATAAGGAGCATCCCCGTATGTAAGTGCAGGAATCTCTGTGAGAGTAATTGTCTGTGCTGTCTTTTCGGTTATTTCAAAGGTGGCAGAAACAAATTTAACATCATAATTTATGCCGTTTGTTATATCAAGCGTTCCTATATAAACAGGATATGTACCGATTGCTTCGCCCTCTTTTCTCGCAAGAGCACCTGTAATTTCATCTCCTGTCGCAAGCGTTCCTTCGTAGGTGTATGCAATTACAGGATCATCGCTTCCTACCTTCTTTGACTGACCGGGAGTTACGATAATCTTTATTTCAGCTTTATTAACCTTAAGTGTCTGTGTGAGGCTGAAGTCTGCATAATCTTCATTTCCTGCCTTGGTCACGGAAATTTCGGTGACACCTGCATTCTTTATTGTGATATTGCCTTCTGCGTCAATTGTTGCAACATCTTCGTTGCTTGATGCAAAGATTATCTCAGAATCAGTTACCTCATCGCCCTTTTCCACGCCAAGCTTAAACGCCTCGTCACCATAGGTCACTTCCGCAAGCTCATCAACGGTAACGTCCTGTCTGAGCTTATCGATAATTTCAAACTTTGCACTGTTGAATGTTATTTTATAATTGGAGTTAAGTTTAAGTGTACCGATTAAGATATCATATAAGCCAACTTTTTCACCGCTTCTTCTTGTAAGAGCACCGGTAAATTCGTCGCCTTCAGCAAGCTTACCTTCATACTCATATTCGAACACCGGATCTTCCGTTCCGATTCTCTTATACTGGCCTTCTACTACGTCAACTGTAATATTTCCCTTCGCCACCGTAAGCTTCTGCTTATCCGAGAAGTCCTTATGTGTACCGTCGCCTCTCTTGCTTACGGTAATATATGTGTAGCCTGTGCCTTTGATGGTAATTACGCCGTCTTCGATAACAGCAACATTTTCGTTGCTTGATTCGTACACGATATCTTCGCCTGAAACAACAAGTCCTTCTGTAACTTCTATTGCAAAGGGCTCATCGCCATAGGTTTTTGTTCCGATAGTTTCTACCGTTATATCCTGAGCCACTTTATCGGCTATTTCAAACTTTGCACTGTTAAATGTGATATTGTAGTTATCTCCCAGTGTAAGAGTTCCGATTAAAATATCATAGAAACCAATCGTCTCTCCGCTCTTTCTTGTAAGCACACCTGTAAACGCATCATCGCCTACAAGCTCACCTTCGTAGGTGTATAAAAGCTCGGGGTCATCGTTTCCGATTCTCTTACCCTGTCCGCTTTCTGCATTAACTGTAATTTCCACTTTATTTACTTTAAGAGTCTTTTTCCAGTTAAATGCGGCATAGGTATCATCCCCTGCCTTGGTTACGGAAATTTCTGTTTCGCCTGCGTTCTTTATTGTGACATTGCCTTCTGCATCAATTGTTGCAACATTTTCGTTGCTTGATGCAAAAACAATCTCAGACGCTGTTACCTTGCTTCCCTCTTCTACATTTAACTTAAAGCCTTCATCGCCGTAGGTCACATCCTCAAAGTCTGCCACTGTAATTTCCTGCACAGGCTTTTCAAGAACTGTAATCGTACCGGGGATAAATGTAAGGTCGTAGTTTGCAGTTGTCTTAAAGGTTCCCTTTGTTATATCAAAGGTCCCTTCCTCTTCGGTTGTTGCCCTTGTTGAAAGCTCGCCCTCAAAATCGTCAGAGCCGAAAAGTTCACCTTCGGTAATTTTATATGTAAGGTCGGGAATTTCATCGCCAACGGTAAGCTCAAAGCTGTCCGCAGTAACTGTGATGGGAGCCTTTGTTATCTTAGCCTTTAAGCCTGTGGGCTGCTTTAATGTGTAGTTTCCTGCATCCTCACCTGTAAGGGTGATTTCATCAAGACTGACAGCTATTGCTGTGCTCTTTACATCCACCTGAGCAAATGTTCCATTTTCGGGATATACCGCTTCAACATCGTCATCCCCGATAATTCCTGTAAGTGTTCCTTCAACGATCTCGGCATCCGCTGTTTTATCATAAGTCTTATCCTTAACGGACATATCCTTTATTTCAAGCATTGCGGGCTTTATTACGAGATCAGCTGAAAGATTAAGGGTATTGTAGCCCTTCTTAGTAACAATCGCCTTTGCCTTATATGTTCCCGCATCTGTTCCCTTATTGTCTTCGTAGTCTACCTCTGCTCCCTCGGGAAGAGTACCTGTAACAAGGATTTCCTTTTCGCTACCGTCATAGGTGTAGGTGGCTCCCTTTAAGGTGAGGCCTGTGAAGTTATAACGCTTTACAGATACAGCATCGCTTGATGCTTCTGCAGTAAGGGTATCGTATTCAAAATTAATCTCTGTAGCAGAAACATACACATCGCCTTCTTCTGCATCTTCGTCTACCGTAAATGTAAGAGTAATGATTTCGCCGGATGTAGCCTGCGCAGACGCAAACCCTACAGCAACATAAGAGGTTGACGGGTCGTATACATTTTCCTTGCCGAAAAGGTTCTTTTCGGCAACTTCCCCATAGGACACTCTGTCGTACACAAGAATGTCTTCGTCATAATCTAATATGAAACCAAGTGAGCTCCACTCTTTTTCGGTATCTATTGATATACTTACTTCAACTGTTTTTCCCGCATAGGCTTCACCTGCAACTATGGTGATAACCGCATCTGCCGCAGCTGCGAATGCAGTGGCAGGCACAAGGCTTATTATCATTAAAACAGAAAGTATAGCTGATAATATTTTTTTCATTTCATTCATTCCTTTCTATATCAGTCAAGAGGATATAATCCCGGATTCAAGCTGTGTCGGAAGATTAATACCGCATCGTCAATCGTCACCTTTCCGTCACCTGTAAAATCCATATCTCCGCTGTAATCCACAGGATATAAGCTCTGGTTTAAGCTGTGACGGAATAAAAGAACAGCATCCGAAAGCTTAACCTCTCCGTCCATATCTATGTCACCCAGTATGTAAGGCGGTGCTTCAACAACGGTAATCTTTCCAGCCGTTTCAATATATGTAACAGGATTGAGGTCTGTATCGTATGCTTCCTTTACCTCCACCGTTATGTCATAGTCTCCCAGCTCGGCATCATCAGCGATTTCAAAGCTTAATGTGACAACCGTTCCGTTAAAGCTGTAATCTTCTTCTGCCAGCGGATTAAACCACGAAAGATAATATTCATCAGCCGACAGATTATCGCTGTGGTTGTTATCCCCCATTTCTTCCGCATCCTTCACCTTTGTAAGTGTAAGAGCATCGGTATCATATTTCACCGTCATAACAGATGCTATGCTTCCCGGATTATCATCTATAACCACATCAACCTCAACGGCTTTTCCGGCATAGCCTTCTGCATTTGTGACAGAAACCGTACCGCTCTCGGCAAACGAAACGCCAACCGTAAGAGCAGAAATGATAAGCACTGCCATAAAAAGAATTGCAATTTTCTTCATCGTGCATTCCTCCTTGTATATAAAATTACAATTTGTCCATACTACACTTAATTATAACACAAGCAAAAAAAGCTGTCAACCTGAAAACCTAAATTCCAAAATCTTTTAAAAGAAAAGCAACCGCCCGATGGGCGGTTGCTTTTAACTTTAATTATGCATTTTTCTTTGTAACAGCCTTTATTACAAGAAGTGTTCCTATCATAAGAACGATACCGATGGGAAGTGCGATGTATGCACTCTTTACAAGACCTGCGATTATGTAGCATACGAATGATACTGCTGCAACTGTCAAAGCATAAGGAAGCTGAGTTGTAACGTGGTTTATGTGGTTTGACTGGCTTCCTGCCGATGCCATAATCGTCGTATCCGATATGGGCGAGCAGTGGTCACCGCAAACAGCACCTGCCATACAAGCAGAGATAGCGATGATTTCAAGGTATGCATATTCAGCACCAACTCCGCTGAAGATAGCGAGAACGATGGGAATAAGGATACCGAATGTTCCCCAGGAAGTCCCTGTAGAGAAGGAAAGACCAACTGCGATTAAGAATACGATTGCAGGAAGAAGAATTACTACTGCACCTGCATAGTTTCTTACGAATTCAGCAATGAATACCTTTGCACCGAGAGAATCGGTCATTGTCTTAAGAGTCCATGCACAAGCAAGAATCATAATAGCGGGAACCATTGCCTTGAAGCCCTCGGGAAGAGATTCCATACACTGCTTGAAGTTTAATACTCTTCTTAAGAGGAAGTAGATAACGCTGAAGATAAGTCCGCCGAAGGAACCGTATACAAGACCAACAGAAGCATCAGCATTTGAGAACGCAACCACGAAATTGCGGAAGCCTTCAGCATCTGCTGTAAAGAAGCCACCGGAATAGATAAGTCCGAATATGCAGCCTACGATAAGTACAAGTACGGGAGCAACAAGATCCCATACGCTGCCCTTCTTGTTTTCGTCTGCATCTTCAAGCACCTTAAACATTTCCGCATCCGCAGAAGAGAAGAGGTCACCATTTTCAGCAGCCGCTTCATGCTTCTTCATGGGGCCGAAATCAAACTTCATAAGAGCAATAGTTATCATCATAACGATGGTAAGAATTGCATAGAAGTTCCAGGGAATAGCCTTTATAAAGAGTGCAAATCCTTCTCCTTCGGGAGCAAAGCCTGCAACTGCAGCTGCCCAGGAGGATACGGGTGCAATGATACATACAGGAGCTGCCGTAGCGTCGATTACATAAGCAAGCTTAGCTCTGGAAAGCTTGAACTTGTCGGATACGGGACGCATAACAGAACCAACTGTAAGACAGTTAAAGTAGTCGTCAACAAAGATAAGTACACCAAGTGCAATTGTTGCAAGCTGTGCTCCAACCTTGGACTTAATGTGAGTAGATGCCCATCTTCCGAATGCAGCACTTCCGCCTGACTTATTCATAAGGGAAACTATAGCACCGAGTACAATAAGGAAAATTATAATACCGATGTTATAGGAGTCTGCCACGGATGAAATGAATCCGTCCTGGAAAAGATGGTCAAGTGTTCCTGTGAAATTGAAGTTTGCATAAAGGAGTGCACCTGATGCAATACCGATGAAGAGAGAAGAATAAACTTCCTTTGTGATGAGTGCAAGTGCAATTGCGATGATGGGAGGAAGAAGAGAAAGCCATGTTGCATAAACAGGAATTTCTTCTTTCGCCACAGCTAAAGCCTTATCAAGGTTTTCATCGAAGTTTTCGTCGCCTGTAACGTTGTCGGAATATCCGTCAATATAACCCCATGCGTCGAATTCTTCTTCGATTGTTTCTTCCGCAACCTCTTCGGGAGCGGCTTCTTCTGCCGGAATTTCGGCTTCTGCAATTACTTCCGCATCCTCGCCGATTAATGTTTCTTCAGGTTCTGCCATAACTGTCATAAGCATAGATGCCATAACAGTAAATACGAGCATAAGGCTGAAGAAAATTTTGAGATTTTTTGCCTTTTTCATTTTACATACCTCCGTATTTTTAAAATAAATAAGCGGAAGAAGCATAGTTCATCCGCAGTAAATTTTAGTCAATTCCCCGATAGCACTCCGCAGATGCGACAGTTCAATACATATTCTGCATTGACCCAGCAGAAAAAACGTGGCTATTTCTCCTGCTTCGGCAAAGGCCCCTTTCTTCCCCTCTTCTGCCCGAAGTTTTTACCGGAAATACTCTTGGCTTTCGCGCCTCTATCTCTTATTTTTTCTTAATTCTACCATAAAGCTCATATTTCGTCAAGTCCTTTTGACAAACTTTTTCTTTCCTTTCTTTTATTTTCGACCTAAGAAAGCTTTTCCTTGCAAAATCCGACATACAATGTTATAATAAAAGTAAGCTTTAAATATATCAAAGAAAGGATTTGATTAATATGAAAAGAAGCTTTTTAAAAACCATGTTGAAAACCGCCTTAATTACTTTCGGTCTGCTTCTTTTAATTGCCGGTCTTCTTAATCCCGCCACATTTCTTTTCGGCTTGGAGACCACGGCTGTATGCGACAATGTCGCATTCACTCCTTCAGGAAACGAAACTTATCTTACGGAAATTGATTATCATTATTATACATCTACGGGAAGTGAATATTCCGGAAGTGCAAGCTTCAAAGGTCCTGATGATCCCACCATATCAATGACACTTCACCCGGTAAAATATCTTCCATTTCTTCCCTTCGTCTCTGCTTTCCTTACAAATTACTCCATTCCCTTATTAAGCATAATCTTTATCGCCTCCGGAATCATTCTTGTCGCTTCCGGCATTTTTATAAAAACTTTTAAAAAAGAAGTTCCCACTTCTATTCCCGTAAAGGTTGGATATATATGTCCTGCCTGCGAATGTGAAATTGACAAAGACAGTATTTTCTGCAACTATTGCGGTCAAAAAATAATAATGAAAGGTTGATTTTATGTTTAACGTAAAAGACTTCGGCGCAAAGGGCGACGGAAAAACATTAGACACAAAAGCGGTCCAGTCAGCAATTGATGCATGCTACGAGGCTGGCGGAGGCAGGGTTTTAATTTCCGGCGGAAGCTTTGTTTTAAGTACAGTACACTTTAAGAATAATGTTGAAATACATATCGAAAAAGGTGCAACTGTTTTAGGCAGCAAAAATCCCGAAGATTTTGAACCACTTGAAGATGATGCTTCAAACACGGTATATCAGGACAGAAGCCACAGCTTCTTCCATCACAGCTTATTTCATGCCGATTCCGTTTCAGACATTGCCTTGACAGGCCTTGGGAAAATAGATATGCAGTCCATTTGGGAAGTTCAACCGCATTGGAACAGAGGTTGCAAAATAGTGGCTTTCAAAAACTGTACGAATGTGGTAATCCGTGACCTTACCATGATAAATGCAACAGACCTTGCAGTTTACTTTGCAGGCTGCGAAAACGTAAGAGTTACAGGACTTGACCTCTTCGTTCACATTGACGGTATAAGTCCCGATAGCTGTAAAAATGTGGTTATTTCCGACTGTATAATAGATGCAGGGGATGACGGCATCGTTCCCAAAAGCTCCTTTACTCTGGGAAAATTCAAGGCTATGGAAAACCTTTCCATTTCAAACTGCGTGGTAAAAAGCCGTTGCAACGCCATAAAATTCGGAACGGAGTCCAATACGGCTTTCATAAACACTACCATTACAGGATGTACCATTTATGACACCCGCTATTCAGGAATTGCCCTTGAATGTATTGACGGTGCTTTGATTGAAGGTTTTTCAGTTTCCAACATTTCAATGAGAAACGTCGGTAATCCTTTAATGCTCATTGTTATGAATCGTGCAAGAGGCCCGGAAGGTACGACGGTCGGCGAAATCAGAAATATCTCTTTCTCAAACATTACAGCAACAGGTCCTTATGTAGCCTGGGAAGGTCCCACATGGAACTATGACTGTCACACGGAAAACGATGTGACCCAGATGCCCGTAACAACTCCCGCCCTTATAATCGGTCAGCCCGACAGTATCATAAAGAACATTTCCCTTTCAAATATCTTCTTATCCCTCCCCGGCGGAGGATGCGAGGACTGGAAACAAAATCCCGTTCCTCAGGTACGCCAAGGCTATGCAGAAAGCATACGCTACGGACGCAGGCCTCCCGCATTCGGACTCATCGCCAGGGATGTTGACAACTTAAAACTCGTCAACGTGGAATTTGTAACCGAAAAAGAAGATGCGAGAGACGCAATTTATCTTGAAAATGTAACAAGGTTCAAAAATATATAAAAAGAATACCTTCCTTATGACATCAAAAGGTCGCGGCAAATTGCCGCGACCTTTAATCTTTTATGATACTTTTTCTAAAATTATTTTTTCAGCAGCTTAAAGCACTTGTTTCTGTAAAAGTGATAATTCCTGCCCCCGTAATTTCCCGGATGGCTAATGATGGTTTCCGGGCAATCAAGAAGCAAGAATCTCTGTATTTCAAAGCTTTCGCACATAACTCCAAAAAGCCTGCCGTCTTTAACTATGCACATATCAATATCTATTTTTTCATCGCCTTCTTCTGTGTAATAATCCTCTCGCCCGTCCCCCGCATCGCTACTGCTTTCGTAATCGTAAGTAAATACGGTGTGCATATAATATTTCTCAATTTCATCTTTAAGCATTTCGGCAAAGGCAGCATCGTATTCCATCTCCACAAGGTTAAGTTCAAATTCGGAGAAGTTTTCCGCGCCTTCTTCACGGCAATAGCTGTTGTATAATTTTACCCCTTCAATTTTTTCATCTGTAACAGTCTTAATCAGCATAGTCATCCCTCTTTCTTAATTTATTAATCGTTAAAATCAAATACTACCTTTTTGTCTTTATCTATTTTAAGATACGCATCGAAGCTTTTCCCGCTCTTTTTCGAAACAAAACCTTCTATTTTATAGGTTCTTCCGGTTGCAAGAAGTTTCTTCACATTAGCCATCGAAATAGTTTTTCCGCAAATAGTTTCTCCCACTTTAAAAGAGCATCCTTCTTTATAACCACGACAGCCATAGCCAAAGCGGTTTCTTATAACTTCCTTTCCGCACATGGGGCAGTTTCCTGCCACATCTCCGAAAAATCCGGTATCGGAGCTTTTTTCAGGAGGTGCAGAATCTTTTTTGAACACTTCTGCAATTTCAGCCTTTGCGATTTCCACACTTTCGGCAATTTCCATTTCTCCCCTGAAAACTTTTTTAAGAGCCTTTCCAAGCTCACTGGTTTTGTATTTGTCCATGCTAATGTTCATTTTAGAGAGTGCTTCTATCAGAAATTCACCGCCGGGAAGTATGGTATAAACATCCTTTTTAAGAGCGATATATCCGCTCTTTTTTGCATTGTCTATTATTCCTGTTCTTGTAGCCTCTGTTCCAAGCTCAAGGCCTTCAAAGATTGCTCGGTATTCTTCCGCATCATCTTCATCCTTTGTTTCAGCCAGGTCATCCTTGAAAGGATTTTTAAGATAATTATTAAGAGTTTCGATGGTATAATGCTTAGGAGGAGAAGTTTCCTTTTCTGTCAGGATAAACTCCGTATTCACCTCGTCGCCCTTTTCCAAAGGTGGCAAAGTTTTATCCTTTTTGCCGTAATCGTCATATTTTGTCCATCCCGGCTCTTTCATTATTACACCCTTTAACGTAAAGGTTTCTATATCTCCCACTGCAATTGTAATTTCTGTCTTCTCCACCTTACATTCTTCCTTGCAGAAAACTGCCGCAAAGCGACGCATAACAGTGCTGTAAACTTTATACTCCGCATCTGTTAGCTGTTCCTTCTTTGGAATTTTATGTGTAGGTGTAAGTGCCGAATGAGACTCGATTTTCGAATCGTCAAATATGGTTTTCTTATCTTTAAAAACAAGATCGTATCCAAGGTTACAGAATGCTGAAATTATGTTTTTAATTTTCCCCGCCTCAGCCTTGGCAAGATATTCAGAGTTTGTTCTGGGATAAGTTACATATCCTTTTTCGTAAAGTCCCTGAAGCACTCTTAAACTTTCATCCATACTCATTTTATATTTTTTACCCAAAACATTCTGAAGCTTTGTAAGAGAATAAAGCTTACCGGGCGAAAGGATATCCTTTTTTGTTTTCTTTTCCTTAACAATTGCTTTTTCAGAATTCAGCTTATTACAATATTCCGCACCTTCGGCAAGTTCATCCTTGGAGAATTTCTTTTTGCTTAAAAGTTCAATTTCTTCTCCCTTGGTTTCGCACTTTGAAAGCGGCGCATAATAAATTTCCGGCACAAAATTTCTGATTGCCATATCACGGTCATAAATCGCCTTTACAATGGGTACAATTACTCTTCCCACACGAAGCAATGTGCCGGTTTTAAGAGATGCATATCTTGTGAGATTTACACCGTAGAGCCAGTCTATATAAGTCCTCGCATAACCTTCTGATGCAAGATAATCATATTCAGTCTCATCCTTCATTGTTTTAAGACCCTCGGATATTGTTTCTTCCGTCTGGTCGGGAAGCCACAGTCTTTTGAAGGCTTTTCCGCTAACCCCGGTCTTATCAACGCATATTCTTACGATGATTTCACCTTCACGGTCAGAGTCTCCTGCATTTACTATGGTATCAACATCGCTTCTTCCGCAAAGCATCTTTATAGTTTCAAACTGACCTTTAACTCCGGAATCCACACTTCCTCCCTTGTCATGCTTAAGCTCGAAATGAAATTTTTCAGGAAAGCAGGGAATGTTTTCCATCGACCACCTGCCACTTTCCGAAGGAGAATAGTATTCTATGTCGGCAAGGGAAAACAAATGCCCGAAAGCCCAGGTAACAACATAACCTGAGCCTTCAAAGTATCCACCCTTTTTGTTCATTTTTCCGATTGCCGAAACTATATTTCTTGCCAGGCTCGGCTTTTCCGCAATAATCAATATCATATTTTCACCATTCCAACGGTTACAAAAAGGCTGCGAACGCAGCCTTTTTAATTTTTATTAAAGTACCTTGCTTAAGAATGATTTTGTTCTTTCATTCTTCGGATTTGAGAAAATTTCCTCGGGAGTTCCTTCTTCCATGACGATTCCCTCGTCAATGAATAAAACTCTGTCTGCAACTTCCCTTGCAAATCCCATTTCGTGGGTAACAACAGCCATTGTCATGCCTTCTTTGGCAAGCTCCTTCATAACCTGAAGAACCTCTCCTACCATTTCGGGATCAAGCGCACTTGTAGGCTCGTCAAAAAGCATAACTTCAGGATTCATCGCAAGAGCTCTTGCAATTGCAACTCTCTGCTGCTGACCACCGGAAAGCTGTCCGGGATATGCGTCCGCCTTTTCGGGAAGACCTACTCTTTCAAGAAGCGAAATTGCCTTTTTCTCAGCTTCTTCCTCACTCATAAGCTTAAGCTTTACGGGTGCAAGCATAATATTTTTCTTTACAGACATATGAGGAAAAAGATTAAACTGCTGGAAAACCATCCCCATCTTCTGACGAAGTTTATTTATATTCTGCTTTTTATCCGTAATGTCATTACCATTTATGAAAATCTGACCTGCAGTAGGCTGTTCCAAAAGATTAAGGCAGCGAAGAAATGTAGACTTGCCGCTTCCGGAAGGTCCGATTATGCAGACAACTTCCCCCTTTTTGATATGCTGATCAATTCCATTTAATACAACATGATCTCCGAAGGCTTTTTTTAGACCTTTAACGTTTATCACTCTGACGCAGCCTCCTTTCAAGAATTCCCAGAAGTTTTGTTAATATAATTACCATCACAAGATATGTAATCGCAACTAAAAGTATAGGATTAATCTGATCATATGTTGTGTTCTTTATCTGATTTCCCGCTTTTGTAAGGTCTATTACAGCCACATATCCGGCAACTGAAGTTTCTTTAAGCAGTGCAATCATTTCATTGCCTATCGCAGGAAGAATGTTTTTAAAAGCCTGCGGAAGTATAATAAGCCACATCGTCTGTACCTTACTTAAGCCAAGAGAACGACCGGCTTCAGTCTGCCCTTTTCCTATAGCCAGAATACCGGACCTGATTGTTTCAGCAACATAAGCACCGGAATTTATACCGAATGTCAAAGTTGCAACCCATGTTCCGTCTTCTGCACTAACGAATATGATGAAAAATGCAATAAGCAACTGAACAACCACCGGCGTTCCTCTTATAACCGTAAGATATATATTGCATAATACATCAACAAATTTCATCTTAGAATTTCCTTCGGCAAAAACCTTTATTATGGCAACGATCGTACCTATAACAACACCTATAAGCAAGGCTCCGAAAGTTATGATAAGGGTTTTTTCCAGTCCACGAATCAGCGTCATATATCTGTCGCCGACAATAAACGTATTATACAGCGTATCTGTCCACTTGTTAAACCATTCAACTATTGCAGTAAACATAGCATATTACCTTTCATTTATAATTCTTCAAAAAAAGCGGCGCATACATACGCCGCTTTTTAAGTTCAACATCATCTTACTGCTCGTCGTAAGGCAATTCGTATTTTTCAAATATTGCTTTAAGAGTACCATCAGCCTTGAGTTCTTCAAGAGCTGCATCGATTTCTGCTGTAAGTTCGTCGTTACCCTTCTTTAATGCGATTGCGTAAGCTTCCTTTGTAAGAGCTTCGTCAAGAACCTTTGTCTTACCTTCCTGCTTGGAAGAAAGAGCTAATGCAACAGCATTGTCTATTACAACAGCATCAACCTTACCTGCTGTAAGAGCTGTGATTGCTTCTGCACCGGTCTTGAAAGACTGGATTGCAAAGCCGTTATCAAGAAGATACTGCTCACCTGTTGTTCCTTCCTGGCAGGAAATAGTCTTACCTTCAAGATCAGCTGCTGTAGCAATTTCGCTGTCAGCCATTACTATGATAGCCTGAGAAGCTGTATAGTAGTCTATAGAGAAGTTCATGTTTGCTCTTCTCTCATCGTTTGCTGTGATTCCTGCAACAGCCATATCATACTTACCTGTTGCTGCACCTGTTAAAGCTGCATCAAAGTCGATATTAGAAATCTTAAGTTCTCTGCCGAGCTTTTCAGCGATAGCCATTGCAATGTCAATGTCAGCACCTACGATTTCTTCACCTTCAAGATATTCGAAGGGAGGAAATTCTGCATTTGTTGCCATTGTAAGAACCTTTACTTCTTCTGTGTTTTCCTCTACTGCTTCTTCGCCGCATCCGCAGAATGCGAATACCATAAGAAGAGCAAGCATGAGTGCCAATAACTTTTTCATAAATATTACCTCCAATATTTTAATCGTTCTCTATTATACCACCTGTTTTATTTTTATGCAAGCTTTTTTTATAAAAATAAATAAACAGATTGATTTTTTTGTTTTTTTGCCTATCAAAATTGCATTTTAAATGTTTTTTAGTGCATTATGTCAAATCAATCCATACCCTCATATCGCACTCTCCTCTGTTTGCAAAGCAACTGTAAGGAATAAAATCAAGTGTTACCTCTTCTTTTTCATTATTCATTGCAAAGTAAAGCTTTTCCGTGCCTATTTTTCTTTCGCCTTTAGCCTTTATTCGCTTCAACATGAATTTTTCGTCATATTCTAAAGAAAATTCGCTGTCTCTTAAAAGTCTTGCAGTAAAAATATCTTTATTGTCCACTCCTTCAAGGCAGTAAACAATCGGTCCAAATGTGAGTGCCGCCTTACCATAATTATCCCTGATGTTCGGATCTGCTTCGATAATCACAGGCTTCATCTCCATGTTTATTTCCGCACATCCTCCGTCAAATACCGCATATCCCTTCTCTTCCTTAAAGGGAACATCGGAAGTAAATTTCGTGCACCAGGAGGGAATTCTTACACAAAGCCTTTCGGCATTACTTTCTATTATAACCTTACCGTCATTCGGGTAATTGGTTTTCTGCTTTATCCAAAGTCCGTTTTCATCCCCTTTGCTTTCTGCAAACTGATTCACATAAACCGTTTTCCCTTCATATCCGTAAATCATACCGCCAAACGAGGCAAGCACACGGTTCAGATTAGGCGGACAGCAGGAACAATCGAATATTTTCTTTCTTTGTGTTATGGGAAGCCATTCAGACTCCTTAACGGAAACATCCTTGCCATGATGCAACAAACAAATTTCAAGAGGATTTGTATAAAAGAAGTCATCTCCTTCTATTCCGAGGCCCGACATCATTCCGTTATAAAGAGCCCGCTCTGCTACGTCGGCATAAAAAGCATCTTTTTCAAGTTCCGTCATACGGTTTGCGAAAAACGCAAGGCCGATTGCTGCACAGGTTTCCGCATAGGCCGTCTCATTTGGCAAATCATAGTCTACGGTAAACGCCTCGCCAAGGCGTCCCGAGCCAACAGAGCCGGTTATATACATTTTTTTAGTTACAATGTCCGAAAAAATCTTTTCGCAAGCTTCCTTCAGAGCTTTATCGCCACAGATTTTTGCAACATCAGCCATGGCTGAATAAAGATATGTAGCTCTTACGGCATGACCTTCTGCTGTTTTTTGTTCCCTTACGGGAATATGACTCTGGGAATAAAGGCCTACGCCAACAATCCCCCATCTGTCTCCGTAATCTTTTTTATCTGTGCCTCTTTTATCTATAAAAAATTTTGCCATATCAAGGTATTTTTCATTTCCCGTGGTTTTATACATTTTCACAAGAGCAAGCTCTATCTCCTCATGGCCCGGGGTTGAAAATGCAGCACTTTCTTCTTTTATGAATACCCTTTCTATAAGGTCGGCATAGCGTTCCATCGCTCTTAGAAATCTGTCTTTTCCTGTCGCTTCGTAATATGCACATGCTGCCTCCATTAAGTGTCCCGCACAGTAAAGCTCATGCATGTTTCTGTCGGCAAAGCGTCCGCCGATTTTCCCGGGATACTGATAAAAAGAGTTAAAATATCCGTCTTCCATCTGATTATTTACTATCCCGTCAACAAGATATTCCATTCGTTCAGAAAATTCGTTATATCCTTTTCCTATGAAATAAGCTGCCGCTTCCATCCACTTTGCAACATCCGAATCCCAGAAGTGATGCACGGTAAAATCTTCGTCCTTTTCGTAGTTAAAGGCAATAGCCTTTATTCTTCCGGTTTCAGAAAAGCGGATCCATACTGCATCCATTGTGATTTTCCGATTTATTTCTTCCTTGCTTTTCCAGTATCCGCCGGTAATTTCCACATTTTTATTTTTCATGTAATTCATGGAAAATCCCCCTTTTTATTGACTTTTCTTTGAATTCATTATATAATTTTTCCTGCATTATGACAAGATATCAAAAACAGATAAAAGGTGTGAAAAATTGATATGAAATTCGATTACATGGGATTGTTTGATTCGGATGTTTTGTGGATTCATCCCAAGCGGACAGAGAAAACTCATGAGCTTATCTACAATCTCAAAAATGATATATATTTAGAAGAGGATGGCAACCCCATCATCCTCCAAAAAGGAGAAGCGGCAATATTGAAGGCAGGAATTATGCACAGAGGACTTAAGCCAAGTAACGGTCCTGTTTCCTTTTACTGGCTGCACTTTTACCATGACGGAGAAATTGATGCTCCGTGCTTTGCAAAGAACTTTTCATCTCCTCATCTATTCAGGGAACTTATGCACTACAGCCTGGTTCCCGGCGTACATCAGGGATTGAAAGATGCCATTCTCATGCATATTCTTTCACTTCTCACTTACGAAAACAGCAGAGAAACTTTACCAAGATCTGTAAGAGAAGCTCTTTCCTACATTCAGGCAAACGCCACAATCGAACTTACTGCCGAAAAAGTTGCCACCCATTTTTCCTACAGCAGCGAACATCTTTCCAGGCTCACGAAAAAGCACTGCGGATTTGCCTTAAAAGCTTTGATTGACCGTGCCATAGTGAACTCGGCCAAAAATCTTTTATCCAACACAAACCTTTCCGTAAAGGAAATCTCTGCATCCCTCAACTTTGTGAATTCTAACGCTTTTATAAACTTTTTCAAATATCACGAAGGGTTATCTCCTACAGCCTTCAGACGTCAATTTACATATATGCACATTAACAGTCGATGAAACTTTTTACGTTTTCATTATTTGCACAGCCTAATATTATTCTTTTTTATATAAAATAACTGTTTACAACCCTATATTTTTTTGTTATAATATAATGTAGCAATATATTTTTTGAAATTCAAGTATATTTAACATAAATCGAGAAAGGATTGAACAACAAATGGCATTTACAAACTCATCAGGAAATAAAAAGGGCCCCATTATTGCAATAATTGTTGTCGCAGTAATTTTGCTCCTCATAATCGCAACTGTTACGTTAACTCTTGTAAAGTCAGGAAGCGATACTATACTTAAAGGCGTAACCGTGGGAGGTGTTGACCTTTCAGGTTGCACCATAGATGAGGCTGAAGAAAAACTCCTTGACCGCATAAGTGTGATAAAGGACGAAAAGATAATTATAACTGCAGGCGACGATGTTTTAGAGGCTACATATTCACAATTCGGTGCGGACTATGATTGTCGCCTCTCCGCTGAAAATGCTTATAATTACGGTCATGACGGATTTTTCTCATCTATCATGCCTGCCATTAAATCGCTTTTCGGCATAGAAACAGAGCATGAGCTTTCCGTTCACATCAACAACCGTATATTCGACGAAACCATGGCTTCTTTTACATCTTATGACAAATCCGTTCAGGCAAGCTATGAATTCACAGAAGATGCAATCATTGTTACAAACGGCAAAAGTGCACGCACAATCAATCCCGTAACAGCACGAGAAACTCTTGCCGATGCAATGAAAAACCTTGACTTTTCTTCTGTTACTTTCGTAATTGAAAACATCGACCCCATTCCCCTTGACATTGACCTTATTATAGATAAATATTCCAAAGAAGCTGTTTCCGCTTCATATTACAGAGATGCCGACGGAAACATAAAAATAACCGACGGAAACGACAAGGTTACTGTTAATGCAAAACTTGCCAAGGAACTTATTGAAAAGCACACAAAACCCGGTGAAACTTTTGAAATCCCAGCTACAATTGAGCTTGCCAAATATACAAGAGACGAACTTGAAGAAGCACTTTTCCGTGATGTTTTAAGTTCATATACCACAAGCTACTCTTCAAGCGGTGCCAACAGATCACATAACGTGGCTCTTGCAGCATCAAGCTGCAACGGAAAAATCCTTCTTCCCGGTGAAGTTTTCTCCTATAACGATACCCTTGGAAGACGTACAGCTGCCGCAGGCTATAAGATGGCAGGTGCATATCTTAACGGTGAGACAGTTCAGGAATACGGCGGCGGCATCTGTCAGGTTTCATCAACTCTTTATGTATCAGTTCTTAAGGCTAACCTTAAGATAGAAGAAAGACTTTGCCATATGTTCCGTGTTGCATATGTTCCCATAGGACTTGATGCCACAGTTGACTACGGCACTGTTGATTTCAAATTCTCCAACGATACTGACTTTCCCGTAAAAATTGTTGCTTACACCACAGACAGCAAACAGGTTATATGCGAAATTGTGGGAACCAAAACAGAAAACTTCGAAGTATCTTTTGAAACCACAGGTATTTCTGCCGTTCCTTATACAACAGATACTATCGAAGACCCCACTCTCCCCCTTGGAGAAGAAAAAATAGACGAAAAGGGTTCCAATGGTTCAAAGTGCACAGTTTACAGAATCGTATCCGTTGACGGAGAAGTTAAATCAAGAACTTTAGAATCCACAAGCTATTATATGGCTCACAAAGAAGTTAAGCGTGTCGGAACAAATGCAGAGCTTGCAGCTTCCACCGAAGTTACCGATCCCAATGCTCCTGTTACCGAATCACCAGAAACATCTGCTCCCGTAACAGAAACTCCGGTAGTTCCCGAAACAAGTACGCCTGTAACAGAGACTCCGGCGGTTCCCGAAACAAGCACTCCTGTAACAGAGACTCCGGCAGTTCCTGAAACAAGTACGCCTGTAACAGAGACTCCGGCGGTTCCCGAAACAACTGCTCCCGTAACGGAAGCACCCGCAGTATCAGAATTATAAAACCAACGGGCGGATTATATCCGCCCATTAAGCTTTTTATATCCCATAAAATTAACGAAAGAGGTACAAACCATGTGTGCAAAAAACACCTACGATAACCAGGCCATCCAAAGCCTTAAGGGTGCCGAGAGAGTAAGATATAATCCCGGTAATATTTTGGGTTCCAACGGTCTGGAAGGCTGCGAACACACGTTTTTCGAAATTCTCTCCAACTCCATAGACGAGGCCAGAGCAGGCTTCGGTAAAGTAATTGAGGTCACCCGTTTTTCCGACCATTCCATTCAGGTAAAGGACTACGGACGCGGAATTCCCCTGGATTACAATGAAAAAGAGGAGCGTTACAACTGGGAGCTTGTATTTTGCGAGCTTTACGCCGGCGGTAAATACCACGGCAATGACTCGGACACTTATAAATACAGCTTAGGCTTAAACGGCCTTGGTGCCTGTGCCACACAGTATTCCTCCGAATATATGGACGTTGAGGTATGCCGTGACAACTACATCTATTCCCTCCACTTTGAAAAGGGTGAAAATGTAGGCGGCCTCTTAAAAATAGAAACCAATTTCAAGAAAACCTACACCATTCAGAAATGGCGTCCCGACCTCGAGGTTTTCACAGATATTAATATTCCAATTGAATTTTTCACGGAGACGTTAAAACGTCAGGCCATTGTCAATGCAGGTCTTACATTTATTCTTTTTGATGAAACAGCAGAAGGTACGCAGAAATACGAATTCTGCTATCCCGAAGGCATAAAGGGCCATGCAGAGGAACTGGCAGGTGAAAATGCAGAAACAGCCATTCGCTATATCGAATCCGAGAGAAGCGGCCGAGACAGGGCTGATAAGCCTGAATACAAGGTAAGAATGGAAGCAGCTTTCTGTTTTACACCGTCGGACCCCATGATAGAGTTCTACCATAATTCAAGCTTTCTTGAATACGGCGGCGTTCACGATTCAGCTACCAAAACCGCTTTGGTTTATGCCATAGACCAGTATATTCGCCAGTCAAACAAGTATCAGAAAAACGAATCAAAAATAACCTTTAACGATGTTGCAGACTGCCTTATCCTCATAATAAGCTCCTTCTCCACCATCGCAAGCTATGAACACCAGACTAAGAAGGCTGTAACCAATGCCTTTATCAAAGAAGCACTGACTGATTTCTTAAAGCATAACTTAGAGGTTTACTTTATCGAAAACCGTGCCGAGGCAGATAAGATTGCAGAGCGTGTTCTCTTAAATAAGAGAAGCCGTGAAACAGCCGAGCGTACCAGAGTAAACTTAAAGAGCAAGAAGATTTCATCTTCCCTTGACGTTACAACAAAGATAAAGAAGTTTATCGACTGCAGAACTAAGGATGTTTCACGTCGTGAGCTCTTTATAGTAGAGGGTGACTCTGCGGCAGGAAGCTGTAAAATGAGCCGTGATGCTGAGTTTCAGGCAATTATGCCAATAAGAGGTAAGATTCTTAACTGCTTAAAGGCTGACTTTGATAAGATTTTCAAAAGCGACATTATCTTAGACCTTATACGAATTATGGGTTGCGGAATCGAAGCAAAGACCAAATTAAATAAGGAATTTTCCGACTTTGATATAAATGCCCTTAACTACAGCAAAATCATCATCTGTACCGATGCCGACTATGACGGCTTCCAGATAAGAACCCTTGTGCTAACAATGATTTACATTCTCACCCCCTCTTTAATTGAGGAAGGAAAGGTGTTTATTGCAGAAACCCCCCTCTTTGAAATCAACACCAAGGAGAAAAAGGGCAGAACCTTCTTTGCCTATGACGAAAACGAAAAGAACGAGATTTTAGCTCCTTTAGATGCCGAAGGTATTAAATATACTATCCAGCGTTCAAAGGGACTCGGTGAAAACGAAGCGGAAATGATGTGGCTTACCACAATGTGCCCCGAATCCCGACGCTTGATAAAGGTTATGCCTTCCGATGCCAAGGAAACCGCAGATATGTTTGAGCTTTTCTTGGGCTCCAACTTAGACGGTAGAAAGGACTATATTGCCGAAAACGGAAACCAGTATATGGATATGCTTGATATAAGCTGATTGAAGGCTCTATGTTTCAGATTCTTCGGTCATAAATTCCCTCAGAATGACAAAAAAGATGGACGGAAAACCGTCCATCTTTTTTCTTATATGTAATTTTATGCTCTCTTGGAAAGAACGTCCTTTTCGTATGCCACAACTTCGTCGTACCAGGAAGCATCGCCCTTTACGCCGCAACGCTCGCAGTATTCAGCCCAGATATCGCCGAAGGGAAGTGTCTTAACTTCTTCCTGCATAACAAGAAGCTCTGTAAGCTTACCTTCGTCCTGAAGAGCCTTGAACTTTGCATTGGGTGTGCACATAGCCATAAGGAGTGCCTTCTGCCAGCTGCGAAGTCCTACAGACCAAGCTGCGATACGGTTAATGGAAGCATCAAAATAGTCAAGAGCCATATAAACTCTGTCAAGAGCATCGTTTCTTACGATTTCCTTTGCCATCTCTCTTGTCTCGTCGTCGAAAAGCACAACGTGGTCAGAGTCCCATCTGATGGGTCTTGTGATGTGAAGTGCGATTTCGGGGAAGAATGCAAGAAGTGCAGGAATCTTATCGGAAACAACTTCTGTGGGATGGTAGTGACCGTTATCCATAAGAGGTAAGCATCCGTCATGTGTTGCTGCAAATGTAAGAGAGAATTCAGCAGAACCTGTTGTATAAGCTTCAACGCCGATACCGAATACCTTGGATTCAACACAAGGCTTAACAAGATTCTTGTCGAAGGGTTCAGCTAAGATTTCCTCGATGGATTCCTTATAACGAACTCTGGGACCCATTCTGTCAGCGGGGATATCCTTAAATCCGTCGCCTGTCCAGATGTTCATTACGCAGGGAACGCCTGTTTCCTTTGCAAAATATTCGGAAATTCTGATACAAGCTTTACCGTGTTCGATCCAGAATTTTCTTATATTCTCGTCGGGGCTTGAAAGAGTAAGACCGGAGTCAGCCATGGGATGAGAGAAGAATGTGGGGTTAAAATCAAGACCCATACCATACTTCTTTGCAAGTGCAACCCAAGGAGCGAAGTGCTTGGGTTCAAGCTTGTCTCTGTCAACGAACTCGCCATTAAAAATAGCATAGCAAGCGTGAACGTTTATCTTCTTCATACCGGGGCAAAGGCTCATAACCTTTTCCATATCAGCCATAAGCTCTTCGGGAGTTCTTGCCTTACCGGGATAGTTACCTGTTGTCTGAATACCACCTGTCAAAGGACCGTCATGGTCGAAACCGATAACGTCATCGCCCTGCCAGCAGTGAAGGGATACGGGAATTGTCTTAAGCTTTTCGATGACAGCATCTGTGTCAATGCCAAGCTTTGCATAGATTTCTTTTGCGTCCTGATATCTTTTAGTCATAATTTTTACCTCCTAACATAGTTATTTATATTTTATTACAAAATCATCCAATAGTCAAGTGTTTTCATTTAAATAAAGGGAGAAATGCAATGCATTTCTCCCTCATCTAATTGTCAAATTATGTATTTAATAATTTTCTTGGGGCAGGACTCAAGGCACTTACCGCAGGCAATACACTTGTCATAATCAATCTGTGCCAGATTATCCACTACCTTGATAGCTCCGTTAGTACAAACTCTTTCGCACTTTCCGCAACCGATACAGCCGTTGGGGCAGGTATTTCTCATTGCCGCACCCTTATCGTGAGAATTACAGGAAACCGCAAGCTTTGCCTTTTCGGGAACTATTCTGATAAGTCCTCTGGGGCAGGCTCTCATACAAGCTCCGCAGCCTGTGCACTTATCCCTTTCAACATGGGGATTTCCGTCAACCATTGAAAGGGCAGCGGTAGGACAAACCTTTACGCAGTTACCGAGACCGATACATCCGTATGTACAGCTCTTGGGCCCGCCTGAAAGCTGCGCCGCATAAACACAGTCCTGTGCGCCTTCATACACATATCTGTCTGCCGCACCATGTTCGCATCCCACAAAAGCGTACTTTTTAACAAACTCTGACTTTTCTCCCATTATTTCCGCAATGTAGGAAGCAACAGCCTCTCCTCCGACGGAGCAGAGGTCGCAGTGAGCTTCGCCTGCAGCAACGGCTTCAGCATAAGCGGAGCATCCCGCATAGCCGCATCCGCCACAGTTTGCCCCCGGAAGAGTTTCCTCAATTAACGGAATTCTTTCATCCTTCTTCACCTTAAAGATAATTCCGGCAACAGCAAGAAGTGCACCGAAAAAAAGACCAATTGCACCCACAATTAATGCAGGAATTAAAATATCCATAAAATTCATAACGCACCCTCCTTAACCTACAGTAAAGCCCGAGAAGCCTAAGAATGCTATGGCAAGAAGCGATGCTGTAATAAGTGCTATCGGGAAGCCTCTTAAAGCCTTGGGATATTTCTCATCGTCAAGTCTTTCTCTGATACCGGCAAGAAGAAGTATCGCAAGAAGGAAGCCCACGCCTGCCATAGCTCCCTGCCATACAGCAGTAATTACACTTGAAGACTCGTCTGCCGCAGTTATTGCAACACCCAGTACCGCACAGTTTGTTGTTATAAGAGGAAGATAAATACCAAGGGATGCATAAAGCGTGGGAAGTGATTTCTGCAAGAACATTTCAACAAACTGAACCAATGCCGCAATAATCAAAATAAACACTATTGTCTGCAGATATTCGATATTAAGTTTTTCCAGAATATACTTCTGCACGATAAACGTAAGAAGATTAGATATAGCCATTACAAATGTAACAGCAATGCCCATACCAAGGGCCGTTTCAACCTTTTTGGAAACGCCGAGGAAAGGACAAATACCCATAAACTGCACCAATACAAAGTTTTCAACCAGTATTGCCGCAAGAGAAATTGCAAAAAGTTCTGCTATCATTTATCCTTACCTCCTTTATTACTGAGTACACCAAATGCAGCAAGAAGAAGTCCCAGTACCAAAAATCCCCCCGGAGGAAGTGTGAAAAATCCGATGTTCAATACCGAACCCAAAACCTGTCTTATTGCCGAAATAAGTGTCAGCGAAACTGTAAATCCAAGGCCCATGCCAAGTCCGTCAAGAAGTGATGCAAAAGGTCCGTTCTTGGACGCAAAAGCTTCTGCTCTTGCAAGAATTATACAGTTTACAACGATTAGCGGAATGAATATTCCCAGGCTCTTATAAAGGTCCGGGAAATACGCCTGAAGAAGCATCTGCACTATCGTTACAAAGCTTGCAATAACAACTATGTACGCCGCAATTCTTACCTTCTGGGGTATGAATTTACGAAGAAGTGAAATAAAGAAGTTTGAAAGCATTAACACAACGGTTGCAGAAAGTCCCATACCGATTCCGTTTGCCACAGTGGTTGTTACAGCAAGCGTAGGACACATACCAAGCACCAGCACAAAGGTGGGATTTTCAGTGATTATACCTCGTTTAAGGCTGTCTTTCAAAAGTTTCATTCAATCCCCTCCTTTTTGAAATATTCAGACGCGGCTTCAACCGCTTTATTTACGCCGTTATCTATTATTCCCTTGGTGGTTTTTGTTGCACCTGTTATAGCTACGATTTCTCCGCCGTCTTTTTCTGTTTTTAAGGGTGCTACTTTTTCTCTGAACTGCTCCGTAAAGTTTTCGCTGTCAGCAAGAGCTCCAAGTCCGGGGGTTTCAGAGTGTTCTAAAATCTTTATACCTGTAACGGTCACGCCGTCTCTTGCCACACCTGTCATAAGCACAAGACCGGAGTTATAACCTTTTATGCTCTGCTTAATGGAAATACCCATAACGAAGCCCTGTGCATCGTATGAAAGAGCCGCCTCAGCACCGGGAAGATAAGAAGATATATCAATAACCTCGGTTTTGTCAGCTCCCGGAAGCACATACTCGCATCCTTCAGCAAAAACTTTTTTATTATTTTCTTCAATTATTTCCTTGGTGAGTGTGTTAACAAAAGCCAAAATAAGAGTTGAAACAAAACAGATTATAAAAAGCTTTAATGCAACAGAAATTATGCCTGTTTTTTCTTTTTCCATGTAGACACCTCCCCAAATCTCTTTCTGCGACATACTTTGTCAATCAAAGGTGTTGCCGCATTCATAAGCAAAATTGAATAACTAACGCCCTCAGGATATCCGCCGTAAACTCTTATTGCTACGGTTAAGATACCGCAAAGGATACCGCCAACCACTCTTCCCTTTCCTGTTATGGGGCTTGTTACATAGTCGGTTGCCATAAAGAAGGCACCAAGCATAAGACCGCCGGAAAGAAGATATTTAAGTGTAAGCATGAAATCAAATGATGTGGTGATAAGTGTAAGTACGAATACCGTTCCTATATAACTAAGGGGCATATGTATTCTTATTATTCCTGTGGCTATGAGATAAACTCCGCCGAGAATAAGCAAAAGTGCACTTGTTTCACCGATACATCCGCCGGTATTTCCGAAAAACAAATTCGATAAGGATGCCGCTTCGCTTGTATTTGCCACGGCAAGAGGTGTTGCACCGGTTACAGCCTCGGCCGCGCTAAAACTCTTATCAAAGGGAACAGCCCAGGAAGTCATATTCCCTGCAAAAGACGCCATTAAAAACGCACGACCTGCCAGTGCCGGATTCATGAAGTTACATCCAAGTCCTCCGAAAAGCTGTTTTACAACAATTATTGCAAACGCACATCCCAATGCAACCTGCCAGTATGGCATTAACGATGACACATTCATCGCAATAAGCATCCCTGTAACCAAGGCACTTCCGTCGGAAACGGTATTTTTTTTCTTCGCAATAAGATTATAAACAGTTTCAGACAAGAGACAAGCTGCAATTGAAACCAGAATCATAATTGCCGCTCTCGGCCCGAAAACATATACTCCGTAAAACGCCGCCGGACAAAGAGCAAGGAACACCTTGAACATAATATTGGAAGTTTTCTTATAGCTCCTTAAATGAGGAGTTTCAGAAACCTTCAAGCTTTTTTCATCAAAATTTTCCATTCATTCCGCCTCACTTTCCGCTACGGATTGCATTCTTTCCGCGACGTATTACAGCCACGGGATTTCTGTCTGAAGGACAGGTATATGCACAGCATCCGCATTCTATACAAGACATAAGTCCCGACTTTTTTGCCTGTTCCCAGTCTTTTTCCCTTATGCACTTTGTAAGGCTAACCGGCATAAGTCCCATGGGACACGCTTCAACGCACCGTCCGCATCTGATGCAGGCCACCTCATCCTTCGTGCCGAGTTCTTCTTCCGTAAGTGCTAAAATTCCCGAATTGGTTTTTGTGAAAGGAATTTTAAGGGAATAAATTGCTCCACCCATCATAGGACCGCCTGTTATGAGTTTTGCAGGCTTTTCTGTAAAGCCGCCTGCCGCCTCAAAGATTTCCTCGAAGCTCATACCTATTCTTACAAAATAGTTCCCCGGCTCTTTTACAGCCTTGCCCGAAATTGTAACCGTTCTTCTAGTTATGGGAAGTCCTCGCCTTATGGCACGGCTTATCGATGCCATAGTATCAACATTAAGTACCAAAACTCCCACATCCGCAGGAAGCCCGCCTTCGGGAACAATTCTTCCGGTAACGGCATAGATAAGCTGTTTTTCACTTCCCTGAGGATATTTTGTTTTAAGAACCTTTATCTTCATTGAGCTTTTAATCTTTTTGGTAAGGGACGGAACAACGTCTTTCTTATTATCTTCAATTGCTATAATACCGTTTTTTACACCGTAAGCATGAATAACTATGTCAAGTCCGTCAATCATGGCTTCGGGTTTTTCAACCAATACACGGTAATCGCTGGTAAGATAAGGTTCGCACTCGGAGCCGTTTACGATAATCGTGTCTATTTTTTTGTCTGTTGCAAGCTTAACATGTGTAGGAAAGCCTGCACCACCCATTCCCACAATACCTGCCCTGCGGACTTCTTTAACCAGTTCCTCCTTGGTAACATAGCCTTCGGGACGAATGGGATGAAGCTCAACCGATTCTTCGGCAAAGTCGTTTCTTACGATAATGGCATCTGCCATATCTCCCTTTTGAGTAATTACCTTTTCAATTTTTTCAACCGTACCAGATACACTGGCGTGAATGGGTGCTGAAACAAATTCATTGCTGTCTGCAATCATCTGCCCCTTTAACACCCTGTCTCCCTTTTGTACTAAAGGCGTGCATCCTCTTCCGCCCTGGCTCAAAACATATGTAAGTATTTCACCGGGTTTTATTTTTTTGACCGCCACATTTTTAGTCTGTTCCTTGTGGTCATTGGGATGTATACCACCTCTGAAGGTTTCGGAAAACATCAAAATCCCTCCTTATAGATTTTATTCAACGAAAAATGTTGCCGAAAGCTCGCTGTCTGATGAGTCGTGTGCAACAAACACCAGAAATTCGCCTTCTTCCACTACCTTTTTCATTTCGTCATTTGTAAAAGCAAGATCCTTTGCCTTAAGCTTAATGGTAACAGTTTTCTTTTCGCCCTTTTCAAGGTAAAGCTTTTTATACCCCTTAAGCTCCTTGACAGGTCTTACTCTGCTTCCGATTAAGTCTCTTATGTAAAGCTGAACAACATCGCTTCCGCCATATTCACCTACGTTTTCAATATCAACGCTTACTTCAATCTGTCCCTTCTTATCCATCTTATCAGATGAGAGCCTCAAATTGGAATAAGCAAATTCCGTATAGCTCTTACCGTATCCGAAGGGATAAAGTGCCCCTATTTCAACATCCTGATACTTAGCTTCAAAACGACGCTTGTTATACGCAGGCTTACCTGTCGCAAGGTAGTTATAGTATACGGGAATCTGTCCTGTGCTTCTGGGGAAACTTACAGGAAGATGTCCCGAAGGATTGTGTGCACCTGTAAGCACATCCGCAACAGCGTGGCCTGTTTCCGTACCAAGATGCCACATATAAACAATTGCAGCAGCTCTGTCTTTATATTCAGAAAGAATCAGCGGTCTTCCTCCACCGACAATGAGTACAACAGGCTTTCCTGTTGCAAGGAGTGCTTCGATCAATTCCTTCTGGTGACCGGGAATTTCAATTGATGAACGGCTTCTTGCTTCGCCGGACATATCACGGTTTTCACCAACACAGGCAATAACGATATCGCTCTTTTTCGCCTTCGCTACAGCACTCTTTATTTCTTTATTCCAGTCGCCTTCGTCTTCTTCATCACCGTATCCGCAGCCTTTTGATGTAGTGATGTTTCCGTCATAAAGCTCTTTAAGTCCCTTTTCAATTGTGACCGTCTTTTCCTTGTCATAAAGGCAGGTCCATGTTCCGAGTACAGCTATATTGTCAGATGCAAGAGGTCCGATTAGTGCAATCTTCTTGCCTTTTTTAAGGGGCAATATACCGTTATTTTCCAAAAGAACTATTGCATTTTTAGCACACTCTCTTGCCGCCTCCAGATGTTCGGGAGCAAAGAAGCAACCTTCGCCGTCAGGATCAACATAAGGCTCCTCGAAAAGACCAAGCATATATTTAAGTGTGAGAATTGTAAGAACTGATTCGTCCACAAGTTTGGGATCTATTTTACCTTCATTGATAAGCTCAGGGATACTGTTATTGTAAAGGTCTCCCGCCATAAGCATATCAACACCGCCACCGAAGGCAAGACGTGCCGCATCCTTGCCGTCCTTTGCATAGCCGTGAGGAATTAATTCCATTACAGAGTTTGCATCGCTTACAACAAAGCCTGAGAAACCAAGCTTTTTACGGAGTACATCACGAAGGAGATATTTATTGCCCGAACAAGGAACTCCGTTCACATCGTTGAACGCCGCCATAACAGTTGCCGCACCTGCATCAATTCCTGCCTTGAAGGGAGGAAGATATACGTCAAAAAGCGTCTGCATTGACATATCAACGCTGTCATAGTCACGTCCTCCGACGCAGGCACCGTAGGCAACATAGTGCTTCATGCAGGCAAGAACGTGGTCCTTTTGTCCTATGTAGTCGCCCTGATAACCCGAAACCGCCGCACGTGCAAAGTCCGAGCAAAGATATGTATCCTCTCCGTAGCCCTCTGCAATTCTACCCCACCTGGGGTCTCTGGCTATATCAACCATAGGAGAAAATGTCCATTTAATACCTGCGGCATAACACTCCTTTGCCGCAACCTCACAGCTCTTTTTAGTAAGTTCAGGCTCCCAGGTTGCAGCCTGCGCCAGAGGAATGGGAGCTGTGGTTCTGTAGCCGTGAATTACATCTTCTGCAAAAAGTGCCGGAATCTTAAGTCTTGTAATGGAAAGGAGTAACTCCTGTATTCTGTTGGTCTTCTCTGCACCCTTTATTGTAAGATAAGAGCCAACCTTTCCCTCAGCAAAGTGATCTTCAAAAACCTGCTCATCGTTTGTATAAATAGAAGTTCCAAACTGGGAAAGCTGACCGATTTTTTCTGTAAGATTCATTTTTGCGAGCATTTCTTCTGCTCGCCTTCTAGATTCGGCATAATGTTTTTTTACGTCCATTTTCATTCTCCTTCTTTAATTATCTTCTTTATCAGGTATGGTGCTATAGCTGTAACGGCAAAGCCGAATGTTCCATAGTCCAGAAGTCTTATATACCAATTTTCAAGCGGAATAATGGCAAACAAAAGCTTTACAACTCCGATTGTTATAAGCCCGGTTATTCCTGCGATTATTTTATGTTTTGTTTTTTCTGGTACACGGTAGAAAATGTATTTTTCATCTATCATATACCCCGTGACAGCTCCGAAAGACAGGCCTGTCATCGAAACAAAATCTTTATGAAAGTCTGTGAAAACCATTAAAATTGCACTTATCAGTGTAACCGCATGAAGAATATACGTTTTTTTCTTCTCATCTGCCTCTTTTGTAAAAAAAACCACAGCAGGAGTTATCATAAGGCCTAATATAACCCCAACTGTAACATCCAGCGGCGTATGCATTCCGAGGTACATACGGCTCAAAGTTACAGAAAGTATCAGTAAAATCCCAAGGATTATACCTAATGTTTTTCTCTTTACCGCACTTACGGTGAAATAAGCAAATGTTCCAGCCTGCTGGGAATGGCCCGAAGGAAAGGAAAATCCGTCCGTATCATCCATCCTTTTTATCCCTTCATTTACATTAAACGGGCGTGGCACACGGAAAATGAGCTTAAGTCCGGTGTTAACCGTAACCGCAGAAATTACCGAAAGTGCCAGGGCAATTCCCCTTTTTTTACTTATGCACCAGTAAATTATAACTGCAATCACCGAAAGGGGCAGCGGTGCAATTATGTCTGATACAAGGCTGAAAAATCCTGTAAGAAAGGGGTTTTCAAAGCCCTGCAGCCATATTAAAAAATCATACATTTCATTATTCCCTATCTTCTTTTATAAAGCATAAGCCATTTTGAAAACTTTTCTCTATCAATTCCCATAAGCTGTTCCTTCGTCACACGGTATTCCCAGTTACCAAAGGCTTTGCCGGGTGTGTTAAGTCTCGTATCGGCACCGTAGCAAAGCAAATCCTGTATGGGGAATATTACAAGGTCAGAATGGCTCTGAAGCATAGTCCGGAGCACATCATCATAGCCCTTGTCCCAGTCGGGCTCAAGGTATCCAACATAATCAAAAAGTCTTCTGCGGTTTTCGTCGGAAAGCTCCCACACATAACCAAGAAGTGTGTTATTGTCGTGAGTTCCAGTATAGGCAACTGTGTTTTTCTCATAGTTATGCGGAAGATGGATGTTGTCATCGTCCCCTAAAAATCCGAACTGCAGAACTCTCATTCCGGGAAAAGTGCTGTATTTAACAAGCTCATAAACATCCTCTGTGATGTCGCCTAAGTCCTCGGCTATGATAAGCTTACCCTCACAAACCTCTTTAACCGCATTGATAAATGCTTTACCGGGGCCCTTTACCCATTTGCCGTTTCTTGCGGTTTCTTCGCCAAAAGGAATGCTGTAGTAGGATGAAAGACCTCTGAAATGGTCAATTCTCACACCGTCAAAAAGCTCCGTCATATAGGAAAGTCTGTCACGCCACCAAGAGAAGTTGTCCTTTTTCATTTCCTTCCAGTCGTATAAGGGATTCCCCCAAAGCTGACCGTCCTCACAGAAATAGTCCGGAGGAACTCCCGCAACGCACTTAGGATAATTATCCTTATCAAGCAAAAACTGACTGCGGTTTTTATAAACGTCCGCACTGTCATAGGAAACGTAAATCGGGATGTCACCTATTATCTTTATGCCCTTAGAGTTGGCATAATTCTTTACATCCATCCATTCAGTATAAAATTCATACTGGATGAACTTCCACAAAAAGATTTCCTCGGAATCTGCTTCGTAGTTTTTCCACGTGTTCCACTCTGCACCGCCATTTGCCTTTTTAAGTGCCATAAACTCTGCAAAATCAGAAAGGTGAGGCTTCGTTTCGATAAACACCTCTATCTTTTCTTTATCCTTGACACGCTTTGCTGCAAGACGGAGGATATCAAGCCTTTCTTTTTTCAAACGCTCAAACTCCGCACCGTAGGGTGATTTCTGACGGCAGGATAAAAGCTCCTCCTTTGTCAGAAGTCCTTTTTCACAGAGTGTGGGCAAATCCACAAAATAGGGATTTCCCGCAAATGCCGAGTAGGATTTATAGGGAGAGTTGCACTCGTCCGCCATGGAAAAGGGTAAAACCTGCCACCAGGAAAAGCCCATGGAGGAAAGAAAATCAACAAATTCTTTAGCCTCTTTTCCGAAGCTTCCAATTGAATAGTCGCCGTAAAGCGATGATATGTGCATAAGTACGCCTGCACTGCGATTCATAAAATCAGTCCTTAATAATTAATGCTACAAATTTAAGTATTCCCTCGCCCACATTTTTTATGCTGTGGCCGCTTCCCGAGGGTGTGAAGGTAACTGTGCCGGGAGTTACGGTTTTCATTTCGCCGTTGTCATCATAAAGGCCGGTGCCCTCCAAAATGTAATAAAGCTCCGCATCGCCTTCGTGAATGTGAAAATCCACCATTTCGCCGTAGCCAACCTCAGCGATGGAAAACATCCCGAGCTTATCGGATACTCCGGGGAAATTTTTAAGGTCCGTAAGGGCAAGCTTAATTCCGCCCTTGCCGTTTCCTGCCACGTCTCTTATAAGTTCTTCTTTTGTCTTAATCATAGCCTTCTCCTTAGTCTTACTTTTTTATTTCGTAAGTATTCACTATTTTTTCTTTGTCATTGAAAATAACAGTAATTTTATCCTTTTCAAAAACATATCCGCTTCCCGCATAATAGTTTTCCCTGAAGTTTATTTCAGAGCCTACGACAACGGGACACGCCTGACCGAAGTCGTCATTTTCGCCGCCCGGCAAATCAAAAGAAAGCTTGTGCTTGTGACCGCAGATCATAATGTCTGGCTTTATGTTTTCCCTCACAAGCTTTGACCAGTATTCATATGTATCCTCTTCAATGTTAAAAGGCGGAGGACATTTTCTTGTAAAGGGATGGTGGCATATTACAGCCTTATAGTACACATCGTCCTTTTCATAATCCTTTTCGGCACAAACCTTTTCCAGAAACTTTGTTTCCTTTTTTCTGAAAGCAGCAAAGCAGTTGGTGTTTCCGTATTCCTCGTTTGAATCAAGTTTATCCTCCCCGCAATCAAGAATGACCATCCATATATTTCCGATTTTTGCGGTAAAGTAAGTCTTGCCTTCATATGTAGGAGTGTAATTTTCAAAAATTTCAGCGGTAGTTCCACGTGTATCGTGGTTTCCTCTTGCAAAGATAACGGGGATGCTTCCCCCGGTTACCCCTTCAATAAGCTTAAATACCACATCGATGTCGGACCCCTTGTCGCAATGTGCGGGAACGTCGCCGTTAAGGATTAAAAAATCCGCCTTTCCGTATTCATCACGGAATTTGTAATATGCATCAAGCACTATGCCAACAGTATTGTGTGCATCGGCAATTTCATAGGCGATTATTTTATCTTCCTTTGGAGGATAAAACATAAATTCCTTTTCAATAACTTCTCCCGTTTCGGAAAAATAGGGCTTTCTTTCAAAAACAGGTCTTAAACAAAGGGTATATTTACCTGCTCTGTCAAGTTCATCTTTCGGAACAGACACCTTATGAACATCCGTAGCGGAGCGGAGTATTCCGTTGGAATCGTCATAATATATTTCGTTTCCTACCTTAACCCACATAAGGCAGCTTTCGTTAACGGGTACTGTAATCTGATATTCGTCACCTGCCAGGAATACTGCAGGAGATGTTTTAATCATTTTTTCCATCATGCTCACCTCACACATTTATACATTATATAGTATAACATAATTTTTCAGTTATTTCAACAAAAAAAACACGCTTTTTTCAGCAAAAAGCGTGTCTATTTTTTAACATTGATGTGAAAATTTTAACGGTGTTATTGTTCTTTCGGAGGCACTGTTTTTCCGTTTTCATCCGCTATTTTATACTCGTCAAAAGGAACTGGATTTTCCTTTGCATAATAGCCCGTTGCAAAAAGCCCTCCCTCTTTCCTTTCAACAATTAAAAAAGAGCGCTGAGAGTTATCCTCTACGATTGGTAAAAGTCCCGAAGGATGGGGCTCTTCCCCTCCACGGCGGAAGCACACCGAAAGATAAGCCGCCTCAATATAATGAGTGGATTTTCTGAAGTATCTTTCGTAAACATGGCTGTGTCCGAAGGTCACGGCGTTAACTCCGTTTTCGGAGTATAAATCCATAAGCATTCCGCCATGGTCATGAGGATAGTGGGCGTTTCCTTCGTTATCAACCTCAGGGGCACATAAATTGAATTGCACGTCCCACCCCTTATTTAAGATATGAAAATGTTGAATTACCCATTTGAACTTGGATTTATCTTCCTGCAAATCTTTTTTAAGCCAGGTTATCTGCGGGCTGTCGGGAGCAATAGAATCATATAATCTCCAGCCCGGTGCTTTTTTGTAATCCCAGAAGCAAAGGCGGTTTATGTTAAGGGATATTATATGTAAATCGGAATATGTGGCAGAATACCAGCGTCTTCCGGAAAGTCCCGTGTTTTTATCGGGATAAAGAGGCCTTAACATCTGCATAAAAATTGACCAGTTCCAATTATCGTCAATCATTCCGAAGCCCATATTGCCATAGCAACGCAAATCGTCAAGCTCGTGATTACCTGGACAGAAAAACATAGGTGCATACTGCAAAAGTCTTGCTCCGTTTTCCTGTTGCATACAAGGGAAAAAGGCTTTCTTTTTGGTTTCTTCATCCTGCCAGGGTTCCCCTGTGTCAAACCACTGGTCAAGCCTCCAGCTTATGTAGGTTGCATCCCCCGAATAGAGAATGAAATCGGGATGGGTACATCCTATTTTATACACAGTTTCGTTGCAATCCGAAAGGCCCTGCAAATCGCTTAACTGTGCAAAGCTATAGCCCTCCCCTATTTCGGGAGCAGTATGAAAGTCATAGACATCGGAGCTTTCCGAGCTGTTGAAGCATCGGTAATATACTGTTTCACCGGGCTTAAGGCCTTTGATCTTTGCAATATACTGCCACACCGAAACTTTCTCGTGGTCTTCAAGCCTGTCGGAATATGTCCCGTCTTCCCTTGGTGCACGAAGCCCCGTTATTTCAAAGCACTCCGCATTTATGACTGTGCCGAGCTTTTTATCTTTGCCGAATTCCACAAAACCTTCCGTTTTATCCTTTTGAATCCATAGGATGTTCATCTCTTCAGAAGGATTTGTTGTTAAAAGATAAGGTTTTGTAAGAAAGCACATTCTATCAGTTGATAATTTCATTCTTAAATCTCTCCATTTTATATCCTCACACATTTACACATAATATAGTATAACATAATTTTCAGTTATTTCAACAAAAAAACACGCTTTTTTCAGCAAAAAGCGTGTCTATTTTTTTAAGCCGATGGAAGTCTAACACCACAAGCCTTAAACTTGTTAAATTTGCACACTTTCAATTTGTCGTCCTCGAAAGGCGCCAGCCTCACTTCTTCCATGAGTAAAAAACAACGACATCGAGTCTGTTGTTTTTTTGCTCAAAAATTTTCACAACCTTAATGGTCTAAGAAAATTTTTATCGCATACCGCATTAAAATTGCACTAAATTTTCCTGCGTTTTTGCGATAAAATTCCTGTAGAGTATAGGCGTTTTTGCAAAACGCCGACACTCATAGGAATTTTTGAGCAAAAATCTTACCCTCGATGGGTATAGATTTTTACTCATAGGTCGAAGAGCTTAAAACCCTTAAATTTTGATGGAAGACAAAGAAAATTCAAAAATAATACTGGCGTATATTTGCAGGATTTTCTGCAGTATTACGCAAAATTTATGTTTTTAAGCCTTGTGAGGTTCGGCTCCCATCGGCTTTACATTGATGTGAAAATTTTAACAGGTTTTATTCCGCCTTTTTCTTTTTCGCGGGCGTCTTTTTGACAGGTGCCTTTTCTTCTGCTTCACTCTTTTTTGCCGCAGGCTTTCTTGTAGTTTTTTTCCTGCACTTTTTAAGAAGCTCTCTTACTGCATCCATATCGCCTTCAACATATGCTTTGCCCGTTGAAAAAGCATCCTCGGGGGTGATTTCACCCTTTAAAAGACCTTCAATTACATAGCTTTCCGTTGTAACCATCGCATCGTGATCGTGATAGTCATAGGGCTCAACAGAAAATACGCCGTCCTTAAATGCTGCATAAAATGCACCGCCGCAGTCTGAATCCGTCATATTTATCTGAATTGCAAACTCCCTTTCAAGCTTAACTCTCTTTCCGGTAAGCTTTTTAATTTCATCAAATTTTTCCTGGAATGTCATTTTTTATTCTCCTTTACTTTTTATGTATTATATCTCTTCATAAGAGAAATTATGCTTTTGTTACCAAAACGCCCCCGGGCGCTTTGTATGACACTTTAACTTCGCCGTTTTATAAACCTGAATATTATATTATCGTTTCCGGTAACGCTTAATTTTTCAGATTGATAATTTTTTCATTTCTTCAAGTCCGAGTCGATTCAAAATGTGATTTGCTTCTGCAAGAAAACCCTTCTGTCTTGGCATTTGCCATATCATTTGTCCGCGAGCATTTCCTTCTATCATAACCCAGCCTTTTTCAGTAAGTGCCAAATCCCATCCTGCATAGCGATTTCCTTTCACAACATTCGCAAGCTCTTTTGCCATTTCTTTAGCCTGCTCCCATTGTGGAATTTCAAAACCTTCCAGCGCAATGCCACTATCAGGATGAGTTTTATATGTATTGCCATATTCGTCGCCCACTGCGTCAATAATGCCGCTTTGAACATCTATTGTTCCAAAAACTCCGCCGGCTCCGGCATTATCTACAATACTTCCGCCTCTGCCTGTTCTGAAAAATGCCGCTATTACTTCTGTGCCTTCGTCAAACTTCACGGTTGCCACCCTTATCGTATTGAGTGAACCGGGATGAAATTGTGCCAATTCATCTACCTGAACCAATATTTCTTCGATTATACAACCACTGTTTTTGCCTGAAATATACTCAGCAATCAGGTTGTTTAGTTTTTCTTCATTCCAATCGTCTTGAACTATCTTTATCCCTCTTCCGCAGCTTCCTGTCATGGGTTTGATTATAAATTTATTATGCTTTTCGACAAATGTTTTGAGTTTTGATATATCACTTTTCTTTCTGACGATACAAATATCTCTGCCGTAGTAATCTCCAAAAACTTTAGCACTTTTTCCTTTATCAAAAAATATATCAAGATTCTTTGCCTTATTTAATTTATCACAAAAATCAATTCTGTTCAAATCCGATATAAAAGTTTTTCTGTCTCGTTCAGGCAAGTTATAAAAATGATAGCAAAAATATTCTTCTGCTCCAAACCTGTATTTTTTAGCCATATCCAAAATATCTTTTTTAAGTTCTTCTCTCTTTTGCGAAGATATTTCCCCCATGTATTTTGAAATCGACTTATCAATTTCTTTTTCATTAAAAAGCTTTTTGTTTAATTTTTTTCTTCTTAAATACGAACCGAATTTCGTTCCCTTTAATACATTTGTAATCGTTTTTAACATACAATTAGCCCCTTTTCTGATTTTATTTCCAGTCCCTTACTTTTATTGTGTCTTCGTTCCATGCAATGTTTTTGTCAAGTAGTGTCAAAAAGCCTTACCATTCTTCTCCCAGCAGATTCTTGAAGTCCAAGTAAATACCTGCAGTCCAGCCCAAAATTTCAGGCATTTTATATTCGTCCTTTACCTTTATTGAGCCTTCAACAACATTATACTTTTCCCATATCTTTCCTGTTTTCTCAAACATATCCTCAACCAGATTCACATATTTCTTTGCAATGCGAAGAGCTTCTGCCTCATATCCATAGCGAAGCAAACCGTGCACAAGTATATACTGCATGGGAGGCCAGCCGTTGGGTCTGTCCCACTGATAGGTGGTATCCCTTTTTCCCTCGTCGCAGGTAGCAACGCCATACTCGCACTCAAGCAGGGAAAGATTTTCCACCATTAATGAAGCTTCCTCATCCGTCAGGGCACCGGACCACAGAAGAAAATAGCTTGCAATTGAGAAAACATCCGAGTGCTTTTTCGTTTTGAAGTTATAGTCCCTGAAAACCTTGCCGTCAAACAAAAGCTCTCTTATAAGTCCTTTTCTCTTCTTTGCTCTTTCTTTCCAGAGATTTTCTTCTCCGTTTGAAAGCTCAGAAGCAAAGTATGCCATATTTTCTTCAAAGCCGTACAAAATTCCGTTTAAGTCAACATAATTATATTCTGTCTGATGCAGCACACATCTTGGATTAAAATCCCATCCGCTTTCAGCATCGCACATCATATTTTCAACGATTTCTCTGTCTGTCATTCCCGAAAAATCCAGATCCTTAAGTCTGTCTTTAAGCATAGCGGCAAAACCGGGGATATTTTCCTCGGTTGCATCAAAGCCGTAGCGGTTTAACCCCGATTCGGTTATTCTTTTTTCCATCCAGAATTTATATTCTTTTTTTAATATTCCATAAGCCGTATATAGCCACACAGGATCTTTATATATCCCATATAAATCCTTTACCATTTCCGACAATAAGGGAGGCTGGCTTCTTCCAAGCAGTGCTCTGTGGGTGCCGTTTGGCATATAGCCGTACTTTTCCACCATATAGAACATATCATCCACGCTGTTTTTAACCATTTCTTCTTTTCCCAAAAGATAAAGCCCCTTTGAAGAAAAGAATGTGCCCCAGTAATACATTTCCTGAAACATACCCTTTATGGCAGAAACAAAATAAGGGTACGGAAGTCCTATGAGGTTTTCATTTCCTTCCCGTTCAACTCTTATGGTTTCATCCCAATGGCTTTTAATATATTCCGAAAGCTTCATAAAATGCTCCTTTTTATACTTCTGTTACCGAAACTCCGGCAGGTGCCTTGTATGATACCTTAACCTTGCCGTTTTCCCTTTTCCAGGAAACGGAAACTCTTCCTCCGGGAAGGTCATAGTATGCCGATGCATAGTCAAGACCGTCTATAAAATCCGGCTGAATCAAAACATTTTCGCTGTCTATAACCTTTAAGCCTGCTACACGCTCGATAAACCAGCGTGTAAAGTCGCAGAGAAAATGATGATTGTGGGAATAAAGTCTGTCGGCATCAGGCTTAAACCATTCCGGAATGGTTGTTTCGCCGTTTTCAATCAGATGAGCGTAGGAAGGATAGCCATCCTGAGTAATAAGCCTGTAGGCAAGATTTCCTTCTCCGAAATCGGAAAGCACATCGAAAAGCACGGCAAGTCCTAAAAATCCTACATCAAAGCGGTCATCTTTCTTATGAAGAAATTCAAGAAGCCTTGAAAATGCCTCATCCTTTTCTTCTTCCGTGAAAAGCCCATAGTAAAGTGAGAGTGCCTGAGAGCTCTGACAAGCCCCTTTAACCGTCATTGTTTCATAGTCTATCATTGTTTCCCTTAAAGTGTTTCTGAGTTCCTCTTCAATGCTTCTTGCATAGTCTGCCTCAAAGGTTGCTTCAATGGCATCAAACATCACCGATGCCTGATGAGCCGACTTCATTACCATAAGGGTATCGGTAAGTGCAAGAGGTGCATCATACTGGTCTGCCCCTTTTCCGACAGGTACCCAGTCCCCAAGTCCGACAGCGATGGTTCCGTCCTCGCTTCTTCGTCCCATAATGTATGTAAGATAGCGCATCATCGCGGACTTGTTTTCTCTTATAATATCTGTATTTCCCCTTTTTATATAAAGCTCATAGGGAAGATTGAATAAAACAGAATCCCAGGCAGGGCCGTTACCCCAGGCAAAGCCCCAGTCTCCCGTGGGCACGATTCCGGGTATTCTTCCGTCCTCCGTCTGTGCGGCACGGATATTTTTAAGCCACTCGGTGTAGCTTTTTTCCGTATCGTAAAGGTATGTCATATGCGGTGCGGAAATTGATGCATCCCCTGTCCATCCGTTCTTTTCTCTGTGAGGGCAGTCTGTCGGAAAATAGTAAAAGTTTGAGCGGTCGGAGCGCTTTGCCATTTCAAAAAGTGTGTTAACGGTTTCCGATGAGCAATCAAAGCCTCCCATTTCGGAAAATCCCGTACTCATTACGATATATGTAAGAAGTTCTCCCGTTGCCTGCGCATCAGTTATGCCCGTCACATAAACATATCTGAAGCCGTGATAGGTAAAGGAAGGCGTGTATATTTCTTCGTCTTCGCCCTTTGCGATATATAAATCCTTCTGGGAATATTCTTTGTAAAACTGTGTTGTGGGGCGGTCAAAAATGGTGGATGAAATATCAAGGCTTCCGTCTTCTTTCAGAAGCTCGGCGTGCCAGAGCTCAATTTTCTGTCCTTTTGCCGCATTTTTAAGCTTTAAGCGGCATACACCAGCATTGTTTTCGCCGAAATCGTAGATATATCCGCCATCAACCTTATAAAATTTTGTTGGCTTAAGCTCATACTGAACACATATGGGTTCTGCTTCGCACTTTTCCATTTTACCTCTCGGAGCATCAGCAAAAAGTGCATTATTCCAGGCAGAATCATCAAAGCCCGGCATATTCCAGCCATCAATTTCAAGATTAGCATCGTAATGCTCTCCCATTCTTAATTCGTCAAAAATTATGGGCGACGGATGGCACTTAAAGGACTCGTCTGCATCGAAGGAAAGGCTTTTTCCTTCTCCTTCGGCCATAAACTCTAAAGCAAGGCATGGTGCATTTTTCCAAGCCACCTTGTCAAAATCCCACACGGAGCCGCCGAAGGGATTCATAAAGCCGTTACCGAGCATTACGCCTATTACATTTTCACCCTTTGCAAGATATGGCGATACATCATAGGAGTCATAATAAATATAATGGTCAAGGTTGCTTATATAGGGTGCTAAATGTCCCTTTGTTATGTCTTTTCCGTTTACGAAAAGAACATAAAAGCCGTGTCCCGATATATCAATTGTTGCCTTTTCGGGCACAAAATCTAGGCTGAAGCTTTTTCTTATATAAGGTGCGTTCACGCCCTTTTCAAAGCTTGCAAATTCCTCTGTTGCCCTTATAAACTGCTTTTTCATAATAAATTCTCCTTTAATAGTTATATTTCTTTCTCATTGCAATTAAAAATATTAAAGAAACCGCCACAGAAAGTGCCTCTGATGCGGGAACTGAATACCATATTCCGTCTATATCCCACAGGAGCGGAAACACTATTACGCAAAACACCTGAAAAACCACCGTTCGCATAAAGGATATGGTTCCCGAAATAAGTCCGTTGTTAAGTGCGGTAAAAAATGCCGAGCCGAAAATTGCCGTTCCTGAAAAAAGGAAGGACAGAGAATATATCCGAAAGCCCCTTAATGTCAACGAGAAAAGTCCTTCGTCATTGCCTGCAAAAATAAAGCTCAACGGCTTTGACAAGCTTTCCGAAAGTATCAGCATCAGAACCGAGGCAGCGACAATAAGAGTAAAGCTCTTTTTAAGCAGGCTTTTAAGCTCAATATGGTTTTTCGCTCCGTAGTTATAGCCGATAACGGGCGATATGCCGTTTACATATCCGAAGAATATGCCGATAAAAATAAAGGCGACATACATCATTATGCTGTAGGCGGCAACCCCGTCCTCCCCGGCATACTTAAGGAGCTGTGTGTTGTATAAAATACCGACTAATGATCCCGACACTCCCGAAATAAGCTCGGATGCACCGTTTGTTGTACCTTTAAGCATGGCTTTTCCGTCAAAGTGAGTTTTCCCCAGCCTTAAAAGGCTTTTGTTTTTCATAAAGAAGTAAATTAAAGGCACTCCTCCGCCAAGTAGCTGCGAAATTGCCGTGGCAATTGCCGCACCGGCAATTCCCCATTTGAAAACGCCGATGAAAAGTGCATCAAGCACCATATTGGCACAGCCTGCAAGCAAGGTCACATAAAGCCCCAGCTTCGGCTTTTCCGCTGTTATGAAAAATATCTGAAACAAGAACTGTAAATTCCACAAGGGCATGGATATGAGAAGAATATTTCCGTAAAGCACAGCTTCATCGAGCATAGTCCCCTCTGCTCCGAGAAACGCCATCAGCGGACGCAGAAGGAAAAATCCCGCTACGGCAAAAACAACTCCCAGGATAAAGGATATGTATACAAAAAGCGAAAAAAGGCTGTTTGCCTTTTTGTTTTCACCTTCTCCCAGGGTTTTTGAAACAAGGGCACTTCCACCTGAGCCGAACATATAGCCGAAGGTGGCAAGGATATTAAGAATAGGATAAACAAAGTTTATTCCCGCAAGGGCGCTTTTCCCTGCAAAGTTTGCCACAAATATTCCGTCAACAACGCCGTATAACGATGTAAAAACCATCATCACCATGGATGGGAACGTAAATCTTAAAAGCCTGCCGTAGGTAAAATGGTCGGATAGACGGATTCTATTACTTTCTGTTGTCATAATTATCCTCCTAAACTTTCCTTAATCAGCATAATATTTTTGACACGGTTTGTCAAGCAGAAAGATGTCGATTGCAAATGTTTATGTAAAAAATCCCGATACACTTGTCAAAAAAATATCTTTATGCTATATTTAATTTAAGAAAAGCCTTACTTAAAAGGAGGATTTAATATGAATACATTTACTTTCGGTGCACTCACCTTTACCGTTACGGACGGCGGATTCGTTGCACTCACAAATTATTACGGCTTCGATAACACAGAACGATTAAATAACCCAAGATCCCTTGCTTTTATGGAGTTTGACATTGCCGGCGGCACCTCATCGGGAAGCTACCGTATGGGCTCATCACAAGAGACCGCAAAGCTAAGATATGTAAGCCACGAAGTGAATGAAAACGTTCTCACCATAGTGCAGAAATCAGATAATTTTGAGGTAACAAGCTGTTTCATAATGTATGACGATACCAATGCGATAAGAGTTAAGCACTTAATTAAAAACATCTCCGATGAAGAAGTATGCTTAGAGGCGGCTACAAGCTTAAGACTCCGCTTCGGAAAGAAGCTTTCCGAAGACAAAAACGCCTACTTTTTCCACAAGTTCAATAATTCCCGATATACCGAGGCACATCCCGATGTAAGAAGCCTTAACGATTTAGGTTTCCAGTGGGAAAACGGAACATTTTTCGTGTCCAATACCGGTAACGCCTCTGCCTACCTCTCCCTTCCTCAGGGTATAGTTGAAAACAGACGTGACGGGGAATTTTTAATGTTCCAGATTGAAAGCTACACAAGCTGGGTTTATCAGATTGATCCTGCTTTCAACCTTCACTTGTCAGGCTTTAATGCACGCCACCACAACTGGAATAAATACCTTGCTTCCGGCGAAAGCTATGAGACAGCTACCGTTGCAATCGCAGGCGGTAAGACACTTAATTCGGTACTTGCCGAAATGACTTCCTATCGCCGTCACATAAAGCCTAAGAGCAAGGCTGACGAAAATCTTCCTGCAATATACAACGAATATATGCACTATTCCTGGGACGATCCCAATGCAGAAAGAGTTAAGCTTACTGCCCCCTTTGTTGCAAAGGCCGGATGCAAATATTATGTTGTTGACTGCGGCTGGCACGATTCGAAAGATATCACCGGCCCTATGGGTATGTATCCAAAATTCGGCACCTGGTTTGAGGATTTGACCCGATTCCCCGACGGAATCCGTGCCGTAACAGAATATGTACGCTCCCTTGGAATGAAATTCGGCTTATGGATAGGCCCCGAAGTTGTTGGTGTTGACAACGAAAAGATGCTTTCCTATTACGGAGACGATTGCTTCTTTATCAGAAACGGCAAGAAAATCCGCCACGGCACAGGCTATTTACTGGATTTCAGAAACAAGAAGGTTTATGACTATATGTCAAAAACCCTCGACCGAATGATAGATGAATACGGCTGTGATTATATAAAGTACGACGGCTGTCCCAATCCCGGATGCGGAACAGAGCTTGATTCAACGTCATTAGGCGACGGACTTGAAAAAGCCTACGAAGCTTTCCTTAACTGGACCATTGATGCAATGCACCGCCATCCCGACGTAATTTTCGAGGATTGCTACGGCGGCGGAAACAGAATGGACTATAAGGCACTTTCCATCTTTCATCTAATTTCAACCTCTGACCAGACAGACTATTTAACCTACCCCTACATAAGTGCAAATGTTGCCGCATCGGTTCTTCCCGAGCAGGCGGCTGTATGGAGCTATCCCGTTGCAATCGACGTATATAACAAGGCTCCGGGTCCTGAGGTTAACGAGCTTGTCTCAAAAGAAAGAGTTGTTATGAATATGATAAATTCACTCCTCGGAAGAATCCATCTTGCATCACGCATACATCTCCTGGATGAAGAAAAGCAGGCTCTTATCAAAGAAGGAATTGATGTTTATGACCGCATCACGCCAGACAAGCTTAAGTCAACACCCTATCTTCCCAAGGGATATGCCGCTTACGGCGATACCTTTGTTGCATCGGGTCTTAAGACGGACACTAAGGTTTACCTTGCCGTGTGGAATTTAAATGGCGAAAGACACACACACCTTCCTCTTCCTGAAATTACGGTTAAGGATGTAAAAGTTATTTACCCTGAAAAGATGGAAACAAAATTCACGTTTGATTCCTCCTCCCTCACCATTGACTTTACCGAAGATATCCAGGCAAGATTTTTTGAAATCAAATTATAAAAAATATGCCGTTTTTCTGTTTGAAAAGCGGCATATTTTAATAAAGTGCAAATACATCAGTTTCTAACTTTCTCTTGCCAAACGTATTAAAAAATGATATAATGCTAGAAATTCCGTACATGGAGGGATTTTTTTGGGCGACATATTCAATATATTTGACAAAATTAAAGATAACTGGCGGGAATGGCAAAGTATCCCGTATGCATTTTTTTCGTTGGCAGGCCTTTATGCCTGGCTTGCCTTTAAGGTAGACGTATTGCAAACCCCTGCAACCCTAATATTTCTCGCACTTATTTTTCTTGGTGCTTTTCTCATTTACACTTTTCTCTGTGCCATCCACGAAAATGATGAAAAGGCTAAAAGCACCGATGAATCGCAAACAGCCAAAGGAAAAATGAGAAAGCCTGTAAAGCCAAACATCTTCGTTGTTGGAATTTGCATTTCCGTATTACTTATCATAATTTCTTCGTGCATGCTTTTCTTCAACGTTACCAACAAGGACGGAAAGTATGTAATATGGGCAGATAAGTATAATATTGCACTAACACACAATGTACATAAATCTTACTACTTGTCAGGCGATCCGGTGGTTGTACACAGTGGCAAGCTTGAAGATTACTCAAGAGACTCTGTGTTTGAGCTGGATTTCAGGAATGACGGCACATTTACAATCTCATACGGAGATAAACTTCTCGGCGTCACTCCAGGTAAAAACGGAGTAGGATATTCAAAAGCATGCACAAGCATTTTG
The DNA here is from genome assembly GCA_045545475.1 of Clostridia bacterium. Taxonomy (GTDB): domain Bacteria; phylum Bacillota; class Clostridia; order CAKSNL01; family HGM11501; genus HGM11501. The sequence goes on along the minus strand of JAZQAZ010000020.1, from coordinate 14,567 downwards.
TGGAAGCTTGAAAAAGTCGAAGACGGTGTTTATTATATTGTAAATGTCGATGAAGATGTTTACCTGAAATGGTATGATCACCTGCAAAACTGGACAACCCATCCAAATATCACGGAAAAGAACAAAGGACAATATCTTCTGTGCCTTGAAAAAGTTAAATAACGTAAAAACAAGGAGCCTTTTATGCTCCTTGTTTTTCATTGCATTTCAAAGTCCCTTCGGGCAATTTTGCCTATGACAAGTTCGCCCGCTGTCTCAATCAACATCTGGCTATATGTAGGACTTGAGCAGTGCCTTCGGAAAAATTCCCTTCGGGCAATTTTGCCTATGACAAGTTCAAGTCCTTACCATCTATTTATACCAAAGAAAAAAAGCCGCATACCGTTGGTATACGACTTTTTTTCTTTGGTGCGGATGACAGGACGCATATTGCTTCGCAATCTGCACTGCTCGGTTACCCAAATGCTTCGCATTTCGGTACCAACCTTCGCACCTTTTTGCTAAAAACGATTATCAATCGTTTTCTTTACGCAAAAACCTTCTTAAGGTTCAAGTCCTTACTTTATCATGCAAAAAGAAAGCGTACCCGTTGGGTACGCTTTCTTTTTGGTGCGGATGACAGGACTTGAACCTGCACGCATTGCTGCACCAGAACCTAAATCTGGCATGTCTGCCAATTCCACCACATCCGCATTATTAAATGCAAAATTAAGCTTTTTAATTATAGCCTAAGCAGAGCAAAAAGTCAAGCCTAATCTATTAAAACAACAGCATATGCTTTAACGAGTTCACCTTTGCCAACGGCTTCCATGCCTTCTTCTGTTTTCGCCTTCACGCTGACGTTTTTTATATCCGTCTTAAGTCCCTTCGCAAGACTTTTGCGAATTTCCTCTATATGCGGAGCCATTTTGGGCTTCTGAATTAAAAGAGTACAGTCAATATTTACAATCTTTCCATCCATTTCAGACACCGCTTTTTCCAGAAGTACCATCGAATTTATGTCTTTATAAGCCGGATCATTGTCCGGAAAATGACGGCCTATATCCCCTTTTGCTTCTGCTCCGAAAATAGCATCGATAACGGCGTGTGTAAGTACATCCGCATCACTGTGGCCATAAAGACCTTTTTCAAAGGGTATCTCAACACCGCCTAAAATCAGTTTTCTTTCTTCAACCAGTCTGTGGCTGTCATATCCGAACCCTACTCTCATAAGCCCATCTCCTTTACAATACGCTCTGAAAGTATAAGATCTTCCTTAACCGTAATTTTAATATTATACGGGCTTCCTTCAACAAGGAAAACATCCTTGCCGCAGTTTTCCATAAGCATACAGTCATCCGTAACTTTAATCCCGTCTTTTTTCGCATTTTCGTGAGCATTTAATATCTCACTTCTTATAAATGTCTGCGGTGTCTGAATTCTTGTAAGGCTGTCACGGGAAATTGTGCCTTTAATAAATCCGTTTTTAACCAGCTTTACCGTATCTGTAACAGCAATTCCCGGTGCTGCCGCACCATATTTTTCAGCAGCTTCAACACATTCGTTTATTATTCTTTCCTCGCAAAACGCTCTTGCACCGTCGTGAATTAAAACAATGCCGTCTTTAGATGCCAAAACTCCGTTATTCGAAGAGTCGCTTCTCTCTGCCCCTCCGATAACGACCTTGAAAGGCTTGGTCGCAACTGATGCGGCAATATTTCTTACCAATTCTTCTTCACAAGGAGCAGAAACTAAAACAAGTTCGTCCACCAAAGCAGCCTTGTCAAAGCACTTTATCGTATACGACAAAATGCTTTTGCCCGAAATTTCGAGCAAAAGCTTGTTTTTTCCTGCATTCATTCTTTTTCCGCAACCTGCCGCAAGTATTACGGCAGTAACAACATGTCCTTTATACATACAAATCCTCTTATGTATTTCCGAAAACCTTTTTTTCAATTATTTCGGTAATTTCTTCCTTATCCATATTCTTTGCCAAAACTAATTCGCTTATCAGAATATGGCGTGCATCCATCATCATTTTTCGTTCACCGGTGGAAAGACCTTTTTCACGGTCGCGTATCATGAGACATCTTACCACGGCGGCGACCTCAAAAACATTACCCGATTTTATTCTCAAAAGATTATCTCTGTAGCGTTTGTTCCAGCTTACAAGCTCCTCTTCTTCTCCTTTTTCCATCGAATCTATAACCTTATCCGCAGTTTTTTCATCGATAATGCCACGAAGACCCGTGTTTTCCGTTCCCTCGCAGGGAATTAAAACCTTCATGTCGCCAACGGGCACACGCATAGTGTAATATTTGTGCTTTTCACCAACAATGTCTCTTTCTTCAATCCCTTCAATAACGCCGGCTCCATGCATCGGATAAAGTACTTTGTCGCCTATTTTATACATAATAAACGCCTCCATATTAAGCCATGTAGCTGTTCCTTACCTTTATTATAACACATAAAATCAAAAATGTCAAAAAATATTTGAGCTACAGCATTTCAACATTCCACTTCAACATTTCATTCTTGACCTTCCCCTTGCACTGTTATATAATAAATTAACAAAAGAAAGGAGCAAATGAACATGAAAAAGATAATCGCATTAATACTTACTGCACTTTTAATTTTTACATGCACAGCGTTTTCAGAAAACACAGAAATAACAGTTATCGTAAATGGCGGCAAGGTGGAGTCCGACGTTCCTGCCACAATTGTTGACGGACGTACCATGCTTCCGGTAAGAGCGATTTTCGAAGCCCTGGGAATGGCTGTTTCCTGGAACGGTGAAACACAGACCGCAACAGGCGTAGGTTACGACTATACGGTTATGATGACAATAGGAAGCCCGGTGGTTAAGTTTTACCTTGCAACAGATGTTGCAGAAGGCACCGAGGCTGATATGGAAATAGAAGCAGATGTTCCTCCCATGATTATTGACGGAAGAACTCTTGTTCCCGTACGTGCTCTTGCCGAAGCACTTGAATCCAACGTGGAATGGGACGAAACAACCAGAACAGTAACCATAGAAAAAATGCTTTATGCAAATATGACGGAGGATAACGGCTATATGATAGACGGAAATACAGCACGTTTCATCGGCAGATATTACGAAAAGGACGGATACCTTACATCCGCATTTTCCGCATCGGGAATTGAAATTCGTTTCAAGGGTACCGGTGCAAAAATAAAGGTTAATGTAACAGGTAATCAGACAGCTTATCTTCACACATTTATAGACGGAGACAAGACAGTTTATACGAGCTATGAGGAAGACGACAAAGTAAGAATTGAGCTTCCCAAGGGCGAAAACGAATTTGTTATCGCAGAAGGCCTTACAGACGGTATTCACACAGTTAAAATCTTAAAGGACAACGAAGAAAGCTACAATCAGATTCAGTGGATTTCCGTTGATATTGAAAACGGAGAGCTTTTATCTCCCGCCCCCGCTAAAAGCCGTAAAATTCAGGTATTCGGCGACTCCATCACCTGTGCTTCCAACAACGTAAACTACCCCGACAATGTGGACAAGGGACACGGAAGCAAGTATGAAAACGCCAACAACTCTTACATATCCCACGTTGCACGTCACTTTGATACAGAGCTTGAAGTTTTCGCAAGAAGCGGACTTTCTGCATACAACTGCTTCACATCATTAAACGATCCCATTTACAATAAGGTATCTCAGGTAAATCCCAAATACGGTGAATGGAACCACGCAAAATATGAGCCCGACTTAATCGTTCAGTTTAACTGGATAAACGATGTTGTGGGTAAAATTGAGAGAGACGGCCTTTCCTATGATGATATCAAAAAGGCTTATGTAAATATGTTTATTGCCTTCCGTGAGGCTCACCCCGGTGTGTCAATCATCGTTATGGGAAATTCCAGCCGCCCTAAGTTTACCGAAACGATAAATGCAGCGATAGAAGAATACGGCAAAGACCATGACAATTCAAAAATTATGGTCTTTGAATCGAAAATCCCCTATCCCAGACACCCCATGTATGAAAGACACTTAGAAATAGCAGAAGAGCTTTATCCCGTAATTGAAGAATTTATGGGCTGGTAAAAAAAGAGCGATGGATTAAAATCCATCGCTCTTTTTTCATAATAACTTGAACAGATTTTTTCTGCACTCGATTATTCCTTCGTTTCTCAGCTTACTTATTTCGGCAGATAAACCGCTTCTGTCTACCTCAAGATAATCAGCTAACTCCTGACGGTCAAAGGAAATTAAAAATTCATTCTTCCCCTGCCGTTTTGCTTCTGACATTAAATATGCCATAAGCTTTTCCCTTGTGGTACGTTTTGAAGTAATTTCAACCTTTTTATGAAACATTATATTTTTAGCCGCAAGATTTTTCATAAGGTTGAAAATCATTTTCTGATGAAATGCACAGGCATTGTGACAGGAATGAAGTATTCTCTCGGCAGAGATTAGCATAATCTTTGAATCTTCATTGGCTATTACCGATACGGGAAGGCTTTTTATTTCGGCACAGGCAAAAGCCTCTCCGAAAAGCTCCGACGGTTCTGCACCCGACAAAATAGATCTGTTTCCGTAGTAATCCACCTGAACAATCTGTACGCTTCCCGATAAAACAATTCCCATATATTTCGGGACGCTTCCCTCTGCAAGAACAGTATATTTCTTTCCGTAGCTTTCAACCCTCGCCCCTATGCATCCCAGGAGCGGAATTAAATTTTCGTCTTCTACACCTAAAAAAAGATTGCATTTCCTCAAAATATCAAAATATTTTTTCATATTTTTCTCCTTTTGTTGAAAATTCAACATACTTTCAAAAATTATTATAATATAATATGCTCATAAAATCAATAATAAAAAGGAGAGACTTAAAGATGTTAAGAAAGATAATAAAGATAGATGAAGAAAAATGCACAGGCTGCGGTCTTTGTGCCGATGCTTGCCACGAAGGTGCAATTGAAATAATAAACGGAAAAGCTGTTTTGACAAGAGAAGACTACTGTGACGGCCTGGGGGATTGTCTTCCCTCCTGTCCAACCGGTGCAATTACCTTTGAAGAAAGAGAAGCTCCTGCCTACAACGAAGAAGCTGTGCGTATAGCTAAAATAAAAAATTCAGGCGTAAAACTTCCGTGCGCTTGTCCGGGTACGGCAAGCAAGGCAATAAAGGGAGACGATGCACCCACTTACAGTCAAAAAATCCAGAGCCGCCTTCGTCAGTGGCCCTGCCAGATAAAATTAGTTCCCGTTAATGCTCCCTATTTCGATGAAGCGGACCTTTTGATTGCGGCAGATTGTACGGCATATGCCTACGGCGATTTCCACAACGAGTTTATTAAAAACCGTATAACCCTAATCGGCTGTCCCAAGCTTGATGAAGGGGATTACACCGACAAACTTACGGAAATAATAAAAAGCAACAACATAAAAAGCGTTACCGTTGTCCGCATGGAAGTCCCCTGCTGCGGAGGGATTGAAAACGCCACCAAAAACGCTCTTATAGCAAGCGGTAAATTTATCCCATGGCAGGTAATAACCGTATCAACAGACGGAAAAATTCTCGAATAAGAATATTGAAAAAATTTTCCTCTTGTGATATAATATAAAAAAACAATTAAGAGGTGCAAAAATGCTTATAACCGAAGACATCAAATATATCGGCGTAAACGACAGAAAAACCGACCTTTTTGAAGGTCAGTATAAAATTCCTTCAGGGATTTCATATAACTCATATTTAATTAATGACGAAAAAATTGCTGTATTTGATACATCAGACGCTTCGTTTATGGAAGAATGGCTTTACAACCTTAAGAACGCTCTCGGCGAAAGAAAACCGGACTACCTTATAGTTTTGCATATGGAACCCGATCATTCTTCCAACATCAAAGCTTTTACGGAGCTTTATCCCAATGCTAAAATAGTTGCCTCGACAAAAGCTTTTGCTATGATGAAACAGTTTTTCGGAACGGATTTTCAGGAAAAACAAGTGGTGGCAGGCGAAGGAACAACCCTTTCCTTAGGGCGTCACAATCTAACCTTCCTCACAGCTCCTATGGTGCACTGGCCCGAGGTTATCGTGGCATATGACAGTTTTGATAAGGTGCTCTTCTCGGCAGACGGATTCGGAAAGTTCGGCACTCCCGATACTGACGAAGCCTGGGCAGACGAAGCAAGGCGTTATTATATCGGAATTGTGGGAAAATACGGCACTCAGGTGCAAGCCCTCTTGAAAAAAGCATCTGCTCTTGATATTAAAATAATCTGCCCCCTCCACGGCCCGGTGCTTAAGGACAATTTAGGCTACTACCTTAACCTTTATAACACCTGGTCAGGCTACACTCCCGAAGAGGACGGCGTAATGATTGCCTATACCTCGGTTTACGGCAACACAAAAAAGGCAGCGGAATATTTATACGAAAAGCTTAAGGAAAAGGGTGTAAAAACCGTTATTCTTACAGACCTTGCAAGAAGCGATATGTCCCTTGCAACAGCGGATGCCTTCAAATATTCAAAGCTTGTTCTTGCAACAACCACCTACAATGCGGATATATTTCCCTTTATGAAAGAGTTTATCGACCATCTTACAGAAAGAAACTTCCAAAACCGCCATGTTGCCTTTATCGAAAACGGAAGCTGGGCCCCAATGGCTGCAAAGGTTATGAAGGGCTTGCTTGAAAAAAGCAAAAATTTAACCTATGCAGAAACCGAAGTTAAAATTCTTTCCGCATTAACTGATGATAACAAAAAAGAGCTCGAAGCTTTGGCAAGTGAGCTTGCAAAATAAAATCCGGGAGAAGGTTTTATAATGGAAATGGTTTTGCTTACAGCCTTAGGCGTCGGAGGAGCTACTATCATCGGCGTCATAATAGGTTTTTTATTCAAAGATATTTCCCACAAATTTTCCGACATTGTTTTATCGTTCGCAGCAGGAGTCATGCTGGCGGCAGCGGTATTGGGACTTATACTCCCCTCCGTTGAATACGGCGGAAAATACGGTCTTATATATGCTGTGACAGGAATTTTTGCAGGAGCCTTTGCCCTTAATTTAATAGACAAATTAGTCCCTCACCTTCACGCTCTTATGGGCGATGAAGCTGAAAGTCACAACAATCAGAGCTTAAATAAGGTACTTCTTTTCGTTACGGCAATAGCAATCCATAATCTTCCCGAGGGCATCGCCGCAGGCGTAGGCTTCGGAAGCGGAGACACCGGTAAGGCACTTTTAATAGCAGGCGGTATCGCCCTTCAGAACATCCCCGAAGGAATGGTAATTATAGGACCCATGCTCAGTGCCGGAATTAAGCCTAAGAAAACATTTATTGCGGCGGCAATAACCGGACTTGTGGAAGTTATAGGCACTTTAATCGGTTATTTTGCAGTAAGCATTTCAACTGCCATATTACCATTTGCCCTTGCCTTTGCAGGAGGTACAATGCTTTATGTAATCAGCGATGAAATGATCCCGGAAACACACGCTCACGGAAGCCAGCGTGGTGCAACCTATGCCCTTTTACTGGGTTTTTGCATCATGCTGATATCCGACGTACTTTTGGGATAAATTAAAAAGGAGGAATTTAAATGTCAGTAATCACTATCACAAAAAACAATTTCGAAGAAGAGGTATTGAAGTCTGAAAAGACAGTGCTTCTTGATTTCTGGGCAAGCTGGTGCGGTCCCTGCCGTATGGTTTCTCCCATCATTGATGAAATTGCCGAGGAACACCCCGAAATCAAAGTCGGAAAGGTAAATGTAGATGAAGAGGACGAGCTTGCACAGAAGTTCGGCATAATGAGCATTCCCTCCATCTTCGTTGTCAAGGACGGAAAAATTGCAAACAGTACCGTCGGTGCCATTCCCAAAAACAAAATTTTAGAGCTTTTAAAATAAGGTGTCCTATGGATAAAATTTATGATGTAATAATCATCGGCGGAGGTCCGGCAGGCTATACTGCCGCACTATATGCCTGCCGTGCAGGATTTTCAACACTTCTTATTGAAAAATTTTCTGCCGGCGGACAAATGACCGAAACCAACGCAATAGATAACTATCCCGGCTTCCCCGACGGAATTGACGGCTTTACCCTTGGCTACAATATGCAAAAGGGTGCAGAGCGTTTCGGCTGTGAAACCATGCAAACCGAAGTTATTGCCACATGCCTTTCCAAAGACATAAAAGAAGTGGGAACTGCTGACGGAACTTTTTACGGAAAAGCAGTGATAATAGCAACGGGAGCCACTCATAAGCACTTAGGTCTTCCCGAGGAAGATTCCCTCATCGGAAAAGGAGTAGGCTACTGTGCAACATGCGACGGAACGTTTTACCGAGGCAAAACCGTTATGGTAATAGGCGGAGGAAACTCTGCCACAGGTGATGCGGCATACCTTTCAAATATTTGCGAGAAAGTAATCATTGTGCACAGAAGAGATACTTTAAGAGCAGAAAAGTATTATGCCGATTTACTCAAAAAGGCTAAGAACATAGAATTTATGTGGAACTCTGTTTTGGATAAAATCCTTGCAGATGGAAAAGTATCCGGAGCCATTATAAAAAACGTGAAAGATAACACTTTCACAGAGGTTAAAACCGACGGAATTTTCATCAGCATAGGCAGAATTCCAAACACTTCTTTGTTCCAAAATGAGCTTTCTCTTGATGGAAACGGATATATCATAGCCGATGAATCAACTCTCACCTCTATCCCCGGAGTTTTCGCCGCAGGCGATGTCAGAACAAAACCCTTCAGGCAGATTGTAACAGCAACATCTGACGGTGCCTGTGCCGCCCACGCTCTGGAAGAATATCTTATGAATAAGTAATAAAAGGCCGCAAGCGGTCTTTTATTTTGCTCTTATTGACACTTTTTAGTCAAAGTGTTATAATATGGAAGACAAAATAAATACCAAAGGAGCATAAATATGGATAAATCAAAGGACTTTGAAGCACTCGGCCTCACACCAATTGACGGAAAGCTCACAAGTGAACAAATCGCCGCCGTGAAGGGACTCGGTTTTCTTCGTGACAAACGCTTTCCTGATGTTTTTAATGCAAGAGTAATAACCGGAAACGGCAAAATAACAACCGACATGAACAGAATTATACTTGATGCTGCGGATAAATTTGGTTCTTCCGAGGTTGCTTTTACCAGCCGTATGACTGTTGAAATTCAAGGTGTAAAATACGAAAATATTCCCTCTTTAATTATGTTCCTGAAAGAGCATAATATAGAAGTTGGAGGTACAGGTCCAAGGGTTCGTCCCGTGGTTTCCTGCAAAGGCACGACCTGCCACTTCGGCCTTATAGATACATTTTCATTAAGTTCAAAAATCCATGAGCGATTTTATCTTGGCTATCACAAAGAGGTACTCCCTCATAAATTCAAAATTGCAGTTGGCGGTTGTCCCAACAACTGCGTAAAGCCCGACCTTAATGACATCGGAATAATCGGACAAAGGATATTTACCCCCGACACAGATAAATGTAAAGGATGCAAAAAGTGTGCCATTGAAGAAGCATGCCCCATGAAGGCTGCATCTCTTAAAGACGGTAAAGTTCAAATCGACTCTACGCTTTGCAACAACTGCGGAAGATGCCATAAAAAATGTCCCTTCGGTGTTTTTGAAAACGCTTCGGAAGGCTATAAAATGTACTTAGGCGGTCGCTGGGGAAAGAAAACCGGACGTGGAACTCCCCTCCCTGTAATTTTCACATCAGAGGATGAGGTGCTAAATGCTATCGAAAAAGCAATCATTCTATTCCGTGATGAAGGAATCAAGGGCGAGCGTTTTGCCGATACTATAGAAAGATTGGGTTTTTCATATGTTTCAGAAAAAATCATTGGTTAAAAAAGTAAGTGTTCTTATTCTTCTGTTTTCTCTCATTTTATCTTTTACTGCCTGTAACAGGACAGAAAAAGCAAGGACTGCCACTGTCAATTACATCACTTTTACCGACAGCCTGGGAAGAACAGTTTCCGTTCCTGAGGGAACAGTTGATGCCGCCGTATTGGTGGGAAGCCTTGCCGATATATGGCGTCTTTCAGGCGGCAATATCTTAGCTACGGCAGAGGATGCCTGGGAGGATTTCAACATGGATATACCGGATGCCATCAATTTAGGCACCGTGAAGGAACCCGACCTTGAGCTTATTTTATCCTCAAATCCTCCACTTATAATTGCAAGCTCAAATACGACTTCAAATCTTGATCTGCTCCCAACACTCTCCCATGCAGGTTATACAGTGGCATTTTTTGAGATAAATTCCTTTTCTGACTATCTCAAAATGCTCAAGATATGCACCGACATAACAGGTCGCAGTGATTTGTATGAAAAAAACGGCCTTATGATAAAAGAAAAAACCGACTCCGTAAAAGCGGATTTTTCAGAAAAAGAAATTCCGGAGGCAGAAAAGACTTATCTCCTTCTTCGTGCATCCTCAGGTCTTATAAAAGCTAAAGGAAGTTCTTCTTACGTTCTTGGAGGTATGCTCAAGGATTTAGGCTATAAAAACATAGCGGACAGCAATAAAACTTTACTTGAGGACTTAAGCATAGAAAGCATAATAAAAGAGGATCCCTACCGCATATTTATTGTGCAGATGGGAGACGATGCTGAAAGTGCCAAAGAAAACGTCAACAACATGTTTTATGAAAATTCCGCATGGCGTTCGTTAACTGCTGTAAAAGAAGGCAGAGTTCATTTTATGGACAAAAGACTTTTCAGCTTAAAGCCTAATGCAAGATGGGGTGAAAGCTATGAAATCCTCACTGATATACTCGAAAAATAAAAAAACATTATCACTTTATATACTTGCCGCCACGCTTTTTATGCTGGCGGCTTGTTTCGGTTTTGCAAAGGGAAGTGTGAAAATACCGGTATATGCCATGCTAAACGCTTTGAAAAACGGTGCAACCACCCCTGATGAAACAATTTTTTTATTTTCAAGACTGCCCCGAACGCTTTCCTCTCTCTTTGTCGGTGCAGCTTTAAGTGTTTCGGGTGCCGTCATGCAGGCTGTTCTTTCCAATAAGCTTGCTTCCCCAAGTATTATCGGCGTAAACTCAGGAGCCGGACTGGCCGTTACCGTTGCAGCTTTTTTCGGAATCTACGGCGGCTTTTCTCTCTCGGCAATTGCATTTACCGGTGCTTTTCTGGCTGTTATAATATTAATTTTGCTTTCAATAAAAATCGGACACGGCAAAAGTACCGTTATCCTGGCAGGAGTGGCACTAAATGCCTTATTCGGTGCTTTTTCAGATGCTTTAATTTCTTTTAATCCCTCTCTTTCTATTTTCACATCCGACTTTAAAATAGGAGACTTTTCCGGAATTACATATAAAAAACTTGTCCCCGGAATCATAATCATCATTTTGGTTCTAATAATTCTGTTCTTTCTTTCTGACAGACTTGACATAATATCCATGGGAGACTCAAATGCAGAAGCCCTGGGCCTTAACGTAAGATTTTACCGAATTTTCTTTCTCATATCCGTTGCACTCTTGTCCGGTGCTTCCGTAAGTCTTGCAGGACTTATTTCCTTTATAGGTTTAATCGTTCCCCATGCCCTTCGATATGTCGGAGTAACAGAAAACAGAAACCTTTTGCCTTTATCTGCATTATTTGGTGCAAGCTTTGTAACCATATCCGACACCTTTGCAAGAACATTGTTTTCTCCACACGAAATTCCCGTGGGAATCATAATGGCGTTTTTCGGGGTACCCTTCTTCATAGCTCTTATTTCCGGGAAAAAGGAGGGTCGATAAATGCTTGAAATCAAAAACCTTTCAGTTTCCTACGGAAAAAAAGAAGTATTAAAAAACCTTTCACTTTCATTTGAAAAAGGAAAAATAACTTCTCTAATCGGGCCTAACGGGTGTGGAAAAACCACTCTGCTTAACTATATTTCTGGAATAATCCCTCAAAAAAAGGATACATTTTTCATCAACGGATGCGATTCCTTCTACTTAAAGCGAAAGGAACGTGCAAGAAAAATTGCCTATCTCATACAAGGAAAAAACATTCCTGATATGACAGTAGAAAATTTGGTCCTCCACGGAAGATACCCCCATACCGCCTTTGGTGGAGCATACAGCAAAGACGATAAGCTTATCGCCTTTGAAGCAATGGAAAAACTTCATATTTCCCATCTTGCCAAAAACAGATTAAGCACACTTTCCGGAGGAATGAAACAAAATGCTTTTATTGCCATGGCTTTATGCCAAAGCAGCGAATATATCTTAATGGATGAGCCCACCACTTATCTTGACATTTCGGCTCAGGCAAAACTTTTAAAGCTATTTCGTAATCTTTCCGGCGAAGAAAAAGGTATTGTATCCGTACTTCATGACCTCCCTCTCGCCTTAACATTATCCGATAGCATTGCAGTTATGTCAGAGGGCAAAATCATAATGCAGGATACCCCTGAAAACATCTATAAATCCGGAGTTATAAAAAAAGTGTTCGGTGCAGAGGTAATAAAGGTACCCGAAAATAACGGCTATTACTATCATCTTTAATCAAGCGGAGGCCAAAATGTGTGTAAGTAAAGATTTTACCGGCGGAAACATTCGCATACTTAAAAGAGTCGCAAACATTTTCTCTCTTAATAATGAACTCAGAGACTCCAAAGATGACTGGTTTTACTGGGCTTTTTGCCTTAATGGATTAAAAGGCGAAACATATAAATTCATTTTTCCCGAAAACCGCATCGGATATTTTGGTCCTGCTGTAAGCCACGACCTTATAAACTGGGAATGGCTGGGAAAATGCGATGACGACAACACCTTTTCCTATACCATCAAAGAAAATGAGAATAAGATTTACTTTGCTCACAGCATGTTGTATCACCCCGAAAGATTTTTATGTTTTGCTAAGAAAAAAGGCCTTGCCGTAAAGGAGCTTTGTAAATCCAAAAAAGGAAGAAGCGTTCCTTTTACGGAATTCGGGAACGGTAAAAAAACGGTTTTGCTCACCGCTCGTCATCACGCATGCGAATCTTCAGGAAGTTATGTTCTTGAAGGAATTATCAACCGACTTTTGTCTGCCCCATTAAAGGACTCAAAAGTAATAGTTATCCCCTTCGTTGATTTTGACGGAGTTGTAGACGGAGATCAGGGAAAGGGACGTATCCCCCATGACCACAACAGGGATTACGACTTGAACCTTCCTGCGATTTATCCCGAAACGAACGCCATACGAAAGCTTGCATCAGGAGGAATAGATTATGCTTTTGATTTTCATTCTCCCTGGCATAAGGGCGGAGAAAATGACAATGTTTTCATAGTTGAAAAAAGACATGAAAAGCTTAAAGACTATAACCGTTTTGGCAAATTGCTTGAAAAGCACAACAGCGAAAACTCGCTTAAATACTCAAGTGAAAACAATTTGGCTCCCGATGTTTCGTGGAATTCATCAAAAACCAAATGTTTTGCCACATTCGCAAACGATTACGGCAGTGCAAGACTTTCTTTTTCCCTGGAATGTACCTATTTCGGAAAAAACGAAAATGTCTTTTTGCCTCAAAAAGCAATCGAATTTGGCCGCTGTTTTGCCGATGCCCTGAAAGAATTTGATAATGCAGAATAAAAAAGTCGTAGCCAACGACGGTGCGTTGGCTACGACTTTTTTATTTAAACTTCAGGCAATCTGAACTATTACAAGATGTGCAGAAACAGGTCTTGTTCCTCCGGCTAAAGGAGTAACAGTAAGTGCTGTAGCATTACCTGCGGGATTTCTTACCGTAAGGACACTTCCTGCCTCAGGGGCTGTAACAAGGGCCATTCCGACAATCTGACTGTCTCCGGTTGCTCTTCCGACTACAGTGTAGTCAAGTTCCTCTCCGTCAAGTGTCAGCACCAACTGTCCGGCTTCAGCAACACTCACCTGGAAGAAGACCTGGTAGGTTCCCGCCAGTGCAAGATTAAAGGATTCATCCGTAATTCTCTCTATATTTTCTCCACTCGTAGGACCATTCTGCGGAAAGCTTACATCCGTACCCGGGGCAACCGTATCGGCATTATCCGGTGGCATAAGAGCATAAAAGTCAGCGTAGTTCAGTACACCTCCGGGAATACCCTGCGGGCCGGCAGGACCGGTTTCGCCTATAGGACCCTGAGGGCCGGCAGGACCGGTTTCGCCTATGGGTCCCTGAGGGCCGACAGGGCCGGTTTCGCCTATGGGTCCCTGAGGGCCAACGGGACCGGTTTCGCCTATGGGTCCCTGTGGGCCGGCAGGGCCGGTTTCGCCTACAGGACCCTGTGGGCCGGCGGGGCCGGTTTCACCTACGGGACCCTGTGGGCCGGCAGGACCGGTTTCACCCGCAGGACCCTGAGGGCCGGCGGGGCCGGTTTCACCTACAGGACCCTGAGGGCCGGCAGGACCGGTTTCACCCGCAGGACCCTGAGGGCCGGCGGGGCCGGTTTCACCTACAGGACCCTGTGGGCCGGCAGGACCGGTTTCGCCTATGGGTCCCTGAGGGCCGGCGGGGCCTTGTGCTCCGGTTGCACCGGTAAATCCAATCGGGCCCCTGGGAGCGATTGGACCAACAGGACCAATCTCACCCATGGGACCCTGAACGCCTCTGGGACCTCTGGGGCCTGT
>JAZQAZ010000019.1:0-76168 GCA_045545475.1 Clostridia bacterium | reverse complement strand
AAGTTTTTATCCTTCCACAATGCGGGCAGCGATTTGAAATTTTCAAACAGATAAGCGATGTGAAAAAGACCGCAAATGAACCATATCCTATATATGCTTCCGTAATAAAATCATAGTTGTTATCAAGTATTTTCAAGCCGATGATGGCCCAAGCAATTACAAATATGATAATGGATATTACTGCTAACCAAGTTGCAATCCTTTTCATAACATCAGCTCCTTATGTATCAAATTTACTGTAATACAATCTGTTAGTGTCTGTATCAAAAATAGCTATAACAAAATTAAAAGAAGGTCGAGCAAGAACGTTTGTATCATCAAAATGGTCTTTGCTTTCACTATGTCTATCGTAGAAATAGTAATAGCCATTTTCAACTTTTGGGAATAGAACTTCGCCATCTTCGGAAATATATGGGCCGATAGAAGATGTTTCATCTTCGAGTCCATATACAAGTGCGGTCAGATTTTCTGTCAAAGGCAATTCTTTCCATTCTGATTTAATTTCTTCGATAGTATCGCTATTTTTTATTTCCATTGAATAGAATGTTGTTCCATCACCGTGAAAACCGCCGTGTGTTTCAATATGATTTATCATATTCATATCTTCATCTAAAATCTCTATACCAATCATTTCAGAAATATCAAATAATGGTTTGTTATCATTATTCTTCAAAGAGAAGAATGTACCTATTCCCAAAGCAGCAAGAATTATAATGATAACCAACAGAGATATAAGAATTGAAATAATAATCTTATGTGATTTTTTCACTTAAACCACCTCACTTACAGAATCTCACGGAGCTTATCTAAAAATGCTTCTTCGCCAAAAGTATTTATTTTGAAAAACATAGCTTGACTTCCGCCGGACGTAATTGCTGACAGTTGAATTGTGTCTCCGTTGCCAAATAAAGTCACGCTGAGGCTTACCCGGTTTCCGCCCATATAACTGTATCTTTCAAAAACTCTGACACTGCAACGGGTATCACCGATACGAAAGTCACTGCTTTCTTCAAGGCTTGCGGAAACGCTTCCGTTTATGATGCCGTCTTCAATTTTATATAATATTTCATCGAAATTTCCGTTAATTGTTTTTTCTAACTTCGCCATAGTAACACCTCACTCATACTTATTTCCTTCGCTATCATAATAAACCACTTCTATTCCATATTCATTGTTAGTCGGAGCCGGATGGATGAATATCTCCATACTTTTTGAATTATGTATAATCGGTTCTTGCTTAATACCGTCAAGGGTATATGTTATCTCTGCATAGTCGGTTTTGGCTCCGTTAAACCAAATTACATCGTACCACTGATTGTCAATGGTAATTCCGGTTATGATAATTCTGTCATTGTCACGCCATTCTCTCGAATGGAGCTTATATTTGCCGTTGCCATAAGGCTTGAAAACCGCTATACCGCTCATTTCATTACTGGAATAAATACCGCTTATGATATAATTATTCAGTTCTTGTTCAATGGCTATTTTCCAATCCTTACCTCTTGGGAACTCTGCACATATTTCCTCCCTGCTTTCAAGTGTTGAGCCGTCAGGTCTGCTGTAATACCGAATTCCGCCGATACAGATTATAAACACAAGAAGAATCGCAAAAACTATAATCGCTTTTTTCATAAACAACCTCCTTATTTAATGGTCGTCATTGTCTTTCCGGTTCTTTCAGAGATGAACTGTCTGAACTCATCAGCCGTTCCGCCCAAAAGATTGTTTTTGTCATACACTTGTGCATGACTTTCGCTGAACACAAATATAAAATAGTCTTTTGTTTCGGCAAGCATCAATATTCTGTCATAATTCCACTCGGTTTTACCGACTTCTGTTTCAGAGCGGAAGCCTTCTTCGGTGAATGTCGCTTTTGCTTTTTCTGTTCCGGGGAGCATACGCTTCCTTGCAACATATCCGTTAATCTTATCCTCAAATATAAGCACAATAAAAATAACAAGTGCTGCAACCAAAGTAATAATTCTGTTAGCAGTAAATTCAATACCGTCTTTAATATCAGCAAGTGTTAAAAGAAGTGCTAACGCAATTACTATCCAACCCAGGATATGACTTCTTTTACTCCTCTTTCTACGAGCCGTTTTTCCTACTCCTTTTGCCATTGCAGTTAACGCTTTCTGATTGTATGTAGTTTCGAAGTTAAATTCCATTAGCTTTCCTCCTTGTTTTCTGCAATTTTTCTTGATGTTTAATTATCCCCTCTGTATTAAAATTTTATCATATAGTGTTTTTCATGTCAAGTTTCGCATAACAAAAAGTGTCAGGCAAGAGTCTATCTCACCTGACACTTTTTGTTATTTTGCAAATCGTTTTGCTATTTCGGAGAATTCTTTCATTGAAAGGGTTTCTCCTCTTAAGTTTGAGTCATATCCAAGGCTTTCCAGAACAGCCTTTATATCGTCTTTACTTCCGTAAAAACCGGCATTTGAAAGAGCATTAAGCATCGTCTTCCTTCTCTGAGCAAAGGACGCTTTGACAAGACGGAAATAATCCTTTTCGGGAGCATCAATGGGAGGCTCTTTTAAGAGCTTCATAGATACTACCGCAGAGTCAACCTTTGGGGCAGGAACAAAGCTTTCGGCAGGAACGGTTGTAATAATTTCAGCATCGGCATAATAAGATACGGCAAGCGTTAATGCACCATAGTCCTTGGTGCCGGGCTTTGCAACTATTCTTTCCGCAACCTCTTTCTGAACCATAACAACAATGTTTTCAAAGGGCAGCTTTTCTTCCAGAAGCTTCATAAGTATGGGGCTTGTCACATAGTAAGGCAGGTTTGCCGCAACACTTAAGCTCATACCGGGAAATTCCTCATTTATAAGCTTCTTAAGATCGGTTTTCATAACGTCGGCAAAATGGATTTTGATATTGTCAAATCCTGCCAGTGTTGTTTTTAAAACCTGCTCCAAGGTGCGGTCAATTTCAATGGAAACCACCTTTTTTGCACGGTTACCTAAAACTGCCGTTAATGTTCCGAAGCCCGGACCGATTTCTAAAACACCCTCACTCCCTGCCGCTTCGGCAATGGATAAAAGCACGTCTGCATCGGTTAAAAAATTCTGTCCGAAGCCTTTTTTGAAAGAGAATCCGAACTCATCGCATAAATGCCGTATAACTGACGGCGAAGTCAAATCATACATAGCTTATACGGGATAAGTCTTGTTCTCGGCATCTGCAAGGCTTGCATCAACCTTATATTTCTGAGCCTGTCTTGCCTGGAAGTACTTAACAGCAACCTGACCGAAGAGAGCATAGGAAAGAACGTCCTCTTCTTGCTCCATATATTCTTTCATTTCATCTCTGTACTTATCAAGCTCCGCAGGAATCTTATCTGCAGGTCTGCAGGTAATGGGCTTTTCATCTCCAATAATCTTCTTTCTGATTTCATCGGAAATCGGAACGGGAGTCTTACCGTATTCGCCGCGAACGATACCCTTTGTTTCGTTAGAAATCATCTTATATCTTTCACCGCAGATTACGTTAAGAACGGCCTGTGTACCTACAATCTGGCTTGTGGGGGTAACAAGAGGAGGATAACCTAAATCTTCACGAACCTTGGGAACTTCCTTAAGAACTTCGTCCAGCTTGTCCTCCTTGCCCTGCTGCTTAAGCTGAGAAACAAGGTTTGAAAGCATACCACCGGGAACCTGATATAAAAGTGTGTTTACGTCAACTGACAAAAGCTTCGGATTTAAGAGACCTTCTGCAAGATATTTTTCTCTTAAGCCCTTGAAGTATTCAGAAGCCTCTGTAAGAGCGTCAAGCTTTAAGCCTGTATCGTACTTGCTTCCCGCAAGAGTCTCAATTAAAGGCTCTGTGGGAGGCTGTGAAGTACCGAGTGCAAGAGGCGAAAGAGTTGTGTCAACTATGTCACAGCCCGCTTCGATTGCCTTCAAGTAAGTCATGGAAGCAACACCACTTGTATAGTGAGTATGAAGCTCAATCGGAATCTTTACGCTCTGCTTTAACGCTTTAACAAGTTCTTCAGCCTTGTAAGGAAGAAGTAAGCCTGCCATATCCTTGATACAGATACTGTCCGCACCCATTTCTTCAAGCTCTTTTGCAAGAGTAACGAAGCTGTCGTGAGTGTGGGGGCCGCCTATTGTATAGGAAAGTGCAGCCTGAACGTGACCCTTTTCCTTCTTTGTGGCCTCAATTGCAGTTCTTAAGTTTCTTGTATCGTTAAGAGCGTCGAATATTCTTATGATATCAATACCGTTTGCGATGGATTTCTGTACGAAATATTCAACAACATCGTCTCCGTAATGCTTATATCCTAAGATATTCTGACCTCTGAAAAGCATCTGGAGCTTTGTGTTTTTAACCTTATCACGAATCTTTCTGAGTCTTTCCCAGGGATCTTCGTTAAGGAATCTTAAGCAGGAATCAAATGTTGCTCCACCCCACGCTTCAAGGGCGTGATAGCCGACTTTATCGAGCATTTCAAGGGCGGGAAGCATTTCTTCTGTTGTCATTCTTGTGGCAATTAAAGACTGATGCGCGTCACGAAGAATGGTTTCTGTTATTTTAACACCCATGTTTAATAATCTCCAATCTAATAAAATTTACGCGTAAAGAGCAAGGAATACGCCTGCCGCAACGGCAGAACCGATTACACCTGCAACATTGGGACCCATTGCATGCATAAGAAGGAAGTTTGAAGGATTTTCTTCCTGTCCAACCTTCTGACTCATTCTTGCAGCCATAGGAACAGCAGATACGCCCGCAGAACCTATTAAGGGGTTAACCTTTCCGCCTGTCATCTTATACATAATCTTACCGAATAACAGACCGCCTGCTGTGCTGATTGCAAACGCCACCAGTCCGAGTGCAATTATTCCGAGTGTTCTAGGCGAAAGGAAGTTTTCTGCAGTTGCAGTTGCACCAACAGTTACGCCGAGGAAAATTGTTACTATGTTCATAAGCTCGTTCTGTGCTGTCTTTGAAAGTCTGTCTGCTACGCCGGATTCCTTTATGAGGTTACCGAGCATAAGCATACCAACAAGCGGTACAGCATCAGGAACTATAAGACCTACAACGATTGTAACGATTACGGGAAATATAATCTTTTCCTTTTTAGAAACAGTACGAAGCTGTTCCATTACAACGCCTCTCTCCTTCTTTGTTGTAAGAAGCTTCATAATCGGAGGCTGAATAAGAGGGATTAATGCCATATAGGAATATGCCGCAATTGCTATAGCCGGAAGAAGATCCGGAGCAAGGGTTTTTGTAACATAAATTGCAGTAGGACCGTCAGCACCGCCGATGATACCTATCGCACTTGCTTCTTTAAGTGTGAATCCCATAAGATTTGCACCGAAGAAGGTAATGAAAACTCCAAGCTGTGCTGCAGCACCGAGCAAAATGCTCTTGGGGTTTGCAATCAACGGACCAAAGTCTGTCATTGCACCGATTCCGAGGAAGATAAGCGGAGGATAAATACCAAGCTTAACTCCGAGATACAATAGGTCTAAAAGTCCGCCGTCATGCAGAACCTGACCAAAATCGATATCTTTCTGAACGAACCATTCTGCGTGGAAAATTCTTGATGTTTCTGCCGCAGGAAGGTTTGTAAGAAGCATACCGAAAGCTATAGGTAAAAGAAGTAACGGTTCAAACCCTTTTACTATTGCAAGATAGAAAAGCACACAGGCAATTGCTATCATCACAAGATTTAAGGGGTTTCCGTCCTGACCGAACAAAATGGATACGCCTGTTTCCTTGACAAAATCCACTATGCCGGTACCTAATGTTGTAAAGAATTCCAAATTATTCCCCTCCCTTAGTTAAGGGTTACAAGTACATCGCCTGTATTAACTGTCTGTCCCTGGGAAACAGCAACAGATGCAACTGTTCCGTCAGAGTCTGCCATAATTTCGTTTTCCATCTTCATGGCTTCAAGAACAACTAAAACCTGTCCCTTTGTAACAGAATCTCCAACCTTAACCTTAATTGCATTGATTGTTCCGGGCATAGGAGCATTTACGCTTATTGCGCCGGCAGTGCCTGATGCTGCAGGAGCCGCAGGAGCTGCCTGAACAGGAGCTGCAGGAGCAGTAGCGGGTGCTACTACGGGTGCAACGGGTGCTGTATAAACAGCGGGAGTTCCGCCGAGCTCTTCAACCTCTACCTCATATGTTTTTCCGTTTACCTTTATGTTAAATTTCTTCATAATGTTCATCCTTTCTCTTTCTTATACTCTTTTGGAGTTCTTGGAAGGAACTCTCTTATAGGACTTGATCCTTAAGTTATATGCAGATGTCTGAAGTGATGCCGCAATTGCCGCTGTAAGTACAGCGATAAGCTCTTCATCATCCGTGTCGTTGACAATAGGCTTTTCTGTCATCTTAGGTGCCGGTGTTTCTTTTACTTTTTCAGCCTTTTTGCCTTCTTCTGAAGGAGCAAAAAGCTTCATAAGATAAAGCACTATCATTAATACTACAAGTGCTGAGAAAACTATTAGTATACCAAGCAGTGTTACAGATAAAACCTCTATCAAAGTACTTCCGTTACTTAATGTCATCAGAACCCCTCCTTAGAAAGAAAAGTTTCCGTGCTTTTTTACGGGAGAAACATCGCTTTTTGTGTAAAGCATTTCGAGAGCTGCCGCAACTCTGGGTCTTGTGGAATCAGGCTCGATAACATCGTCGATGAATCCGGTTTTTGCCGCTTCAAAAGCATTTGCCGCTTCATCCTCGTACTTAGCCTTTACCTGATCACGGCTCATTCCTGCCTTGAGGTCTTCTTCATAAAGAAGAACAGAAGCCATATCGGAAGAAAGAGCACCGATAACTGCGTTGGGCCATGCAACGACGAAGTCTGCACCGGCTGCTCTTGAGCCCATAGCAACAGATGATGCTGTGCAAGCCTTGGAGCAAATAACTGTTACCTTGGGAACGGTTGCTTCGCTGTAAGCATATAAAAGCTTGGCTGCATATTTTGCAAGTCCGTTCTTTTCCTCTTCCTTAGATGCCTTATATCCGTCTGTGTCGCAGAATGTAAGTACAGGAAGATTGAAGCTGTCTGCAAAGCGGATAAAATCAGCTGCTTTTTCTGATGCTGATGAGTCAAGCTCTCCGTTATTAGCAACAACTGCAACGGTACGTCCGTTGATGCGGATAAATCCTGTGAGTACATTTTCAGCATATAATGCAGAAACTTCTGTAAATTCACAATTATCAGCAACCTGACGGATAATTTCAACCATAGGCATACCGATTGAGCCAAGCTGACCTGAAATTCTGTTAAGATCGTCAGCACACTCTGTTTCTGGTGCCATTTCTTCCGCATTTCCGGGAAGAAGAGTTATAAGCTCGCGGATTTTAGCAACAGCTTCAGCATCGGTTGATGCTACGAAATGTGCATTTCCGCTTATAGTTGCATTAACCTTTGCACCGCACATATCTTCCACAGTTAAAATTTCACCGTCTTTTGCACAGGTTGCAGGACCATTTATCATCATAGCACTGTCCTCGGTCATAATGAGAAAGTCAGCCATTGCGGGTGTAAATGCCGCTCCACCTGCACAGGTGCCGAATATAGCAGAAATCTGAAGAATAGAGCCTGATGCCTTAACGCTTCTTGAGATAACTTCTCCCATAGCACCAAGTGCTGCAACTCCATCAGAAAGCTTTGTTCCGCAGGAATCAAGTAAGGAAACAATAGGTGCTCCTGTCTTTAATGCCATATCCATTATTTTTGTAATTTTCTTTGCCTGTTCACATCCGAAAGCACCGCCACCGGCAAGTCCGTCCTGAGCATAGACAAATACCAATCTTGAGTCAACCGTACCGTAGCCGGTTATAACCCCCTCAGCTGCCGCATCCCCTTCTCTTCCGGAAAACATATCTGTTTCGATAAAGCTTCCCTCATCAAAAAGATGAGCGATTCTGTCTCTTGCAGACAATTTTCCGTTTTCAGGTTCGCCGCTGCCTGTCATCACCGCATTTTTGCGGTTGATCAATTCCTGAAGCTTGTCCAAAGAAATACCCCCTGTTTATAATGTATATTTTTTCCTTTTTATTTTAGGAATTATTCAAATACTCTTTAAGGTGATCTTAAAGAATTTATTTGCTATTCGTGATTGCAATGTGCCCCGGGAGCAAAAAATCCCTCGAGGTTCACTGTCATATTTTCATCAAAGCCGTATCGCTTGCATAAATCAATAAGTTCATTATTAAGACATACGGCTTTTTTTATTTTGCGTCTTTCAGCGTAGTTTAACATATTAAGAAACATAAGAGTTCTTGCATCATCATAAGGTGCATTAAGTTTTTTAATATATATAGAATCATCAATAAT
Source organism: Clostridia bacterium (assembly GCA_045545475.1). GTDB lineage: Bacteria > Bacillota > Clostridia > CAKSNL01 > HGM11501 > HGM11501. The sequence goes on along the minus strand of JAZQAZ010000019.1, from coordinate 67,849 downwards.
CTCGCAAACGGATTTTCCTGTAAACTTTCCTTCTTCATTAACTACAAACAAGAGTTCTCCATCAGAAAGTTCAGGGCAAATGCTTTTTGCTATTATCTGTTCTTCAACGGGATGTATTTTGTACATCTTCCGTCCCCTCCGTATAATTATTTTTTATATTTATCTATAAGCTTTTTTTCGCTTTCTGTAAAGTCTCTCCATGAGCCTTTAGGAAGATTCCCGAGCATAAAACCGCCAATCGCTGTTCTTTTAAGATCAGAAACTCTGCAAGAAACCGTCTCAAACATTTTTCTTACCTGGCGGTTTCTGCCTTCGTGAATCGTCACTCGCACTTCGGAAACATTTCCATCCGATTTTAATATGGTCACTTTTGCAGGTGCTGTTCTTTTTCCATCAATTACAACTCCTGTCCTAAGTTTATCCGCAATATCTTCAGTAAAAACTCCTTTAACCTTTGCTATATAAACCTTATCTATGCTCTTACTGGGGTGTGCAACGGCATTTGCAAACTCTCCGTCATTAGTTAAGAGAAGAAGCCCCTCTGTATCATAATCTAATCGTCCGATAGGATATACCCTTTCTTTTACATCTGAAATTAAAGCGGTTATATCAGGTCTATCAAACTGATCATTCATGCTGGTTATATATCCTTTAGGTTTATTTAAAATTATATAGCGCTTATTATCTTCCGGTTTCAACTTTTTGCCATCAACTGTAACAACATCCTCAGTTTCATCAACCGAAAATCCCATTTCGGTTATTTTGATTCCGTTTACAGTTACTCTTCCCGAAGCTATTATTTCCTCAGCTTTTCTTCTTGATGCTACACCGCAAAGTGCTAAAAACTTTTGTAAACGCATAAAAAGCTTACCTCACTAAATAAAGTAATGTTTTAAGCAATATTTTATAATTTTCCTTAAAAATGTATTTTTTGTCGTCTTTATTTGCTTCCTCAAGGGCGTAAAGCGGTATTGTTTTATAATAATCGCTTCCGAACAAAATGTCCGCACTACCGACTTTTTCACCGTATTTTATTGGTGCGTAAATTTTTTCAGCAACATTATATTTAAGCTTGTAATCGAAACTTCCGGGGATTTTTCTTACGCTTACTGATTCATTAGTTCCGAATTTAACTTTCCGTTTTTTAGACCCGATGATATTTATCTCTCCCAAAGGAGAATTTTCTTTTGTCAATAATTCTGTTTCTTTGAATCCTTCAAAAGCATAATCCAACATCTTTGTATGATCGTTCCAGTCATCTGACGCATTTAGGGTAACGGCGATAAGGCTCCATCCATCTTTTGTGGCACTTGATACCAGACATCTCCCTGACTTTTTTGTATAACCTGTTTTAATCCCATTTGCACCATCATAAACAGAAAGTAGTTTGTTATGATTAACCAGTGTTCTTCCCCAGCTGTTTCCTTCCCACGGAATTGTAGCTTGATATGTAGAAACAATTTCTCTGAAGGTTTTGTTTTTCATAGCAAATCTTGCTATTTTCGCCATATCTTTAGCAGTAGTATAGTGCATATCGTCATCAAGTCCACTTGGCGTTATACAATTTGTAGAAAAAGCCCCCGCTTCCTTGCATGTTATATTCATAAGTTTTGCAAAGCTATCCACATCTCCGCCGACATGTTCAGCGACTGCAACAGAAGCATCGTTTCCTGATTCAAGCATCATTGCATACAAAAGATCCGAAAGGCTAAGTTTTTCGCCTTCTGAAAGCCAAACCGAAGACCCTTCCGTTGTTGCCGCATTCAATGATACTGTCACAACATCGGAAAGGTTTCCGTATTTAATCGCAGTAATTGCTGTGATTATTTTTGTAGTACTGGCCATCGCCAATCTTTCATCAGCATTTTTTTCATAAATTATTCTTCCGGTCTCAGTGTCTATCAATACCGCAGACTTTGCCGAAATATTCAAAGAAGAATTAGTCTTTATCGGAAAAAGAGTGCACAAAAATACTAAAAACAATACTAATGATTTCCTCAATACGATTCACCTGCCTAAAATATTATATGAACAGGCCAATCGTTTATTAATCAAAAATCAAAGTTCAGTTGTATTTTCTTTTTTATCCTTTTTTTCCTTTACTATATTATTTACCTTGTCTATCATTTGGGGTATAAATTCCAAAAGCTTGTCCACCGGAGTTGAAGCAGCTGTATCAATAGGAAGTAATTTGATTTGGTCAGTACCAACAACCAAAAAACCTACCGGCTTAATAGAAACACCGGCACCACTACCACCTCCAAACGGAGTTTCTGCAGCCCCTGAGCCACCTTTAACAGGGATATCAGAGCCGCCGGCACCAAATCCGAAAGCAACCTTTGAAACAGGTATAATTGTTGTTCCGTCAGGAGTCTGAACAGGCTCTCCGATTATTGTATTAACGTCTATCATTTCCTTGATGTTTTTCATTGAAGCTTCCATTAAACCTTGAATGGGGTGTGTCATTATAATCAATCCTTTCATTTTATAGCTTTTTTATAATTAAAATAAAATTTAATTGCCGTAGAAATAATATGTGCCGCTTTTGTTTTGATTATGCCTTCTCCTTCAATATCAAACACCGATTCGTCATTAAACACCGGTTTAATTGTAAAGTTAGGCTTTTTTACCGTGAAAATTGTACTTAAAAAACCAATAAGTTTATAAATTTCAGCATATGCAAATCCTACGGCCATGCCAGTGAATGCAGCATCTGTACTTCCAAACAGTGCATCGAAATCAAGTTTTTCAACAATAATTGTTTTTCTTATAGAAATTGATGTATCATAGAACGCCTGAAGTATTGCCAAAAAGTTTTGAAAGGCACTGAATTCGTCCTTTTTCTCAGATTTTTTCTTTTTGATTTTCTTTTTATTTTCCGAATGCTTCTTTTTCTTAAAAGGGAGTTTAATCTTTATTTTCAAAAAATTCAAAGATATTTCGAATTTTTCATTCTTATACGAAAAGCATAACCTTATAGGTGTATATGTTGCAATTACACACACCGACAGTATAATTGCTATAATAATTCCGATAATCAGACTAACACAACCTTTATATTATTCTTCCGTTTCTTCTGTGTCAATTGTAAGCTGTTCGCTTTCCTCCAGCTCAATTTCACGTTCCAGCATTCCGATGTCCGGCAGATCTTCAAGACTTTCGAGTCCGAATACTCTTAAAAACTCTTTTGTGGTTGCGTAAAGAGAAGGCCTACCCGGAGCATCTGATACGCCGATAGCTTCAATAAGCCCGCAGTTTATAAGCCTGCTCATTGAGCTTGAACTGTCAACTCCTCGTATATAATCCACCTGACTTCTGGTTACAGGTTGCTTATAGGCGATTATAGATAAAGCTTCTAAAGCAGCATTTGAAAGTGGGGTGTTACGCTTTGGCTCTGTTACTTTTCTTACATACTCGTAATATTCTTTCTTTGTAGTAAGCTGATAATCAGTATCAAGCTTTATAACAGAAATACCCCCATCTTTATATTTTTCTGCGAGCTTTATATACAGTTCTTCAACTTCGCTTTCGCTTATTTCCAGGGATTCTGCTATAGCTTCTCTTGGGACACTCTCTCCCGAAGCAAACAATATTGCCTCAAAAGCTGCAAGTTTTTCTTTTTCGTTCATCGCCTTCACCTCTTTACGTGTGTGATTGTAATATCGTCACCTTCGCCATCAAATTTAACACGACTTAATTTAATCAACTCCAAAAGAGCAAGGAATGAAGCAACTTTGTCGCTTCTCGTACCCTTAAAGAGTTCCTTATATTTAAGCTTTGTTTTTTTCTTAATGCTTCGTAAAATATCTTTAACTTTAGCAAAAATGCTTACAGGTTTTTTCACTATAGCATCTTTAAGGGTTTCTTTTCCGGGTGGAAGCAACGATGCCTTTCTTTCTGCCAAGCCATAAAGTGCCGATAATAGTTTTTCCTTAGGCATTTTTTTCATAGGTTTAGCTTTGAATTTCAAAGCTTCTGCCAAACGGAAGAAAAGATATTTTGACTCAAATTGTCTGTCACCGATTTTTGTGGCAGTATATTTAAAGAGTTTATATTCTTTAAGTCGTGCAAGAAGGTTTTGTTCTTCATCTTCCGGATTTGCCTCTTCCTCTTCGTGACGTGGAAGTAAGAATTTAGATTTAATATAGAGAAGTTCCGACGCCACAACCAAAAATTCACTTGAGAACTCTATATTTTCATTCTTCCACTGTTCTATATAAGAGAAATACTGATCGGTTATTTTTGCAAGGGAAACATCAACGATACTTAATTTATTCTTGCTGATAAGGTGTAAAAGCAGATCGAGAGGACCTTCAAATTCTTCAGTTTTAAAAATTACCTCCTCCGTTTTTAACACCTCCTCTAAAAGGCTATCGCCTTATATATCAAGTTTAATTAAATCTTCGTAAGTTTCTCTCTTTACACAAAGTCTGTCTTCGCCGTTTTTTATAAATACAACCGGAGGACGTGGAATCCTGTTGTAGTTGCTGGCCATAGAATAATTATAAGCACCTGTAGCTTTAACGGCTAATATATCGCCTTCCGAAACCTCTCCGAGCGGTACGTTTTCACCAAGCATATCTCCTGATTCACAGCATTTGCCACATACGGAGACTGTTTTTTCTTTGGCCTGGTCCGCTCTTTCTGCAATAAGAAATTCATATTTTGCCTGATATAAAATATATCTCGGATTATCCCCCATTCCTCCGTCAACAGAAACATAAGTACGGATATTGGGAATTTCTTTCACACTGCCGACTGTATAAAGAGTAACTCCCGCAGGCCCTGCTATGCTTCTTCCTGGTTCAAAACCGAGTCTTATAAGATCCTTGCCCTCTTTTACTCTGCGCTCCTTTATATAACAAAGAACGGGTTTCAATATTTCATCAAAAGGTAAGGGATTATCCTCTTCGGTATATTTAATTCCAAATCCTCCGCCTAGTACAAGATTTGTAAACGCTTTTCCGTATTTATTTTCCATATCGTTTATAAAATCAAGCATTATTTCGGCAGTTTCTACAAACGGTTCTTTTTCAAAAATTTGTGAGCCAATATGACAATGAAAACCGCTAAGATGAACATTTTCGAGAGTCAGGGCCTTTTTACAAATTTCTTCAGCAGCACCCGTTTCGATTGCGAAGCCGAATTTTGAATCAATCTGACCTGTCTTTATAAAATCGTGGGTATGTGCGTCAACTCCCGGTGTTACACGAATGAGTATTTTCTGCACCATTCCTTTTTCTTTTGCAAAGCGGTTTATTTTTATAAGCTCTTCCTCGCTGTCTACGATGAACTTTCCAACGCCCATTGAAAGGCCGAATTTTATTTCTTCATCAGTTTTATTGTTTCCGTGATAGTGGATTTTTTCCATGGCAACTCCGGCTTCTTTGGCTGTGTAGAGTTCTCCACCGGATACACAATCTATACCAAGACCTTCCGAAGAAACGATTCTGCACATTTCTTTAATGCACATTGCTTTCGACGCATAGGTAATCATCCCGCAAGAATCATAATACTTATCAAGTGCTCCTTTTAGTTCTCGGCAAGATGCTCTCACCACATCTTCACTCATCACATAAAGCGGTGTGCCGTATTTACGGGCAAGACTGACTGTATCAGCTCCTGAAATATATAAATGTCCGTTTCTTACTTCATAATCGCCAAACATAATTGTCTACTCCTCAATTGAACAAATTCTCACTAGTAAATTATAGCACAAACCCCATAATTTGTCAAAGACTATTTTACTTTAGATTAATATATTCTGACAATATTTTTCTTTTCAAATATTTCTTCTCATAATATCAATCGCACTCTTTTCGAGACGCGACACCTGAGCTTGGCTTATTCCCACTTCTTCAGCCACTTCCATTTGCGTTTTCCCTTCAAAAAAGCGAAGCTTCAATATCTTTTTTTCTCTTTCCCCAAGCTTTTTCATAGCTTCCGAAAGAGCTATGGATTCCGTCCAGTTTTCATCCGTATTCTTTTCATCGGATATCTGATCCATAAGATATACTGCATCTCCTCCATCGTGATAAACCGGGTCGAAAATCGAAACCGGATCAGCGATTGCATCAAGAGCCATATCAACATCCTTTTTTTCTACCTCAAGGACTTTTGCAATATCTTCGTTAGTGACTTCAGTTTGTTTTTCGTTGGAAAGTTTTTCTCTGACCGCAATCACTTTATATGCAAGATCCCTTACAGAGCGACTCACTCTAATTGTGTTATAATCTCTTAAATACCTCCTTATCTCTCCGATTATCATTGGAATGAATGTGTAAAGACGAAATATAACTTGATAAAAAAGCCTTAATGTGATAAAATAAATCAACATTAGAAAGGTGGCGTTTATATGTTCGATTCTCATACCCATACAGATAACTCGGATGACTGCATGCAGGATCTTGACGGTCTTTGTTCCTATGCTATAAGGAAAGGACTTTCCGGTATATGCATAACCGATCACGTTGATATACCAAGTTCCAAAAGGACCAACGCGTATCAGCGAATAAAAAGCAGTCATAAAGCTGTTGATGCAGCAAGAGCAAAATACGGAGATAAACTCACCATTTTCAAAGGAGTAGAACTAGCAGAAGGATTCCTTGATTCAGATTACACGAAAAGCATCCTCGCCCTCCCCGACCTTGACGTTGTAATAGGGTCGGTACACTGCACCTTAATGGAAGATGTGAACACCTTTTATTCATTGATTGATTTTTCCGGTTTTACTTCGAACTTTCTCAATAATTATTTCAGGAAATATTTGTCCGAAGTTTTATATACAGCTGAAAACTCCGATATTGACATCCTTGCTCATCTGACATGTCCGCTGAGATACATTAATGGCAAATACGGTAAAGGAATTGACGTTAACAACCATATGGATATAATTGAAAAAATCTTATTTGCAATCATAAAAAGAAATATCGCCCTTGAAATAAACACCTCCGGACTTTACTCATTTTACAGTGAATATATGCCTCCGCTAAATGTTGTTGAAATGTATTATAATATGGGCGGAAGACTTATAACCTTAGGCAGCGATGCTCATATAGCACAAAATGTCGGAAAAGCTTTCAGCGAAACTAAAGAAAAACTGAAAGCAATTGGTTTCTCAGAATATTATTACTACAAAAAAAGACAGCCGTTTTGCATCAAAATATAAAAATGTATCCGTTCTTTCGAACGGATACATTTTTATTCTGTATAAGGTTTCGTTGTGTCTATAGTAATGCAGTTTGTAACTTCATCCCAGCCGATATAAAAATTAAAAATCATTCCTATATCTCTTAATTTGAAATAATTACTGCCATCTATATTATAACTTCTGACAACTTCGGCTATACCGTCTTTGTAAAGACTGGGAGGAGGAAACTTTGCGGTTTTCTTATCTTTGATTGGCACCGCCGCCAATTCATTACCAAGACTTTGGTAAATTCCTCCCGAAACAAGATTTATAGCCTTAAGATTATCATCCCATTCCACGGAAAACTGTGCATTGGTTCCTTTCAGCATCTGTGCAATATCTCGGATTTTAAAATAATTATTTCCAATAATCTTATACGCTCCGCACGAAACTTCGTTCCCGTTAACAATAAGTTTCGAATTAGACGGATAGGCGTAATTTTCAAGCAAAATACTTCCGTATTTAAACTTAATTGAATAATAATATTCCCGTCCGTTACATTCCACAATGATGATATGAGGGGTGTAACCTTTGTCCTTGAACGTCCAGGTATAACCTGCAGCAAATACTCCGTCTTTTCTGGACACATTAGAGCAAGATATGCCTAAGGTATAGAGACTTGTGTATACCGAACAGTCTTCTGTTGTAGGCTTTGCTCCATGATTGTAAGAAGCTGTGTATTCGGGTCTTGACGAATCCCACTTATAGTGACAAGTGACATACATATCACCGTCATAAAGAGTTGATATGCTTCCCCCGTAATTCATGCATATTTTATTTACCAGAATTTTTTCGCCTCTGGCATTTGTTTCCTCGTTCAACGAATGAGAATCGTATCCAACTACTTTTAACGCTCCTACATTCACGGTTTTTTGTTCGGCACAAATCCCAACAGTATAAATCGCAAGCAAGGCTAGTAAAGTTATTATTCCTACCACTAATTTTTTCATTTTTATACTCCTTACATTTATTTTACAGATTCAGTAAACCTACGGAAAGCTTTCCTTCCCTCTTTAGTGCATTTATAAACTCCGGCATGCTCTAAAACTTTTATAAATACCTTACCGACTTCGTCTCTTATTACAGAGTCAACGTTTTCGGCGGTAATGTTGTTATAATTGCCAAGAAAACTATTAACCCAATCTTCGTGCTTTGCGGTACGCTCATCGGATGCAAGGTTCTTTCCCGAAACGATGAATTCTCCTACCAAGCTGAGTTCTTCCTTGAGTCTTGCAGGAAGAACCGCAAGTCCCATAACTTCGATAAGGCCAATATTTTCTTTCTTAATATTGTGAAGTTCCGAATGGGGATGATATAATCCCAAAGGATGCTCCGCAGTTGTTATATTATTACGAAGAACAAGGTCAAGTTCAAAAAGACCGTCCTTCATTCTTGCTATGGGTGTTATAGTATTATGAGGTTCTCCGTCTGTTTCTGCGAATATAAATGCTTCCTCATCAGTGTAAACTCTCCATGAAGCAAGAATTTTATCTGCAAGAAGACATATTCTGTCTTTATCTTTGCTACGGAGTCTTATTGTTGCCATAGGCCAGACTACAATCCCTGCTTCTATATCTGAAAAGCCTGTAAATTCTATCTTTTCTTCTATAGGTGCTTTCGCCATAGCAAATTCATACCTTCCGCCCTGGAAGTGATCGTGAGTAAGAATAGAGCCGCCCACAATAGGCAAATCCGCATTAGAACCCACAAAATAATGGGGAAACTGCTCTACAAAGGATAAAAGCTTTCTGAATGTATCAGGATTAATCTGCATAGGCGTATGCTCGGAATTAAACACTATGCAATGCTCGTTATAATAAACATAAGGCGAATACTGGAAGCACCATGGCTTTCCGTTTACCGTAATCGGTATAATTCTATGATTTTCCCTTGCAGGAAAACTTTCGTTTCCGGCATAGCCTTCGCTTTCTCTGCAAAGCTGACATTTGGGGTATCCGGTCTGCTTTTTTAATTTTGCTGCAGCAATTGCCTTGGGATCTTTTTCGGGTTTGGAAAGATTAATTGTTATATCAATATCTCCATATTTGCTTTCCGTAACCCATTTTACGTCCTTTTTAATTCTGTAGCGTCTTATATAATCGGTGTCCTGACAAAATTTATAAAACCAATCTGTCGCCTTTTCTCCCGATTCTTCGCGTAATGCATTGAATTTTTTGATGACTTCCGAAGGTCTTTCAGTAAGAACGCCCATAATTTTTGTGTCAAATAAATCCCGGTATACGATACTGTCTTCGACAATGCCGTTTTTTACTGCAAAATCCAAAATTTCTTCTAGAGTCTCCCGGAGATTAATCTCCGAAAAATCCTCTTCCGGCTCGTCATATTCCGAAAGGTTAAGAAGTGCCATAATCTGATTGGTTATATATATCTTATCTTCTTTTTCTATAAGTTCTTTTTCTATCCCGTATGTAACAAGTTTTTTTATGCTTTTATTAATCATTTCCGTCCCCCGCTTGTTAAATTTCTAACTTTAATATTATGGCATAATTTGGGCTGTTTGTCAAGAAAAAGGAGCTGTAAATACAGCTCCTTTAAAATTATTTATCAGATTCTATAAATCTGTGAAGGATTGCCGCGATTTCGGCTCTCGTCGCGTTTTCCTTTGGTGCCAGGGTGTTTTCGCCTCTGCCCTTTATAAGTCCTGTTCCTACCGCCCAGTTAAGTGCGGAAATTGCATACTCGGAAATTTCTTCCGTATCATCAAAATGAAGATTTTCTTCCATTGTAACAGCGTTCATTCCCTTAAAAACTGCATAGCGGAACATGATTGTCGCAATCTGCTCTCTTGTTACATTTTCATCGGGAGCAAATTCGTTTTCTGTTACACCCATTACAATACCGTTCTGCTTTGCCCATGATACCGCATTTGCATAGTACGAACCCATATCTACATCACTGAAAGGTATGCTTCTGTTAGTAGCAGGCTCTCCTTCAAGTCGGTAAAGAATAGTTACTAGCATTGCTCTGGTAAGGTTAAGAGAAGGTTCAAAGCTATCCTCGCTCATTCCCTTCATAAGACCTTCTGAAAGAACGAAGTCAATGTCAGAATGATACCACGCATCTGAATCAAGATCATCAAAGGCCTCAGAAGGACAATCGTGTTCATTCTTATCCTTATCTTCCTCTTCCTCTTTATTCTCATCCTTTATCTCTTCTTCTACCCACTTTGCATAAAGAATAAAGCCTTCATCAACTTTGTTTTTGAAGTTATATTCATCGGTAAGCTTCTTATTGGTATACCAGCCGTCAAAGATAAAGCCTTCCTTTGTGGGTTCGGCAGGTTCTTTGACTCTAGATCCTTCTTCAACATTCTGAATCTTCACATAGCTTCCGCCGTTTGATTCAAACTGAATGTTGAAATAACGTGTTTCGTCTCCGCCGACACTACCAACGTTAATAAATACTCTGATACTTACTTCAAAGGTCTGCTCGTTGTAGTTCAAGCTGTCTTCAGGGATAAATCTTACTGTTTTTGTATATGTTCCGCTTTCTTCAATTGTGCTATCCTCATCATCCCATACGAATATACCCAAAAGGTTATCACCTTCATCGTAGAGTTCAGAAGGTGTAAGAGTCGATGTAGAAAGCGGCTTTCCTGCTACAAGACGCTCCGCTGAAGGAATATCTTCATCGCTTATAGCATGGTTCGCCTTTTTTATATCCCATGCCTTTTCAACGGTTCCCTTAAAATTGCCGTTACCTGTCAGGGTAAGCGTATAATCCCCTGCATTTATTCCCTTGTTTCCGGAAACATCATAAGTAATGGTAAGTCCTTCAAGAGGTGCTACGGTAAAATCTCTCTCCTGCTCTTCTCCTGTATAGGTAAGTTCTTCGCCGAGAGTGATTACGGCATCGGAAATATCTTTTCTGCCTATTTCAAAATTGAAGGTTAAATCATCCGTAGTGCCGTCAGTCCATTCATAATTTGTGGGATAGTTAAGCGAAACCGTAACAGTCTGACTTCCTGCATCTGTTCTCGTGTTGTCTGTAATGGTATAGTTATCGTTTGCAGTAATCTTATATACTTGCAACTGTCCATTGTAGGTAAATGTAGTGGCATCTGCCACAGGCATTGTAACCTTCTGCCTTGCAACAGTTATATCAACGTCGGCTTCAATGGTGTTATAGTTTTCTGTGTCTTCGGGCGTGAATACTGCAACAAAGGTGTTTGTTCCCGTTTCACCTACAGGCATCGAGCTTTCCAATTTCCAGCTCCATCCGGCAGGCAATATAACATCCGAAAGGGTATCGCCATAGATTGCTTCAAGCCCTTCGGGGACAGTATACAAAGGATCGGCTTTATTAACCGTAACCTTTACCAATGCGGTTTCGACAGATGTATCTTCACCGTTGTCTTTTCTTGTAACGGTAATGACGCAGTAGTAGTAATAATCTCCTGCAGAAAGATTGCTTTCTATCGAAAGCTCATCGGATGTTCCGATTAAAGCAGCACCATCTTTGGAGCTTTCGGTGTTTTTATACCACTGATATGCTACATCGTATAAATCTGTATCGGCATCGGTTTCGACGCTTAACTTTTTATCTGTGCCGATTTCGCCATATGTCAAGGCAGCAGCACCATCAAAGCCCTGAGGCTCCGATGTGATTCCCGGTGTTTCTGCGGGGATTTTCTCCCACTCTGCCTTAATGGCGGTATCGGAAGAAACCGTAATTTCATCGCCCGCGGCACCTTTATCCCAGCCTGCAAATCTGTAACCGGTCTGTGCGGTAAAACCGTTTTCGGGTAAGGTATATTTCTTACCCTCCTTAACAGTAACACTTGCCATAGTGCCGCTGCCGCCGTTTGCGTCAAACGTTACAGTGTAGTCAGGAAGAATCTTTTGTGTAAGAACATAGCTTGTACCTCTGTTGTAGGTGCCCGTCAAGCTTGTTGCTTCAAAATTATTCTCGTTTGCCAGTACATTTCTTGTGCCGTCTTTAAGTGTAAAACAATCATATCCTTCAGCTGGTGCAAACTTAAGCGTGGCTCTGAAAGATTTATAAATTACATTATTGCTTCCGCTTGTAAAAGTACCGTTACCGGTTACGGTTACGGTGCCGCTGAAGTTGTTATTCAGACAGAGTGCTTCCTGGATGACAGAACCTGCATCAACAGTCTTTCCGTTTAAGTCCATAACGAATTCGCTGCCAATATCGTTAAACTCAATTCTGCCTGTGATGTCTGAAAGAAGCTTTATTGTGATTACATCCCCCGTCTTTGTTACCTCTGCAAGGTCTTTGAATACATCCTGCACATCAGAAAGGGTTGTAGAATTCACAAGGTAGTTTTTATAAATTGATTCCCAGACAGCGTAAAGTGTAATGCTGCCATCTGCTATCGCAATGTCAGTAACTGACTCCTTGTCTGTATATGTAACAGAACCGTTTGCTGAGGTTGCCCAACCCTTAAATGTGTATTTATCTCTTGTGAAGGTGTTTTCTGAAAGTGCGGTTGCAACGCCCGAAGTTATTGTCTGGTCATCCATCTCACCGCTACCGCCGTTTGCGTTGAAGCTTACGGTATAAGTAGCAGGAGTTACCGCCTTAAATGTAGTGGTAACAGTAACGTTTTTTGCAGGCATTGTGAATTTATTGTCGTTAACAGTAACATCACCACTGTCAGCATCCTTAACGCTAAGTGTATCAAGCTCGTATCCTGTTGCAGGTGTTACGATAAGAGTAACTGTGTCGCCCTCTTTCGCTTCATCAACGTTGGCTGCAACTGTGCCGTTTGCACTTGTGTTTACAGTTACTGTGTAGGTAACAGGTGTGGAAGAGCCACTCTTCACTATGGGCAGTTCTCCAAAACTGCTTCCCGTATAAGCCTCCGAAACGGTAATGTGGGTTAAGGAGCATCCATCGAAAACATAACTACCCATCGTCGAAGGTTCTGACGTACCGAGATAGTTTACTGTCGTCAAAGAAGAGCATCCGTAGAAAGCTGCATTTCCAATCGTTGACACGTTTGCGGGAATTGTTATGCTTTCAAGATTTGAACAGCCGGTAAAAGCATAATTCCCAATCTTCGTCAAGCTTGTAGGAAGCGAGACGCTCTTAACGCTTGAGCATTCACAAAAAGCATAGTTGGTAATATATGTAATTCCATCTTCAATAACGATTGAAGTAATTGAATCTATATGCTCTATCCACGACTGTTCATTGCCTACTATGCCTTCGCCGCTGATGGTCAGCGTGCCTGTGCTGTCGTCAAATGTCCAGGTACATTCGCCTGTAGTGCCACTTGTTGTTGCCGCACTTGCGGTCAGCGTAACGCCCGGAATGAGGGAAACAAGCATAACAAGGCTTAAAACCCACGCTGTTAATTTTCTTGATTTTTTCATTAAATCACGCCTTTCTTAAAATGCAATATTGTTTAACTTTATTTTACCATTAATTATATTCCCCCGTCAATAAATTTATTTAAAATAAATGTTAATTTTTTCACAATTATTTTCTTAACGAAGATGTCAGGCGGAGCGAAGAATCTCCAAAGAATTTAGATTTTCAGAGGATGGGATTCTTCGTTTTCTGCGTTAAAAAACTCCTGCAACTCAGAATGACAATGCGGCAGAAGGATGACTAACTCTATAATGTCATCCTAAACTTTGCCTTCAGGCGGAGTGAAGAGCCTCCTGATAGGACGAAGGCTTGTAAAAAAAGATTTTCCGGTCGCAAGCTAACATATAATGACTTATTGTCTGAGTAACAGCACCTCGGTGACAAAAAAACAAAGCGTTTCAGAAGAAACGCTTTATTTTTATTAATCTTATTCGTAGAGCTTACCGTACTTTGTCCAGTGCTCATACTTAGCCTTAGCCTGCTTTTCAGCCTCAGCGAAGAGCTCTTCAGCCTTTTCGGGGAACTTACGAGCAAGAGAGCTGTAACGAACCTCGTTCATGATGAAGTCTCTGTAGGAAGTAGAAGGATCCTTGGAATCCATCTGGAAGGGAACCTTACCCTCTTCCTTGAGCCTGGGGTCGTATCTGAATGTATGCCAGTAACCTGCCATAACTGCATTCTTGATAACGTTCTGAGTATTTGTCATACCGCCCTTGATACCGTGGTTGATACAGGGAGCATAACCGATGATGATAGAAGGACCGTTGTAGCTTACAGCTTCCTTAATAGCCTTTACAGACTGAGCCATATCGTAACCGAGAGCGATCTGAGCTACGTATACATAACCGTAAGACATTGCGATTTCAGCAAGGTTCTTCTTTGTGATGGGCTTACCGCCTGCTGCGAACTGAGCAACTGCACCTGTGGGTGTAGCCTTGGAAGCCTGTCCGCCTGTGTTGGAGTAAACTTCTGTATCAAATACCATGATGTTTACATCTTCACCGGAAGCGATTACGTGGTCAAGACCGCCGAAACCGATATCGTATGCCCAACCGTCACCACCGAAGATCCAGATAGCCTTCTTGGAAAGGAATTCCTTGTTTTCAAGGATTGCCTTAGCCTCTGCAGAGCCGTTTGCTTCAAGAGCTGCGATTAACGCATCTGTTGCAGCACCGTTAGCGTCGCCGTCTTCATAGGTTGCAAACCAAGTTTCTGCTGCTGCCTTAACAGCTGCATCGTCAATAGCCTTAACCTGCTCAGCAAGTCTGGAACGAAGCTGCTTATTAGCAACTGCCATACCTAAACCGTGCTCAGCGTTATCCTCGAACAAGGAGTTAGCCCAAGCAGGACCGTGTCCCTTATAGTTGGTTGTGTAAGGAGTAGACGGTGCACTACCGCCCCAGATAGAGGAGCATCCTGTAGCGTTGGAGATGTAAGCTCTGTCACCGCAGATCTGAGTGATAAGCTTAGCATAAGGTGTTTCACCGCAGCCTGCACAAGCGCCGGAGAATTCAAGGAGAGGCTGACGGAACTGAGAGTTCTTAACGTTGAGAGGAAGGCTTAAGAGGTCTTCCTTGGTTGTAACTTCCTTAACTGCATAGTCGAAGCAAGCCTGCTGATCTCTCTGTGTATCGATGGGAGCCATGGAAAGAGCCTGAACCTTTTCGGGACAAACCTTTACGCAGTTTCCGCATCCGGAACAGTCGAGAACAGAAATAGCCATTGTGAACTCGTATTCCTTCTTGCCTGTCATGGGCTTATGCTTAAGGTTAGCAGGAGCCTTTGCAACTTCGTCAGCATTTAATGCGATAGGACGGATTGCAGCGTGAGGACAAGCAACAGAACACTGGTTACACTGGATACACTTTGTGTTATCCCAAACGGGAACGTCAACAGCGATACCTCTCTTTTCGTATGCTGCGCTACCCTGAGGCATATGACCGTCAACCATACCCATAAATGTAGATACGGGAAGCTTGTCACCTGCCTGTGCGTTACAGGGCATCTGGATATTCTTAACGAATTCGGGAACGTCAGCTTCAACCTTAGCTTCGTCTGTAGCGTTCTTCCAGTCAGCGGGAACTTCAATCTTCTTGATGTTCTTTTCGCCTTCTGCGATTGCAGCGTGGTTCATGCTTACAATCTTTTCACCCTTCGCACCGAAGGACTTAACAACAGCGTCCTTCATGTAGCCAACAGCATCCTCGAAGGGAATTACGTTAGCAATCTTGAAGAATGCAGACTGGAGCACGATAGAAGTCTTATTGCCAAGACCAAGTTCCTTAGCAATGCCGATAGCATCGATTGTGTAGAAGTTGATGTCGTTTTCAGCGATGAACTTCTTCATCTTACCGGGAAGTCTCTTAGAGAGTTCTTCAACATCCCAAGCACAGTTAAGAAGGAAGCTTCCACCGGGCACAAGGTCTTCTACCATATCGTACTTATCAACATAAGAAGGATTGTGGCAGGCAACGAAGTTAGCCTTATTGATGAGGTAAGTAGACTTGATGGGCTTCTTACCGAATCTTAAGTGAGATACTGTGATACCGCCGGACTTCTTGGAGTCATATGAGAAATATGCCTGAGCAAAGAGGTCTGTGTGGTCACCGATAATCTTGATGGAGTTCTTGTTAGCACCAACTGTACCGTCGGAACCAAGACCCCAGAACTTACAGGATGTGTTGCCCTCAGCAGATGTGTCGGGATTTTCAACACGTGCAAGAGAAAGGTTTGTTACGTCGTCTTCGATGGAAAGAGTGAATCCCTTAACGGGCTTTTCAGCATCTAAGTTTCTGTAAGCTGCGATGATGTCAGCGGGAACTGTGTCCTTAGAACCAAGGCCGTATCTTCCGCCAATGATCATGGGAACGTCTGTCATGCCGTTGTAGCAAGCGCAAACGTCAAGATATAAGGGTTCACCGATGGAACCGGGTTCCTTTGTTCTGTCGAGAACTGCAATCTTCTTACATGTAGCAGGAACTGCCTTTAAGAATGCATCAACAGGGAAAGGTCTGTAAAGGTGAATCTTGATAAGACCAACCTTTTCGCCCTTTGCAGTTAAATAATCAACTGTTTCTTCGATTGTTTCGCAAACAGAACCCATGGCAACCAATACCTTTTCAGCATCGGGAGCACCATAGTAGTTAACAAGACCGTAGTTTGTGCCGATCTTAGCGTTTACCTTTGCAAGGTATTCTTCTACTACTGCGGGAACGTTGTCATAATATTTATTACAAGCTTCTCTGTTCTGGAAGAAGATGTCGGGGTTTTGAGCAGAACCTCTTAAAACAGGATGCTCGGGGTTTAAGGAGCCGTTTCTGAATTCCTGAAGAGCGTCCATATCAACCATTTCTTTAAGGTCTTCATAATCACATACTTCGATCTTTTCGATTTCGTGAGAAGTTCTGAAACCGTCAAAGAAGTGAAGGAAGGGTACTCTTCCCTTGATTGCTGCAAGGTGAGCAACAGCACCTAAGTCCATAACTTCCTGGGGGCTGTTGGAGCAAAGCATAGCATAACCGGTCTGACGGCATGCCATAACGTCGGAGTGGTCACCGAAAATGTTAAGGGCATGAGAAGCTACGCATCTTGCACTTACATGGATAACAGAGGGAAGTAATTCACCTGCCATCTTATACATATTGGGGATCATAAGAAGAAGACCCTGAGAAGCTGTATAAGTTGTGGTGAGAGCACCTGCTCCGAGTGAACCGTGTACAGCACCTGCTGCACCTGCTTCGGACTGCATTTCAACTACCTTAACAGGCTGTCCGAAAATGTTCTTTCTTTCTTCTACTGCCCATTCGTCTGTTACTTCAGCCATAACAGAAGAAGGAGTAATAGGATAGATTGCGGCTACGTCGGTAAACGCATAAGACGCCCAAGCGGCAGCGTTGTTACCGTCCATAGTCTTCATTTTTCTTGCCATAAGACAATTCCTCCTTAGATATATATTTGATGTTTTTTGATAACTTTACATTATGCATCACTTTATTATAGCAATTCCGCGTTGATTTGTCAAGGGATAAAAGCGGCATTTTCCATAAGTTTTTGTTCTTTTCTTCATAAGTTTTGCATAAATATACGGGCATCCGACAGATGCCCGTATAAATTAAAATTCAAAATATCTTTCTTTTACATAAGGGACAAAATATTCCGGATCCGGATAGCCAACCTCGTAAAGGTCAGGACCTTCGAAGCCGCCTTCCGTTCCCTTTACGAAAACTCCGTTTTTATCAGCTGTAAATATACCGTATTGCGTCTTTGAATAAGGAAGTGTCATATGTATGCAAGGAAGTGAACGCATATAGTCTTCTGTATATCTTCCCTTTAAGGGGTGCTTACTTCCTATCATCATATTTGTTCCGCTGATAAGGCTGTAGAACCATCTTCCGTCAAGCTTGTGAGCAAAGTCTAAATGCTCGTGTCCGTTTATGGACATAACAACGCCATTCGGAGATTCGTCCATTATCTTTTTAAGCTCATCGTAGTTTCTTATTCCTGTGCCGAATACCTTGTCTGCAAGATGCTGATGTGAAAATAAAATCGTAGGATATTTCGCTTTTGCCAAATCCTCACGAAGCCACTCAAGCTCATAATCCGGCAAATAAGGAATTACAGGAGGATTTTCATATGACCACTTATAATAGTTTCTGTTTTCGTAAGCAACATAGCCTTCAGGAAGTTTCATAAAGTTTGCATCAAGTACAACGAAGTGGAAAGGCTCTGCATCGAAGGAATAATAGGTTTCCTCTGTGTTAAAGCCGTGAAACTCAAGGCTTTCTTTTTTGGTGAAATAGTCGCACTCGTGATTTCCCAGTACGTGATATAAGGGAACATTAAAAGCTGAATTGAATTTATCGATTAAAGGCTTGCTGTTTTCTATCGGGATATTGTTTGCAGGAAGCGGAAATGCAAAGTCACCAAGGTCAACAACAAATTCTATCTCTTTATCGCTGTTTACCGCTTCGATAAACTGATCGAGCTTTTCTTCTGCGGTGTCTGCAAACATCGCCTGATGAAAGTCTGCAAGTACTGCAAATTTAACTTTTTCTTTCATAATCAACTTCTCCTATGTTAAAATTCAAGATATTTTTCGGTAACGTAGGGTAAATACCTTTCGCCGTGGGGATAGCCGATATCAACCGGTGTAAGACCGATATATTCCCCATCTGTTTTCTTGACATAAGCACCTTTATTGTCCAGTGTTATGATTCCGTACTGTGTCTTTGAATATGGGCATACAGACTGTTTATATTTGCTTCCTGCATACATATTGCTTCCGCTTATCAGGCTGTAGTACCAGATGTTATCTATTTTTTCCACATAGTCAACGTGTTCGTGTCCGTTGATGGAAAGAACGACTTTGTTGGGTGCTGAATTTACAACTTCAAGAAATTCGTCACGGTTTCTGATGCCTGAGTTAAAATATCCGGGAGATAAACGCTGATGTGAAAAAAGTATTGTGGGATATTTTGCCTTTAAAAGGTCTTCACGAAGCCACTCAAGTTCGTAATCCGGAAGATAAGGAATTACGGGCGGATTTTCATAAGACCATTTATAATAGTTTCTGTTTTCGTATGCTACATAGCCTTCAGGAAGCTTCATAAAGTTTGCATCAAGCACAACGAAGTGGAAAGGCTCTGAATCAAAGGAGTAATAAGTTCCTTCTGTTCCGAAGCCGTGGAACTCAAGACTTTTCTTTTTGGTGAAATAATCGCATTCGTGGTTTCCGAGCACGTGGTAAACGGGAACATCGAATGCCGAATTGAATTTATCTATGAGAGGTTTGCTGTTTTCTACAGGAATATCGTTTGCAGGAAGCGGATAAGCAAAGTCTCCGAGGTCAATAACAAAATCAACCTTTTCTTTTTTAGCCGCTTCTATAAACTGATCAAGCATATCTTCTGCCCTGTCGGGAAACATTGCCTGATGAAAGTCTGCCAATGCTGCAAATTTTACTGATTCTTTCATTTAACCCACTCCTTTTATCATTTTGGCTTCAGTATATCACAACGCAAACGTCATTTCCTTAGTTTTTTTGTCCTCTTTATTCAATTTCTTGGTTTTTTTGTCTTTTCACAGTATTAATTTTTTATGGTGACAGTCTGCGCAGTACCGTCCCAGGAAACGGTATACCCAAGAATCTCCGAAAGAAATCTTACCGGCACAAAAGTACGGTTGTCACTTATTACGGGCGGATTCGGAACAGAATACATCATTCTGCCGTCAACCTTTGAATTTGTTACCCAAACCGTGTTATTCCATATCTGAAGCTCAATGGTGAGTGCATTGTTTTTTACGGTAATAAGCTGTCTTTCTCCATCCCAGGAGATTTCCGCACCCATTTCCTCAAGAAGTCCTCTTAAAGGAATAAATGTGGAACCGTTTACAATATAAGGTGCAACATCTATTTTCTTTTCCGAAATTTCATTGTTTTTACCTTTTGCTATTTTTATTACATCTGAGCCTATGGTAAGTGTATAAGTGGTTTTATTCTCTTCTATTCTTTCGCGATGTCCTTTTCCTGTTTCATAGAAGCTGATTTCCGATGCCGATACTCTGTTTGCAACATATTCGGTTACTTCTATCTCGACATAGCGCATTTTGCACCCTTCGCCAAAGCTTATGATTTTCTCGTCAAGATTCTCTTTGAAAGTGTAATTTTCAATTTTCTCATATACGGTTTTATCTGTTGAATAAGATATATTTGCTTTAAGCCAGAGTCCGTGTTTATCCTCTGTAAGTCTTGGTAAATAATGTATTTCTTCGATTTCGTAAACCTCTCCGAGATCTATGCAGATTTTAACCGGACGACTGCCTACAGCCTCCGTCTGCCACATTGACTGATTTGTTCCGTCAAACGCCTTTACTATTGTAAATTGCATCCAGGCTTCTTCTTCACACGAAACCTTAAACTTATCGGAAGGAATCAGCTGCGGAGTGTTCTGCGATGCATACTCAAGGTATGACGCAGGAGTCATCGTTTCTTTCCCATCATCTCCTTTTATTACGGAAAATTCCGCAAATGCCGCAACCGAGCCCTCTTTTATATAAAGCCTTATTCTTTTTGCATTTACATTTGCAACAAGGTTTATAACCTTTGTATATCCTTTTGCTTCATACATATACGATGGAACCGTAATATCTTTAGCTACAGCATAAAATTCTCCGTCATCGGAATCCGATACCAAAATATCATAGCTTTTAAGGTCTCCTGAATTTGAATCCTTTCTTGAAAGGAGGGCGAAGCCGGAAATATCCGTAACTTCAGGAAGTATAAAATCCAAAGTGTACGGTGCAGGCTCAATATTTTTCGCTTTTCCGTCAATCTCATCATACTTTGAATGCCAGAAGGTTTTTGTATCATTATCAATAAGATATTTAGCGGGATTTTTAACAAATTCAGAGGTTGCAGAAACAGTCCACCCTGCTTTTGAAATTTCACCGGCAACAATTTTTTCACCCTCTGCAATAATCGGAGGATCGGCGTCTAAAATACCGCTTCCGGTTATCTTTATATTCCCACCTTTGTTTCCGGATAAATCGGCTTCCCCTCTCACCTTTACCTGTGCTCCGGGATTAATATGTATTCCGCTGCCTTCACAATTTGTTATTTTTATACCTCCACTGATGTTAACAACTGTCGTCTTTTCTTCACTTTTTGTTCCGCCTGCCACAATTCCGCTTCCTGTAACACCGCTTATGGATGTGTCCGAAAGCTTAAGCTCTACCTTTGCTCCTACAGGTCCTGCAACTATCGCATCACCCGTTCCGCCATCTACGGTAAGTCCGTTAATTTCAGCATCGAGAAAGTAAAGGCCGATAATTCCGCGCGTTTTGGCGTGACAATCGGAAACGGTCACTTTATCCTCTATGATTATTTTTCCGTTGCCCTGTCCCCAGAAGGCACTTCCGTTATGTCCGTAATAATGTGTGATGGTTACATTATTAAGCCGGACTGTTCCGTTTGTAACAAGAAAGCATCCGTTTGTATGCCCCTGATCCTCCGATGTGATGGCGTTATCCATTCTGAAGGTTACGTTTTTTACGGTTACATCACCGCCGGAGATTTTATACGATCCTCTGTCGTCATGATTTCCGTGCAGCTTTCTGTCAAAGGCGTCAGTTATTGTAAATCCCCCGCCGTCAAATGTGAACTTCACTTCAGGAAAATCAATTCCTGTTATGCTTTTTCCTGTATAATTAAAGGTATAGTCCTTAAGTAAAGTAACCGTATCCCCCTCTGAAACAGAATTAAAAGCTTCCTGTAAATCAGAATAATATCCGACAGATCCTCCGCTGCCTTCGACTTTGACAAAGTCAACATCATTGGCTGCCGCAAAAACACTTCCTGTAACAATAAACAGTGCTGATATTAAGCTAAAAAGTCTCTTTTTCAAAATAATTCACCCTTTCAATTGATGTATAACTTTAATTCAATCAAAGTGATGCAAAACACTCATAACCGTATCAATCGGTGCTGTTCCCCTTGTGCATACGGTATAAACGTCCTCTCCTATTGCCTTCACTTCATATCCGTAGCATTCTTCAATAAAGCTTAAGGGAATGAATACAATTCCGTCCCTTGAGATAACGGGGTTTGAAAGCCCGGTAAGCTTTCCGTCCACTCTCGCTTCATTAGTGCCGAGGGTTGTATATGTCCACTTATAATTAATTACTTCTGTCAGTTCGTCGTTCATCTCGTAATGATAGGTTCTAGAAACATTGTAGAATGAATTATAGTCTGTTTTTGTTCTGCCGTAGCCCAGCACTTCGCACAATGTATCTTCAGGGATATAAAGTGTTCCGTTCTGTGAAAAAGCACGTACATTTCTGTTCTTTTCGTAAACCGGCATTTTTCCGCCTGCAACTATCATATTTTCAGCACCGGCTTTTATAATTGCCGTATCCGACAGCATCATTCTTTCATAATCCGTAAGTGCTGTCTGCTCTTTTTCTGTATAGAGATAATTAAAGCGACCATAGGGTGCAACCGAGCCGTCAGAATAGAAATTCATAAAGTCGTCTTCCGCTGAAACAGAATCTGTCCATTTAAATTCAAAATCTACCTTTTCCGTCTCTCCGATAAAGCTTCTCGGAAAGGAAACCATCATAGAATTTCCGGTTATCCTGTATTCTGCATTACCGATACTTTCCCAACACCATACATTTCCTGCATTTTTTGAAATTACACCTTTTCCGGATACATTAAAGGCATAGTCATAACCTTCCCACCCGGTATTATACATCCTGTCTGTGTTTATATAGAGATTAAGAAAGCTTTTGTCGTGTTCCTTTATGTCCTTTTCACAGGATACAAGGAAATAGAAATTTTCATTGTCAAAAGACACCTTTGCACTCTTTACAGCATTGTTTACAGTTGTTTTATAGATATTCGGTTCAAAATCAGTACCCGCTTTTGCATAGCCCACAGAATCTCTTTCGTAATCCTGATTTGTATTTAAAAATTCAGGACCCACTTCGCTCCACTGTGAAAGCTCACCGTTAATATCTATAGCTTTCATTCCGCTTGCAACAGGTGCAGGGCGAACACCCTTGAATTTTCTTACAAAATCGCAAAGGAGCATATAATAATCATCCTTCAGAGCACCTCTTGACGGCTCGAAATCACGGCTGTTTTCGTCATCAAAGGTATCTACAAAGGTGTTGGTCTGCCCGTACCATTCGCTCTTTCGTTCTGCCGAAAGCTCGTTCCATCCGTTAATAAATACAAACTCAGGATCAGCCGCTAAAGCAAGCGCTGCCTGCTCACGGAAGAAATATGCCTTTCTTGCACTGTCAGCAGAATAGTCGCGGTTGAATACCTCGGAAAAGCTTCTGCCCTTTGCACAGGGATTGGATGCAGCTGTAGCCACGCCCATTGCCGCATTGACTGTTGTGTTTATAGAGCATCCCACCGCCACCATTTCAGGCCGTCCGGTTTCATCGGGATTACGAAGCTGCTGCGGAAATTCTTCAAGCCAGAACCATTCATTGGGAGCAACCTTACTGTTTCTGTACGCCCCGGCATATCTGAAAGTGAAAAAGTCGTGTATTTCTTCCGCCAGATCCATCTGTGCAGTATCTTTTTCATTGGCATATTTCTTTGTATCCGCTTTATATACCGTAGAAAAAATCATAGGCTTTCCGTCGCGGTAATACCATATATCGGAATAATCGTTTCCCACAAAGAAATTCATATATATCGCCATAGGCTGGGTAAATGCATATTTACCGCGGCCAAGGGAGCCTATAACCGAAATTTTCGGAACATCAATTCCCGTCCTTTTCGCATCACGAAAAGCTTTTGCAAGAATTGTAAGAGGCTCGGTATATGTATATCCCGCATTTGTACAGTCGGTAAATATCACATCGACGCCTGCAACTGCAAGCATTTCGGCGTGTTTACGGTATACCCAGTAGTCATAGGAATCGTAAAATCCCAGCACCGGCTCTGTCCAGAAATATTTATTGTTCTTCCCCCAGGCTTCGTGGTAATAATCGTCTCTTGCTTCGGGGTGTTCCTTTAATACGTCTGAAATAACCCTTCCGCGGTATTTAGCAGTATCTGCAACAAACCAGTTCCAGTACATAATTCCCACTTCACGTCCGTCGGTTTTAACAGCCCCGGTTTCACAATAGTCTGCCACCTTTCTTCCGTAGGAATCTGTTGCTGCCCAGGTATCCGAATAAAGGTCTTTAATATATGAGTCCGGTACACAGGCGGATTTGTCCTGAACATACTCATCTTTATATAAGTTTATTTCATATATATTGGAATTTCCTCTGTTTTCTCCGTAAAGCGAAACAAAGTATAAATCGTGAACGCCCTCCGTTTCAAAGATTGATGTTTTGAAAATGTGCTCTCCCGCTTCTGCCATAACTATATATCCGAGCACATCGCCTTTTAACGGATCATCCGCCTTAACAACAAGAGTATCTCCGTTTTCTCCGGCGCCTCTTATAAACGTATTGAGCACCCTGATTCCAATGGATTTTATTCCGGTGAGGTCAACTGCCTTAAATCCGAAATAGCTGTCTTTAGTATTGTATCTGATGCAATCTTCATAAACCATAATATTATTTTTAAAGTCAGGCTTAAGTATATCTAATTCCTTTTCTGTTTCCGCAGAAATTGCTAAAGAAAAGGATGCCAGCATAGATATAATGAGCAAGGTTGATACAATTTTTTTCATATAATCTCCTCCTGTTAATATTCCTGCAATCATTATAACACATAAAAACTGTAAATTCCTTAGTTTTTTTGTCATCATTGTTGATTTTCTTAGCTTTTTTATCTTTTTTGCGAAAGGGCGGAGAAGCAATGCTTCTCCGCCCTTTAATTAATCAATTTCGATGTCAAGTCTTGCAGGAATAAGTCCTTCTGCTTTTGCATAGACAGAAAGTTTACCTGCTCCGCCCTTTACAGCTACTGCAACCGAGATAAGGCCTTCTCTCATTTTACGGTTCTTTTCCGTAACGGGATTGTGGTCGGAAATATCACTTCCTGTTCCGATGATATTTCCTTTGGCATTTGTATGGAATTCAACAAACGGTGATGCATCGGGAACAAAGAGTCCGTCTTCATCCTCCGTGTAACAAGTCAAAATAGCCACATCTCTGCCTGAGCCTGTAACCTTGTTTTCGAGACGAAGCTTTAATTTAGCGGGAGCTTTTGTGGTTTCGTGACCGTCACGGCAAACCTCCCTGCCACCGATATATCCGATAACTTCGATTGTACCCTCTTCATAAGGAACAAACCACTGGGCATGGCCATATTTTTCAACAGAAACTTTTCCATAGCTTTTTCCGTTTAATATAAGCTCGGCTTCTTCACAGTTTGTGTATGCCCACACCTTTATATCTTCACCAGGGAAAGCGGTTTTAAGGTTCCAGTGAGGAATCATGTGTATCATGGGATTTTCGAGCCAATGGGACTGATTCTGATAGAAAGCATCCTTTTTCTGAAGGAACAAGTCAATCGCTCCCGACTGCGAGCAAAGACGTGGCCATACTGTTTCTCCTCTGTGTTCAAAGCCTGCCCACTGAAAACTACCGAGAAGCCATTTACGCTCGCACATAAACTTCCAGGTCTGCTCCCTGCCGAGAAACCAGTTATTAGTGGCCTTGTCATATGCAGAAATATATCCTTTATCGGGGCAATCGTCATAATACCAGCCTCTTGTGGAGCCGGTTGCGCAACATTCAGATGAAAATACCGGTATATCGGGATATGTTTCGTGCAGTATGTCATATGACTGAAGGTTATAGTTTACACCTACCGCATCAAGCTCGGAATAAACCGTCGCTTGTTCCGGCGTTCTGTCAACTGCAGTCATTATAAGTCTTGTCTTGTCAAGTTTGTTAATTTCACGCTTCAAGGCTTTTGCTATATTTTGTCCCTGTTCGGTTACAAAAAACGGTTCTTCATTTCCTATGGACCAAAAGAAAATTGATGGACGGTTTCTGTCACGCTTAATAAGGGTTTTGAGCTGCTCTTTGCCCTCATCCGTAGAGTCGAACCAGCGGGTTTCTGCCATAACGATGAATCCGAGATCGTCAAGTGCATCCATCATGGCGGGATTTTGAGGATAATGACTTGTTCTGTAGCCGTTTGCTCCCATTTCCTTAAGAAGCTCTGCTTTATACCTGTTAACATTGTCAGCAACGGCTTTACCTGTAAGACCGCAGTCAGAGTGTGCACAAACGCCTTTAATTTTCACATAATTTCCGTTCAGGAAAAAGCCTTCGTTGGGATCTGCTCTAAAGGTTCTGAATCCTGTTTTTGTTTCGTAAACGTCTATTGTTTCCCCGTCTTTTTCCACTTCGGTTATAACCTTGTACTGACAGGGATTATCCAGATTCCACAAAACGGGGTTGGTAATTTCCGTTTTATATACGGCTGTCGCTGCTTCTTTTGTAGGGATATAAAGTTCACTTGTTGCGGTTGCCACCGTATTTCCATCATTATCTTTAACGGTACTTATAAGCTTTACATATGCATCTTCATAGTCTTCATTGGCAATGGTTGTTTCGATGTTTATATCCCAGTTCTTTTCCTTCTTTTCAGGGTGAACATAAACACCGTAAGTATCAACCGAAACACGGTTAGTTTTGATGAGGAAAACGTCTCTGTATATGCCGCCGCCTTCATACCACCAACCCTCATGATTTTCGGTATTCACATAAACTGCAACAACATTATCCTGTCCAAAACGGATATAGTCGGTTATATCAACATCAAATGGCGTGTATCCGCAGAAGTTATGCTTCATCAAGCTTCCGTTGAAATAAACAGTTGCATTGGTTGCCACACCGTCAAAATGCAAAACGAACCTTTTACCTCTCTCATCTTCGGATAATGTAAAATGCTTTCTGTACCAGGCGTTGTTATACGGAAGATACCCAAGCGTATTATTTTCGTTTTCTTTTGGAGTATGAAGTATAACATAGTCATGGGGAAGCGTTACACTATCCCACGCATCACGGTTGTTAAGCTCCGCTGTCATAGAATAGTCATCCGGCATATCTCTGTAGTAAAGAGAAGCAGGTCCCCACTTTGCTCTCTCGGTTTTGGAGCTTATGTATAACGGTCCTTTTTTGTTGGGTATTGATGTGTCAATATCCCCTTCATGAAAACGCCAATTGTCGTTAAAAAGCAATGTTTCTCTCATGCAAACACCTCACTTTGTGATAGTTTAATCTTATCACATTCTCACCGTTTTTCAAGTATTTTTTGAAAAACCGGAAAAATCGGATGATTTTGTGCATGAATGAAAAATGCTTTAATGCATAAACGCCGGATTTTTAAAATCCAGCGTTTTATTATCTTATTCCCAGTCTTCCCATTTCCATTCGTCATACCAGTCGATATAAACCATACCGTGGGGATGCTCTTCAGAGGGCTCAACAAATCTTAAAGGAAGCCATACATAATTTGCCTCCATTGTTTTTTCAACAACTTCTCTGTGCTTGGCAAGAAGCTCACGACAGCGCTCCGAATTTCTTTCATCCGAAAACAGGAGATTAAACATTTCTTCGTATTGTTCATACGGAATATCCATATATCCGGGAAGCCATCTGTCAGCACAGGCTATGTACAAATCCTTCTTACCCTCTACCTTGAATACGGATGAAATCTGCGAATGGAAGCTTGTGTTTGTTTCATCATCCGGATGGGGATTTCCAAGTACCGTAAAAGGACCGTGATAGGTATCGGCTATAGCAACCTCGGAAGGATTGGGGTAATAACCTGTTGTTCCCGAGGTTACAAGATAATGCTTGTAATTACGGGTAAAATGAGCTGTCGCCTCTCTTACATAAGGCGGATGAGGATGCGGAAAATGCGTTGAATAATAGCCCGTAACATCGGTGTAGTCGCTTGTCAGGTCTGCACAGATTGTTTCACTATGCACTCTCTCAAAATAGTAATAGCCTTTACCGTCGGGAGCTACAACCAGGTCAAAGTCTCCTGCGCTCATACCGAGAGGACGAAGTCCCTTTTTAACCATTTCATAGGGCCCCGTGATTTTATCCGCTGTAAGAACGGTTTCCGACTGTATACCGTCCTTTTGCATAATCTTAAGCCAGCACACATATTTTTTCGTATCCTTGTTGTAGATGATGTGCGGTCTGTCCATGCAGGCTGTGGGATGAAGAGGTGAATTTTCGTCCTCCAAATCGGGCGGAATTATAATTCCAAGGTCTTCCCAGTTGTATAAATCCTTGGAACTGTAGCATCTTACGCCCCAATGCCATATTCCGTTTTTGCCGTCGGTCTTTTCCTTGTTTTCGCCGTAAAAATAATATGTTCCGTCAATGAACATTACAGAACCGCCGTGTGCCTGAATTCTGTTTCCGTTTGTATCAAGCCACACCTCGCCCGGTCTGAAGCTATTATATTTTCCCATTTCGTTTCCTCCTTTTTAATTATATCTGCTCGCACAACGGCAGGATTTCTTCCAGTTTGGCTACGATACGCTTCTGCTCGGCAAGAGGCGGGAGTGGAACTAATAGTTTTTTTGTTTTAATAATCGTTAATTGTGCAACGGTAGTCGCCATTGAATCTCGGTGTATTTCCGTTTGATTATATGGACTCTCCAAAACATACTTAATGTATTTTGGATAAACATTTCCTATATTCTCCAAGCATAGAATATAGGCATCTTTGTAATAAAACTCATGAGTGCCTTGAACAACATACACCTTACCCAAAGTACCAACTGCCGAAATAAGAAGGTCATCCTTTTGTGGAACTCCACCTTTAGCTTTGTTCGCTTCATACAATTCTCTGGAAATGTATATTTCAAAATTAACCGTTCCTGTTTTTACAAGTTGCACCAATTCTCGGCCTCTAAAAAACGGGATACCACTTGTTTTCCAGTCTGTTTGGTGAATTCTCATTGCCGATCGAACATTAAACAAATCCTGTATTCTTACCCATTTCCATGATGTCGGTATTTCAAAAGGTATTTCTTCATCAGTTATTTCTGGCAACGGCTTATCCTTTTTTATTGCTCCGTTTTTTACCAGCTGCTCTTTTTTCTTTTGAACTATACGGAACAAATCTTCTCCGGTACCTTCTTCGGGACGTTGTTCAACAAGTTTGCCCTGAATTGCCATCTGGAGAATGGATTTCTGCATATCCACGGGGAAACGCTTATTGAAGTCTTCAAGTTTGCTCCATGCTTGCTCATAGCGGTCGATAAGAGGTAACAGTTCCTCAATCTTTGCTACAATGCGCTTCTGTTCAGCAAGAGGTGGAAGAGGCAACAAACAGTTTTCTATTATCTCTAATGTTAAATTGGGAATCGCTGTAACTTTTTTTTGCTTTGTTAAGTAATCCTGTATTTCAGGAGAATTCAAAGCATAAACAAGATATGTTAAATTCAACGCATCTGGATCCGCAAGACGAATCATCGAAACCGCTTGATTTGCATTGAGCGGTAAATCAACTTCTCTAACAATCGCGGTTCGCCCCAATGTTCCAGCAATAGTAATTAGAATATCATTAGCTTCGAGTACCGACCTTTTAAGAAAACCAAAATGGGTGTTTTCATCTATATACTTTAGATTAGATTTATCAAGTCTATCTAACCCCGCAACATTTTCTGCTCGCAAGAATCCAACGCCAGCATCCAAATAGCTAACATTTCCTCCGCGTGGCGTTGTCCCTTTAGTAATTAACGACGATATTTCTCCTATCTTTATCCAGCGCCAACTGTCAGGAATATCAAACAGTTTTTCATCTTCTGTTATTTGAGAAAGTGTTTTGGATTTTTTGGCGATTCCTTTTTTTATAAGACCGCTTTTTGTTTCAATAAGATATTTATATAAATCATCGGAAGTTCCTTCAACCTCCAATTGTTCAACAAGTTTTCCTTGCACAGCTAGACTTAATGCACTTCCTAATAATTCCTGCGGTGTCATTCCTGACCACCTCCAAGAATTGCAGTAATATCAGCTAATACACGGTCAATCTCTGCATTAAGAGACGCACGTTCTTCCTGGTATCTTTGAATCAAGTCCATAGGATCTAAAATTTCTTCTTCCACATGGGGATATCCGCATTGGTCAAGGTTATAGCCGAATTCTTCGGTAAGCTGCTCTGCAGTAAAACATCTTGCCTTATCAAAACCATCTAACGTAATCTCACGGCGATTATTCCACCATTCCATCACGGGTTCAAAATGTTCCAGCTTCATGGGTTTTGTTTTTGAAAAATGCTTATATCCCTCCGGCATATCAAGTCGGTAAAACCAAGTTTCTTCCGTTGCTCCTGTGCGGTCAAAGAACAGAATATTTGTTGTAATAGACGTATAAGGAGCAAAAACACTACCCGGCATACGGATAACGGTATGAAGGTTGAACTCTGACAATAATTTCTTCTTAATATTTACTTTTGCATTATCGGTACCGAACAAGAAACCGTCAGGCAAAATTACAGCCACACGACCGTTCTGCTTTAAACGATACATAATAACCGACATAAATAGGTCTGCCGTCTCGCTGCTTGCAAGGTCAGACGGAAAATGATTCTTTACGTCTGCCTTTTCGCTACCGCCATATGGCGGATTCATAAGTATAACGTCAAACTGATCTTCCACGGTATAGTCAAGCACATCTTTCAAAAGAGTGTTATCATGGAACACCTGCGGAACATCGAGACCGTGTAGCAATAAATTTGTGATGCAAAGCATATACGGAAACTGTTTTTTCTCGATACCGTAAATGGATTCACCGTATTTTTCGGCATCCGCAGTGCTGCGAATTTGTTTTTGGAGTTCTTTTAACCAACTAACAATAAATCCACCGGTACCACAAGCAAAGTCTGCCATAGTTTCACCAATTTTCGGACCGATCATCTGTGCCATAAAGTCAGTTACTGCACGAGGGGTATAAAATTCTCCCGCTGAACCCGCACTCTGCAGTTCTTTCAAGATTGATTCATAAATATCTCCGAAAGCATGGCTTTCCTCGTAATCGGAAAGGTCAAGTTCATCAATAACATTAATAACCTGACGAAGCAGGACACCGTCTTTCATATAGTTATTGGCGTCGGCAAAGGTGGTTTGGACAATAGCCTTTTTAATAGGCGTAGAAGCATCCACCGGCAGTTTTTTCAATGTTGGAAACAGCGTATTATTTACAAAATTCAAAAGCGTTTCCCCGGTCATAGCAGTGCCTGATTTATCATCGTGTGCCCAGTTCTGCCAACGGCAGGTTTCAGGAATAATGGAAACAAAGGCTTCATCATCAAATTCCCAGTCCTGCTCCTTGGCATCATATACTTTTAAGAAAAGCATCCACGCAATTTGCTCGATTCGCTGTGCATCGCCGTTGATGCCGGCATCGTTTCTCATAATGTCACGAAATCTTTTTACAAATCCTGATAAATTACTCATTTAATCAAACCGCCTTATATAATTCTTCTTCCAGTTCTTTAATTGCAGCCAGATACCCATCTTTTCCTCCAAAATAAGTAGCAATTCTTGAAGGTTTACCAAACTTATTAAAGGGATCAAGCTGCAGGATCTCTGTTTTTTCAATCTCATAAATTCCGCTATTCATGTATCTGTCAAGAAGAGCCTCTAAAACATCCCTTGCCACACCACTATACTTACTTAAAAAATCACGTTTTTTAACATTGTCCGCTCTTTCCCTACGAGTCAGTGGTTTTTGGTCAAATGCAACATGACAAATAAAGTCAAAGTCATCCACATCGGTCATTTCTTTTTCTTCTTTCATCCTGTCAAGGTCTATTCCCTGCTCTCTTAAGAGTTCACGAATAGCTTCCTTCTTTTCTTCAGTCTTCCATTTCAAAATAAAGTTATCGAGTGATGCATATTTGCCAAGAATATTTGATTTTGTATAATCGACTATGCTTTCCTGACGGAGAAGTTTTCCGTCAACATCATAAACTTCAACTCGTTTTCCGATGACGTGAACATCACAGCCATTTTCATCCACAATGTATTTTTCCACAGTCGGAGGCAAAGGAGGTTCAGGCCCCGGTGAAACAGGAGGCTTTGGCGTTGGTTTATGATCGGGATCAAAGCCATCAACAATTTCAATCGGCCCATCCCAGTCGGGATCAGAAAACAATCTTGTTACATTTCTGAAATCCATTACAACAAAATGATTTTTTCCTTCCTTTTCACGCAAACGTGTGCCACGGCCAATAATCTGCTTAAATTCCGTCATGGAACTTATCATTTCATCAAGCACAATAAGTTTTGTCATTTTGCAGTCTGCACCGGTAGATAAAAGCTTCGATGTAGTTGCTATAACAGGATAAGGAGCCGCAACAGAAATGAAATAATCAAGTTTGCTTTTTCCATAGGTATCGGATCCTGTAATTCTCACAACATAATCGGGATTCTCTTTTACCATATCTGCATTTAAATTATTAAGTGCAATCCTCATACGTTCCGCATGGTCTTCAGTTGCACAGAAAACGATTGTTTTTTGCATTCTGTCGGTGCTCTTTAAGTATTCGGTTATTTCTTTCGCAACTTCATAGGTTCTGTCTTCTAAAATTATGTTATAGTCAAAGTCACTGTTAGTATATATGCGATCTTCAATTACGTTTCCGAACTTATCAAGCTGTCCTTTACAAGGTCTCCATCCATCAGAAATATCGGTTTTAATATTGACAACCTTGAACGGTGCGAGAAATCCGTCTTCAATCCCTTCACGTAAACTATAAGTGTATACAGGCTCACCAAAATAATCTATATTTGAAATATATTTCGTTTCTTTCGGTGTTGCTGTCATACCTATTTGTGTCGCAGAAGAAAAGTAATCAAGAATTTTACGCCAATTACTATCCTTCTTCGCCGATCCTCTGTGACACTCGTCTACGATGATAAGGTCGAAGAAATCTTTACTGAAAAGCTTTGCAAATCTTGCCACTGTTTCTTCGTCATTTCCTTCATCTTCACTTTCTTCATTTCCCGCAAGCTGTTGATAAAGCGAAAAATATACTTCATATGAAGTGATAGTTGTGGGATCATCTTTTGCAAAGTTTATTTTATGAATCGTTTTTTCAAGAGGTGCAAAGTCCTGTTGAATGGACTGATCCACAAGAATATTACGGTCTGCCAGATATAAAACTTTTTTCTTTAATCCGCTTTGCAATAAGCGATAAACAATTTGAAATGCCGTATATGTCTTTCCGGTACCTGTAGCCATAACAAGCAGTAAGCGTTCTTGTCCTTTAGCAATTGCTTCTACTGTGCGGTTAATTGCATTTCGTTGATAATATCTCGGATCATAAGTATTTTGACTTGTATAATAAGGCTGTTCTATGACCTTTTTCTCATCA
This sequence comes from Clostridia bacterium, assembly GCA_045545475.1. Taxonomy (GTDB): domain Bacteria; phylum Bacillota; class Clostridia; order CAKSNL01; family HGM11501; genus HGM11501. Next base: position 34,472 of record JAZQAZ010000019.1, on the reverse strand, counting down.
GCAGAGATTCCTTTTCCGCTGTTAGCCTCTCTCTCCCAACGCTCCCGCAGTTCTTCCATCGTAGGAAACTCTTCCATAGAAATAGTGCGTTCAAAACCTGTAAGAAGATCGTGTTCCTGAAATCCGTCACCGTTAGAGCTGAATGCGAACGGAATATCCTGCATTTTCGCATAAGTAATTGCCTGTTGAAGACCGTATGATATTGAATGATTGTTATCCTTTGCCTCAACAATTGCAATTGGCTTATTTTTGTTTATATACAAAACATAGTCTGCCTTTTTAGGTTTTTCACGTGTAACCATGTTCCCTTTAAGATTAATTCTGCCATCGGTTATCTTGGTTTCCATTGTGATGCGCTCAAGCCCCCATTTGGCTTGTATAGCAGGAGTTATATATTGCAATTTTATATCTTCTTCTGTCATTTGTTTTTTATCTAAGATCATTTTTCACCCTCCTTTTTCTAAGTAATTACAATAATACTTTTACATTATACCATGAGTAAAAAAGCTTGCTTGCAAGGACTTTTTTACGAAGCCGTCAAGGAACACAAAGCAGATATAATCTGCAAAGACGCCACGGGCGGCTTTGGGCTATGCCCTTTTGTGTGTATTATATCACATAATTTCGCAATTGCCAACATATTTTTTCCGTAAAAAAGCTCCGAACGCTGTTCGGAGCTTTTATCATCATTTTGTAATCGTAATAGTCTGAGTTTCGCCGTCCCAGGAAACTGTATAGCCAAGCTGTTCTGATACGAAACGGACAGGAATAAAGGTTCTTGAATCCTTGATTCTCGGAGCAGAAGTAAGTGTATACATTGTTAGTCCGTAAACAGGGTCGTCAACATAAACAAGCTTATTCTGAATCTGAAGTTCAATTTTAAGCGAATCCTTTGTAACCTTGATTGTCTGTGTATCACCAATCCACTCAATTTCAGCACCCATTTCCTCGAGTAATCCTCTTAAAGGAATAAGTGTAGAGCCTGCAGATGTGATATAAGGTGCAACGTCGATAGTTTTTGTATAGCTCTCTCCGCCCTTTTCTACCTTAATATCCTTAGAGCCTATCTGCATAACGAAGGAGCCGCCGTCTTCACTTGCCATTTTCTGATTATAATTCTGCCAGAAGGAAATTTCTCCGCAGCTTACACGGTATGCATTATATTTGGTAATTTCAAACTCTACATAACGTGCCTTTACTGGCTCATCAAAGTGAATAAACTTTTCGTCAAGAGTTCTCTTGGAAAAGCTGTAATTTTCAACCAAGGGTTCGAAATGTTCTCCGTCTTCACTTGCCCAGATATTAAATTCAAGCCAATAGCCGTGATAGTCTGCCGACTGTCTGGGAGTGATAGAAATAGCTGAAAACTCATGAACTTTACCAAGGTCTGTTGAAAGTATAACAGGGTCAGTTCTGCCGGATAAATCGTCTGTCTGCCAGAGTCCCGACATAGTTCCGTCAAACACCATTCCCGCAGAGCAATTTGCCCATGTGGGCAATTCGTTTTCCGCCTTGAAGATGGATGAATCAATTTTGTGAAGGGAGTTTTCATTCATTGTCTTTTCTAAATCTTCATAGGCTACAATCTGTGTCGAAGAATCTCCTGGGAAGAATTCAAGCTCTGCCATTGTGGCATAACCTCCCTGACCTTCCAAAACCTCAAATCGTATTCTCTTTGCTTCAACACCGCAGTTGAATTCAATTTTTTCCGTAGCAATTGCACCAAGGAGTGTTCCTTCCATAAGAAGGGTAAATTCGCCTTCGTCTTCCTTGGACATATAAAGCTTATACGCCTTAATTTTACCTGCCGCATTTCCCGGTCTTGGAGTTACGGCAAAGCCGGTAATTACGGAAAGTTCGGGAAGAATTATATCTACATCATAAGGAGGCATATCGTGGCCTAAAACCTTACCGTCAGCCTCGTCATAGTGTGTGTGCCAGAATGTGGAGACATCTCCGTCAAAAGCCTTTGTAATAGCACCCCATCCCGCTTTTTCGCTGGTTGCAGTTATCTGCCATTTTGATGTATCAAACTTGCCGTTTTTAATGTGGCCGTCAGATGCTTCTTCTTTTTCCGATTCAACCGCAGTTGTAAGGAAATCGATTTCCGCACAGGTACCGTGACCGCCTGCAGATTTTGTTATAACTATGGTGATTTTCTTCGCTGTTACGCTCTTGCTAAAATCCACCGTCTGCCATGCGGCATCTTCCTGCTTAAAGGTTGCTTTTGTAACAAGGTCGCCCTTGCTGCTTCCGTCCGCCGATGCGTAAACTTCTGCTTCAAGCCAACGTCCAGACTGTCCGTCCTGACGGGGCAGGTACTTCATGGCGGTAACGGTTTCAGCCTTCGGGAATGTAAATTCAAGGATATGAGGAAGCTCTGCCTTGCTTGTTATGGTTGAGCCTTCCGCTGTATACATTGTATGCCAGTAGGTATCTTCCTTGCCGTCAAAAGATTCTTCAACAAGCCCCCAGCCGATTTCCGTACTTGCCTTTGCTGTCCAGTTGGACTTATCAAGAGTCGCAGTTGTTGTGCTTTCTGCTTTGCTTTCTTCGGTTTTAACACCGTCTGTTCCGCCGATAAAGTTAAACTCCGCACAGGCTCCTATATCGCCCGCGGTTTTGGTTATAACAATGGTGATTTTCTTTGCAGAATATGTCTTAGCAAACATTGTCTTAACTTCGTCTGTCGAGGTCTGGTCGGAAATTGTAACGGTTGCCGCCTTTTCTCCCTTATCATTTCCCGTGCTTGAAATGTAAACCTCGAAGGAAAGAAGTCTTCCCGACTGATGATCCTGACGGGGCAAATATGCAATACCCGAAATGTTTTCTGCCGTAGGAAGGGTTATTTCAACCGTATGGGGAGGCTTATCCTTTTCCGTTACGGTTGAGCCTTCTGCTTTATAAAATGTATGCCAGAAGGTGTCAGCCTTTCCGTCAAACGCTTCGTCGATAAAGCCCCAGGAGATTTCAGAGGATGCCTTAAAAGTCCAGTCGCTTCTGTCAAGATACTCCTCCGCAAAGGAAGGAACTGCAAACAATGCTAATATTAATGTAAGTGCTGAAAGTACAGATAATAATTTTTTCACAGCTATCCCCTCCTTACTGAATGTGACTCGCTACGCTTACTGCAAGCGAAGCATCTATTGTATTTCTCGAAACGGCATAAAATCCATTGCCCAGACTCTGATAATTCCATCCGAACACTTCGGAAACATAGGAAAGCGGAACATAGATAAGTCCGTCAGCCACCACAACTGGTGCTGAAATCGTCTTAATTCTGCCGTTGTTTCGTGCTTCCAAAGAACCTACGACAGTGTATGTCCATTCCTTGTTTGTAATTTCCTTATAGTCCTCTGAAAGGTCATGTCTTGAAAGGTGTAAAATATTCTGTTCTGCATCATATTCAACTTTGGCAAGTCCGTAGCCTAAAATATCCTCATATGTCATATAAGGAATATAAATTGTTCCGTTCATTTCGAAGGGTGTAATTCTTGTATCCGCCTCATGAACATTTACCTTTCCGCCGTCAATTATCATCTTTGATGAGCCGGCTTTAACGATTGTTGTTTCAGAAAGAGCTTTTCTTTCTGCGTCAGATAAGGCAGTCTGCTCTATTTCTGTATAAAGATAGTTAAATCTTCCGGTAGGTGCAACGCTTCCTTCTGAATAGAAATCAAGAAGGTCATCGGATGTTACAGAGTCTACCCACTTGAATTCAAAGTCAGATATGCCTGTTTCGCCTATTAACGCTTTGGGAAGTGACATCTGTAAAACATTACCGGAAATATTATATTCCGCATTACCGATTATGCTCCATGCACCGTTTTCATATTTTGCGACAGTACCTGCACCAAGCTTGTTTACCGCATAGTCATATCCTTCCCAACCGGTTGCATAATTTCTGTCTGCATTTATATAAAGATTCATCCAACCGTCGTTATCGGTTTTTATAGACATTACTGTTTTTGCATAGAAATAGAGATTATTATCATCTCTGGCAACCTTTGCTCTTAATACCGCATTATTTACTTTTGTGGTATAGTGAATATTTTTGTCCGTCGCAGTATCCTTAAAGCCATATGCATCACGCTCATATTGACCTGTATAGTTGATAAATTCGGGAGCAACTACATCCCATGCCGATGCATCACCGTTAATATCAATCGTTACCTTTTCGCTTGCTATGGGAGCAGGACGAACTCCCTTATATTTTCTCACAAAGTCGCAAAGAAGGTTGTAATAGTCGTCCTTTATGTAATTTCTTGTGGGTTCAAAGTCACGGCTGTTTTCTTCGTCAAAAAGGTCGACAAAGGCAACCTTGTGTCCCTTGTATTCAGAATACTTCGGAGTTGTCCATTCGTTCCAGCCGTCAATCATAACCATTGCGGGGTCAACACTGAGAGCCAAGGCTGCCTGCTCACGGAAGAAGTATGCCTTTCTTCCGTTATCAACGGAATAATCTTCACCGAATGCCTTGGAAAATCCTCGTCCCTGAGAATATGGATCGGAAAAAACGCCTGTCTTTGCTCCCTTGTCAACCGTGGACTCGTTTAACGCTACACCAACGGAAACTGATTCAACTCTTCCGTCTGCTCTTTCAATTCCTCGGAGAGGCTGAGGATAACCGTCAAGCCAAGAAATGTCGTCCATATAGCCTTCGGACTCTTTACGATCACCATGATATCTGTATGTAAAAAGCTCTTCAATAAGATTTTTTGTTTCCACTATGTCGGCATCTTTTGTTGTTATCTTAGTTTTAGTAGGAGCATATCCCGCAACAAAGGGCTTACCTTCCCAATAGAACCACAAATCACGGTATTTTTCATTCATATAAATGTTGTAATAAAGTGTCATCATTTCATCATAGCTGTTTTCATTTGTCTGCGCCATACCGTTATAGGATGTAACCTTGGGAACATTAACACCATCAGCTTTTGCCTCCGCCAAAGCGTCAAACATAACCTTCATAGGCTGAACAAAGCAAAGTCCCGCATTTGTGTAGTCAAGCACCAATGCGTCAACCCCTGCAGTTGCAAAAAGCTCTGCCTGCTTACGGTATACCCAATAATCTGTGCTTGTATAGAAACCGAAAACGGGCTCGCCCCAGTAGTACTTGCTCATATGATTCCCCCACGCCTCGTGTGTGAAGTCATAGCGTGCTTCAGGTGCTTTTTTCAGAATGTCCGGAACAACCTGATTGTAGTTACTGCTTGTTCCTGTATGCCAGTTATGATAGAACATCAAAACCTTACGAGTTCCCTCTTTAACGGTACCAACTTCTTCAAAGTCTGCCACTTTTCTTCCATAGCTATCTGTTGCAACCCAAGTATCCGCAAAGGTATCAACAATCGCAGAATCAGGCACAGCTTTTTCTGTTTCTAACAGAGTATTGCTTAAGCTAATGGATTTTAATTTCCAGTTATCGGTATTCTTTGTTGTGGTTGTTGCAAAATAAAGTGTATGGACACCTGTTACTTCGGAAATGTTTCCGTAAATGGTAACGTCGGAAGAGCCGGAATTTTCATTAAATGCAACAAATCCGATGGCTTTTCCGTAAGGATCGTCAATTTTAATACGGAAAATTTCCGCATTTTCGCCACCGTTGATTGTGCACATTCCGGTTAAACCGATGGATTTAACACCTGTCAGATCCACGTTTTTAATACCGAAATAGGACATTTTTGTCTTGAGGGTAAAATAATCCCCATCCACCTTTAAGTCGGCAACATTTTCCGTTATGTCAGCCTTGGTAAAGGTTTTTGTTTCTTCCGCATTAATTACAAATGCCATTGATGAAAGCATAAGAAGTGCAAGCAATGCAGAAATAAGTCTTTTCACCATTTTTATTCCTCCTTTTTTAGTTCCTTATATTATGTCGTAAAACACACTTCTTGTAAATGTGCCTTTCGGACATTTATTTGTTCTTTTCGGACAAGATTATTCAACAGTCACAAATATTCCGTCACCCTGAGCGAGGTGAAATTCGTAGACACCGTTTTCCGACTTCATAACTTCCGGCTCACCGTCGTAATATTTTGTTACCTTGCCTGAAATTTTCATTTTTATAACCGAGTCAAGCGGCTCTGCCCAGTCCTGCTGGTTTACAAGTGTAAAGGCTTTGCCCTTACCGTCCTTTTTTTCGAAACAGCCGATAAGGAGCGGTGTGTTTGTTTCAATATCGGAAATCACGCCGAAATCATTTATAGCATAAGGATTTTTAAGATAAAGATATGGCGTTTTTGCTTCGTCATAACCAAGCACAAATGCACCGACGTTTTTGAAGCTCATATATAAATCAGAAAGCTTTTTAAGTCCTTTGCACATCTTTGAAGAGGCATAGAAAAGCTCCGTAGGATTTCCGTCCTCATCAAGTATACAGCCCTTACATCCGTTTCTTGACGAGAAAATGAAATAGATAATTGCCGTTGCACCGAAGGAAAGCATTGTGTATGTCTGCCACCTTAGCTCCGATGGATTTATTGCACGGAAATTTCTTAAATCCGAGCAGGTCTGAACGCAAGTCCATAGCTCCCTTCCCGATTCTCTGCACTTGTCCGCCACAGCCTCGATACTTCTTAAATATCTGTTATATGTATAAGGTGTATATTTTTCAGGAAAGCTTTCGGGGTTATTCTTACACGGTCTTTTCATGCAAGGATAAATATCAACCCCGATGTGGTTAACATCTACTTTTTTCACGAACTCGTCAAGATATACCTCATAAGGGTCACACCCTTCGGGAAAAGTATCGTCGCCGGTTCCCCAGGCGCCGTTTTTAAGCTGAGTATTGTTTGCATACATCGGGAGGAGATTTAAGTAAACTTCTTTGCCCGGAAAAGCTTCCTTGAATTTTTTAGCTTCCTCACCCAGTATGTCAAAATGAACCATTCCCGGCTCATCCATAAAACAATATGCCGCAAAGGAAGGCGAATCCTTAAAGAACATTTTATCAATATTGTTAAGGTCTGCCACGTTGGCATTGTTTATAACCTTGTCAATAGATGCATCTCTTAACGCCGCCTCAATGTTGTACTTTTCCATCCAGCGAAGTATTTTTTCCTTGTATTCATCGGGAATAACATCAACGTGATCCATTAAATATATGGCAAAGTCAACTCCGGCTTCAGAAAGCATTTTCACATGCTCCTCGTCAAAGGTTAAAACAGGGCTGTATGCACCTATTCTTATTCTTTCTTTTTTTAGCATAAGCTCCCTCCTTTGCTATTTATCCATATTATAGCATACAAAAATATCGATTTCAATATGAAATTGTTGCTATTACACTTGGACAAAGTTGCTATTTTTCACTTGAAATGCAATAAAAAAGCCTCAGGGATTTCTCCCTGAGGCTTTGGTTGTATTTGATTATTCTGTTACCGATGTTATTGTAATTGTCTGTGTTGCACCGTCCCAGGCCACGTTATAGCCGAGCTGTTCGGATACGAAACGTACCGGGATGAATGTTCTTGAATTGTTTATCACAGGATAGTTAAGAAGTGTATATCTTATCTCACCGTATCTCGGATCATCCGCATACACAAGCTTGTTCCATATCTGAAGAGTAAGCTTTAAGTTACCCTTTGTGATATGCACCTTTTCCTTTGCAGCTTCCCATTCGATCTCCGCACCCATTTCCTCGAGCAATCCTCGAAGGGGAATTAAAGTCGAACCGTTTACGATGTAAGGAGCAACGTCAATAGTCTTTTCATAGCTTTCTTCGCCCTTTGTAACCTTGATTGTATTGGATCCAATCTTAAGCTCGTACTTCTCTGAAAGACCTGCTCCTGATGCATCACGGTCAGCCTTTGTCTGGTAGAACACAAGCTCTGCACAGGAAATTCGCTGGGCATTAAATTCAACGAATTCAATTTCAAGGTATCTTGCAGTAGCGGGAACTTCGAAGTTGTAAATAAATGTGTTTGTGGTCTTTTCGCCGCAATCAATTCCCTCTTCGATAATATCCCAGTTTTCTCCGTCAATACTTCCCCAGAGATTAATTACATACCAATAACCGTGGCAGTCAGCTGACTGTCTGGGTGTATAGTCAAACCTCGAGAAAGTCTGAACAGAACCTAAGTCAATTTTAAGTGTGGGAGGAATTGTGCCGTTAGGAACATGTTCCGTCTGCCAGAAGCTTGTAGCATTACCGTCAAGTATATTGTTTACGTGATTGTTTGCCCAGTGGAGATAATCGCACTCAACGCGCATATCTGCAGCATTTAATTTATAAAGCCTGTTTTCAGCTTCATTCTTGGCGAAGTCTTCAAAGGAAACCTTATTGAAAGCTTCGTTTTCTCCTGCAAGATAAAACTCTGCAAGTGTTCCGTATCCTCCGGCGGTAACAGTTATTTCAAGCTTAACCTTCTTAACAAGGATGTTTGAAGCAAAGAGTATTTCCTTCTCTGTTGATGTATTGTCGAATTCATAATCTTCATAAATGCAGTAAAATTCACCGTCGTCAGAATCAGAAACAAGAATATCGGTTGTAAGAATACGTCCGTTTGAGTTGTCTGTTCTGGGGCAAAGAGTTATACCGGAAACATACTTCGCTTCGGGAAGTGTAACCTCAAGGTAGTAAGGAGGATTGTCGTGTCCTGTTACCTTGGTTCCCTCAAAGGTGTAGTGAGAATGCCAGTAGGTTTCAATTTTGCCGTCAAATATTTTATTTACACAGGAACCCATTTCAGAGTTAACAGTTGCACTCCAACCTGTTCTGTCAAGCATGGGTGTTCCGTTTGATGCTTTCTTTACGTCATCCGTATTTGTCTCTTCCTTCTTTTCAGCAGGAGTGGTTTCAACCTTTGTTGTAGAGCCTGACTGCTCTTTATAGGAGTCTCCGCCTTTTATTGCATCTCCGCTGCCGCCGGTTAAGAAATCAATCTCAGCACAGGTGCCGTAGCCGGAAATTGTTGCGGTAGCTTCGATTTTTATTGCTCTCATGGAAACATCGCCCCAGGAAGCTACAGAGGGCTTATAATCCGCTGCAGGGCCGGGTTTGTATTCGAATGCACCTTCGTAAATTTTGGTAAATGTGCTGCCGTCTTCAGATGCATAGATGTTGTACTTTGTAATTGTACCTGATGCATTATCGGTTCTGGGGGTATATCTCCAACCTGAAACTTTAAGTGTTTCACCGAAATCAACAGTTATTGTATGGGGGCATTCAACCTTGGATGCAACCTTACCGTCTTCAACTGTATATAAAGTGTGCCAGTAAGATTTTGCGTTACCATCAAAGCAAAGTGTTGCCTTGTTGTTACCGAAATGTGTGCTTTCGGTAATGGTCCAGGACGAATTTGTGGGAATGAGTGTTCCGATTTCAGCGGATGTTACTTCTTCCTTCTTTTCATCAGCCTTGGGAGTTTCTTCTCCCTTATAGATTTCACCGTTTTCGATTTTTGTTCCGCTTGTACCTGTGAAGAAATCAATTTCAGCACAGGTTCCATAATTTGATATGGATGAAACTACTTCGATTTTTATCGCTCTCATTGAAACATTGCCCCAGGAAGCCTCGGAAGGTGTAAAATCCTTTGCAGAGCCTGCGTATTCAAATGCACCCTCGAAAATCTTCTTGAATGTAGTACCGTCTTCGGATGCATAAATGTTATATGTCTTAAAAGTACCGTTATTGTTGTCTGTTCTTGGGGTATATCTCCAACCGGAAACCTCTAATGTTTCACCGAAATCAACGGTTATTGTGTGAGGACATTCAACCTTGGATGCAACCTTACCGTCTACAACTGTATATAATGAGTGCCAGTAGGATGTCGGTTTATCGTCAAAGCAAAGTGTTGCATTGTTGTTGCCAAAATGCGAGCTTTCGGTAACAACCCAGGATGAATTATAAGGAATTTCACTGCCTGCGGCAAAGGATGTCACAGTTAAAAGTGTGAAAATAATTGAAATTGCTGAAAGTATTGCTATTATTTTTTTCATCATTACCGCCTCCTTTAATTAAGATGTGAAAGTACAGCGTTTACAGTATTCATATCAGGGGCATTTTCTCCTACTGTATATACACCGTTGCCTAAGTTTGTTACATTCCATCCGTAGCAATCAGCTATTAATGAAAGAGGAGCCCATACCATATTATCCTTTGCGATTACGGGAGCTGACATAGTCTTAACGGAGCCGTCGACTCTTACTTCAAGAGAATTAAGAGCAGATACTGTCCAGTTATGTTCTTTTATCGCCTGTTCATCCTCAGTTAAAGTGATGTGATGTGTGAAGAATACGTTGTAGTTGGGATCGTATTCAACCTTTGCCTTACCAAAGCCCATAATCTCTTCAAATACATCAGAAGGAACATAAAGTGTGCCGTTCATTTCAAATGCACGCACCGTTGTATCCTTTTCATAAATATCCATCTTTGCACCGGAAACTATCATATTTTCTGCACCGGCTTTAAGAATAGAAGTACCTGAAAGTGCCGCTCTTTCGCTTGCGGAAAGTGATGTCTGCTCTATTTCGGTGTAGAGATAGTTAAATCTTCCGTAAGGAGCAGTTGAGCCGTCAACATAGAATCTTAATATATCTCCATTACATTCTACAGAATCTGTCCACTTGAATTCAAAGTCAACAGTTGCTGTTTCGGAAAGTACGCTTCTCGGAATTACAACCATATAATTGTTTCCGTTTACCTTTGTTGCAACATTTCCTGCATTAGTCCACGCCCAGGTGTTTCCGTTTGCTTTGGAAATTATACCCTTACCTTCAACGTTTACGGCAAAGTCATAGCCTTCCCAGCCTGTTGCACGGTTGCGGTCGATATTAATGTAAAGGTTCATAAAGCCCTTGGAATTTTCATCAATTGCTTCCTTTGTTGTTGCAAGGAAGTAGATGTTTTCTGTATCAAAAGATACCTTGGACGAAAGAATTGCATTTGAAACAGTTGTTGTATAGTGAATCTTTGCGTTTGTCGAAGGGTCAATTGCACCGTAAGAATCACGCTCATAGCTCTGGTCGAAGTTTAAGAATTCGGGACCAACGCCATTCCACTGAGCCATATCCCCTGCTATATCAATTGTCTTTGCGCCGCTTGCAACGGGAGCGGGACGAACGCCCTTATACTTTCTTATAAAGTCTGTCATAAGGAGATAATAGTCGTCTTTTAAGGGGCCGTTGTTGGGCTCGAAGTCACGGCTGTTTTCAGGATCGTAAAGGTCAACGAAAACATTTCCTCTGTGATTCTGATAGTTTGCATATCTCGCGGTATTCCATTCGTTCCAACCATCAACTAAAACAAACTCGGGATCGGTGGAAAGAGCCAATCCTCCCTGTTCGCGGAAGAAATATGCCTTCCTCATACCATCAGCAGTATAATCTTCACCAAAGGCTTCTGAATAGCCTCTTCCTTTTGCATAAGGATCGGAGAATACGCCTGTCGTACCCGCATTAACGGTAGACTGATTTATACCGGTACCAACAACCATAAATCCGACTCTTCCGGTTTCTTTATTTACCATTCTCTTAACCTGTGGATAGTTTTCAAGCCACATCCAGTAATCAGGCTCATCGTAACGGTTTCTGTAACCATTTGTGCGGAAAGTGAAAAATTCAGTAATTTCTTCTGTAAGTGCAACTTCATACGGATCTTTTTTGTTGGGTGACATTTTTTTGCCGGAATAGAGCATGGGCTTTCCGTCCATATGGAACCAAACATCGGAATAATCCTCTTTCACAAAGCAGTGAAGATAAATTTCCTGAAGTGCACGGGTGTTTAATTCAGGATTATCACCCAGAGAGAACATACCGGTAATTCCGGGAACGTCAACGCCTGCCTTTTTAGCATCACGGAACGCCTCTACTATTGCATCGACAGCACCGGGAAAGTTTAATCCTTGGTTTGAATAATCAAAGAAAATGGCATCGACTCCTGCAGTCGCAAACATTTCGCCGTGCTTTCTGTAAACCCAGTAATCATAGGAATCATAAAAACCTAAAAGAGGCTCGCCCCAATAACAGTTAGCACCTACAATCCACGCAGGATGGTTGTAATCGTCCTTTGCATCGGGATTGTTTTTGATTATCTCTTCGATAACAATAGCAGGAGAATTTCTTCTTCCGAACCAGTTCCAGTAGATAAGACCAAACTCTCTCTTGCCTTCCTTCACAGGACCTACTTCTTCAAAGTCTGCAACCTTACGGCCCAAATCGTCAACCGCAACCCAGGTATCCTGATAAAAATCCTTTATGTAGTCATCTGAAACCTGAGCGGCAGTATTATCGTAGGTATACACATCTTTTGAAAGAATTACCTTTTCTACGATAATTTCGTTTGCAATCTGAAATCCGTAGGTACCCTTGAAATAAAGGTCGTGTGTGCCGGATGCCGAGTCAACTCCGGTCATAATAACCGCATTATCATACTCCTTTTCAACGGTTATGTAGCCGATTGTCTGACCCGAGTCGGGATGGTCAATCTTTATTGCATAGGTTTCACCGTTGTTTCCGCCTGTGATTTTACTCTTGACCTGAAATCCTATGGAATTTATCCCGGTAAGGTCAACACCTTTAAAGCCGAAATAATCTCCTCTTACAATGTTATATGCACCGCTTGTGTCCACAGTAGCACCGGAATTAAGCGTTGCATTTTTTGCTTCAAGCACAATATCGCCTTCAGCAAATGCTGTTGCTGCCAAAGACATAATCATAATTAATGTCAGAAGCAGCGATACAACTTTTTTCATATTTTTATCCTCCTTTATTTATGTCGGTATAAATATTTTATCATTTTTCATAAAATAAGACAAGGTATGTAGGTTGCGAAATTCTGCAACAAATTTACATTTCCTCAAACATAACTGCAAGCTTTTTTACAGAATCGCTTAAGTTTTTAACACCTTCTTCAACATTTTCTGTATTAAACGCCTTCAAATACGAGTCACATTCAAGTGTGAAATATCCATCATAATTTATTTCTTTAAGAGCCTTTATAATGGGTGGGAAATCAATCTGCATAGTAAAGGGAATCTGATGTGAATCGTGCCACTTATCATTATCGTGAATATGAAGTGACTTAAGTCTGTGCGAAAGTGCCTTGATAAGCTCTACGGCATTGGTATCATCCATCATTTCGGCGTGTCCGATATCAAGGCATGCTACCATATAATCGTCATTCAAAGCATCAACGTGGGCAACAAAGCTTTCGGGGGTTGCACAAGCCGCAAAATCTGCTCTGTTTTTTTCGCTGTTCCAGCCCCACATGTTCTCGGTTGCAATCTTTACACCCATAGGCTTTGAAAATTCAAGTAATTTCGCATACATTTCTCTGTTTTCCTCGGGAGTCGAAAAGCTCTCAGGGTGAATTACGCATATTTCACCGCCGGCTTCTGCAGTACATTCTATGGCACGCAAAAGATAAGGAAAAACTTCCTCGCTTCCCGACGGAAACGGTGCGTGGGACTGATTGCAGTGAATACCGTTGTCCTCGCCTATCTTTTTAAGCTTGCGGGCAAACGCAAGATAATCATTTCCCGACAGCGGATGGCCTGTTTCAAAATTAAAGGTTTTCTTTCCCCAATCATAAACTCCCATACTGAACATTGAAAAGTCCCAGGCATCAAAGCCTGCTTTTGCGATTAATTCTATCGCCTTTTCCTCGCCCACTATTCTTGATGCTGAATTGATTTCTGTTGATGTTTTCATTCTTAGTTCCCCCTCACAATTTTTTATATAATTTACATGTATTTTCTTCAGAGTATTCAATTTCCGTGGAAAAAACTCTTGCGTATTCCGAAAGCATTTCTTTATCTTCATTTCCATTCATCAAAAAAGCTAAAAGCAACACCGCAAAAACCGAAAACTTAACTTTTGACTGTATGTCTCCATCTTCAAAACACGCCGGGAAATGTCTGAAAATAAAATAGGCAGAAAGTTGCTCATACGCTATTTCAAGTTTTTCGGAATCCAATAGTTCAAAACTGAACTCGTTTTTCTTTGCCGCTTTAAGTGTTTTCTTCCACTCATCGGTTAATATTTCAATCCTTAAAAGTTTATTCATGAACTTTTTGGGATTGAGTTTTTCAATATTTATTTCAAATATCTTGCAAAGATATTTAAGCCTCTCCGAAAGCTTACGTTCTCTGGAAGCAAGTATGGCAAATACGTCCTCCCTCATTCCTAAAATTTTTCTTTCCGCATCTGAAAGGCTTTCATCATAATTGGAATCCGTTATTATGTGAAAGGGCTCTTCGGTATTAACAATAATTCTTGCCACTTCCTCACAGGAAAGGCCAAGGCCTGTTTCAACATAGCCTGTGAAAAAGTGTCTGAATCTTGGATGAAGGCGGCAAATTTCGCAAAGTGCCGTCTCCGAGTATTCCGTTATTATATTACAAAGTCCATTTTCGTTAAGGTGTGGGCATCTTTCGCCTTTTCCGTAATCAAAAAACGATTTCCCTTTTTTCGTTTTTATGCTTTTCCTGATTATATCCGAATATTCGCCTTCTAAATTTTCATACAAGGAAAGCGTGTCGGAATCAACGTTTATCACCCATCCTACACAGCAGGAATTTCTGCATTTATCTGCCTTGCAAGAAAAGTCTCCGTAATACACAGGATAACCATTGTGCTCAGTTAAATTTTCCATATGCATCGTCCTTCTCTTTTAGTCAAATTACTTACTTAATAATATACCACAAAGGACTGAAACTGTCAATAAATTGAACTGCTTCGGAATACTTTTATTTTTCCTCAATTACATAAGACCGGGGCCTGTCATCTTTTCGGACCAACCCGCTATTTTATAATCATCATCAGAGAAAAAGGCACGCCTTGCCACTTCAGCCTGATGGAAACGTCTTATTTGCACGGGCAAATCGGGATAACCCCCATAAGATTCTTCTCCCATATAAACGATTTCGCCGAAGTTTCTGAAAAGCGAATGCCAGGTTGTCATCATAACGCCCGGAAGCTTATATTCCTTCGCTTTGTCCGATGCCGCTTTTACATTTTCCCTTCCCTCCCAGGGACCTGTTATAAAGTCGAATCCAGATTCAGCGAACATATCTATTCTCTTAAAAGAATCAACCAACGATCTGGTATAATCGTAGTATACAATAAGAATGTCCTTTGAAAGTTTTTTCTGGGCATATTCATAAAACTCACCGACATTGGGACAAAGTATGTCGCACCACATTATAGCTCGTCTTCCCACTTTTTTAAGTTCATCGGAAAGGCCGTTCATATAATCAATAACCTCGTCCATTTTTTCAATGTCGTGAACGCAGATGTACTCTTCATCACAGCCAATGTGGAAATATTTTCCTTCTCCGCAGACATCAATAAGCTCTGCTCTCACCTTTCTCAAAAGCGACAATACCTCGTCATTTTTGAAGTTCCAGCTCCAGCCGTAGCAGTTAAACATATAGTCAAGGGAAAGGTTCTGATCGAGTACTACGTGCTTACCGTTTGCTTCACGACATCCTGATGCGTGTGCAAGGTGGTTAAACATAGGAATTACTTCAAGCCCAAGGGCATTTGCCTCTGCAACTATGGCACGTATTTCATCTTTTTCATAAGCCATCGGCCAGGCAAGCTCTTTAAGGCAATCAAATTTAATCATCCCCCAGAATTCAAGCACTACGTGAGTGAATTTAGAAAGAGCCGCAGTACGGATGCTTTTTCTCAAAAATTTAAGCTCCGTCTCAGGAAATATGCAAAAATGGATGCTTCTGAAGGAAACTTCTCCGCTTCTTCTGAAAGTGCCTTGCTTAAAGGAATAGGAATCGCTCTTTCTGTCATAGGAAAGCCCTTCAAGGAAAAGGAAAAATCCGTGTACTAAATTTGTATAGTTTGTACCCTTGATGTAAACGCCTTTATCCGTAGCATTGATTACATTTTCTGCGTCAGCGATGTCAGCAGCTTCACCTTCGCCAATAACAATAACATTTTCTTCCGATGAGAACTTCACATTCTTAAACTTTCCGTGTGTGAAATTCCCGAAGATTTCCATCAAAGCTTCATTATTTGCCTTTTCGGGGAACGAAAATAACATTTTTTCGTCTAAAACAAAACTCATATAAATCACTCCTTCTATTCAAGGATACCACGGCTTTAATAACGTTTCAAGAAGACATTTCAACACAAATCAGGACTTTTCAACACTTGATTTTTGTTTTCTTTACTGCTATAATGTAACTGGTGATAAAAATGTCAATCTTAAACAAAAACATGAGTATAAAAATAACACATGCGGGCTCACTTCGCTGGAATGCCCACGAAGCAAATGTTGCACCAAGGGGCTATAACGCTCTTGTATACCGCCTTAAAGGAAGCGGAAGTATGACGGGAGACGGTTTTTCCCTTGACAGCAATGCCGGAGATGTGTTTTTTATGCCCAAAGATACCCCTTACTTTGCCAAATACCATTCATACAACGAAATTTTATACATAAACTTTTATTCTGACATAATAGCTTTGCCCGAAAACTTCCCGAATGCCCGAGATACAAAAGAAATTTTCAAAAAGATTTCTGCCGTATGGGATAAAAAAGAAGCAGGCTATGCTATTAATTCCCTTTCTCTGTTTTGTGATATAATGAAAGCACTTATGGACAGGTCTTTCTCATCTAATAAAAGTAAAGGCGAAGATTTATTTGAAAAGTCATTTTTATACATCAAGGAAAATTTTAAAAACCCGGATTTATCCATTGACAGCGTAATTGCCGCCTCCGGCATAAGCGGAACCTATTTCAGGCGACTGTTTGCTGAAAAAACAGGCTGTTCGCCCACGGAATTTTTAATCTCGGAGAGGCTTAAATTTGCAGAACAATTATTGTTGTCGGGAAACCACTCTATAAGTGAAGTCGCGCTTATGTCAGGCTTTACCGACGCCAATTATTTCAGCCGTGTGGTAAAAAAAGAATACGGTGTTCCTCCTTCGAAGCTTTACAAACACAGATAGTAATAAACCCGCAGACTTTTGTCTGCGGGTTTATTTTATTCTTTTTCAATTGTTACAGTCTGGCTTTCGCCGTCCCAATTTACGGTATAGCCCATCTGCTCGGATAAGAATCTTACCGGCACAAAGGTTCTTGAATCCTTGATTTTCGGAGGAGAATAAAGAGTGTATACCACATCACCGTATGGCGTACCCTCCACCTTTACAAGTTTGTTTCTGATCTGAAGATTAATTTTTCTTATCCCTTTGGAAAGAATGATTTCCTGGGTCTCAGCAATCCATTCTATCTCCATACCCATTTCTTCGACAAGTCCACGCAAGGGTATCATTGTCTGTCCTTTTGCAGTTATGAAAGGTGCAACATCCATTGTTTTGATATAGGTCTTTCCTCCCTTTGTGATTTCAATTTCGGGAGAGCCTATTTTAAGTACATATTTACCTGAATCGGAAGTTTTATCGTGCATTTCCTTGTTCTGCCAGAAGCTTATTTCGGCACAGCTTACACGGGCGTTGAAATATTCCGTTATTTCAAACTCCACATATCTCGCCTTTACGCCTTCCTCAAAGAAAATGAATTTTTCGGATATATCCTTTTCTTCCTCTTCAAAGGAATAATCGTATAAAAGCTCTTTATAGTCAACGCCGTCCTCCGACACATAAACATTAAACTTTTCCCAATAGCCGTGATAATCGTCAGAAGGTCTGGGAATAATTGACATATGTGTAAATTCCTTAACCTCGCCTAAATCCATATTGATAAATATCACTGTTCCCGGTGCAAGCTTTTCTGTCTGCCAGAATCCTCTCTCTGTTCCGTCCACAAGTGTTCCGGGGTTTCCTGACCATGTAGGCGTATTATCAGGATCCGTTACCGTAAATCCCGAGGAATCAATCTTATAGAGACGGTTTTCATCTCTTGTGGCAGCAAAATCCTCATAAGAAACAATTTTCGTATCTTCTCCCGGCTCTGAAAATTCCATTTCCGCAATAACAGCATAGCCGCCAAAGCTTGTTGTTATTTCAACCCAAATTCTTTTTACTTCTATACTGCAGGCAAAGTCAACAACCTTTGCCGTTGTTGTTGCATTAAACTCCTCTGTGCAAAGAAGATAATATTCCCCTTCGTCAGAATCGGATACATAGAAGTTAATCTTTTCTACAAGTCCCGCCTGAGAAGTTGCCCCTTCTCTCGGATAAATGGTAAATCCGCTGATAACCTTCTTTTCGGGGAAGGTCACCTTAAGATCGTGAGGAGGCATATCGTGGCTTATTACTTTGCCGCCTTCCTCCTCGTAATCTGTATGCCAGTAGGTATTCATTTTGCCGTCAAATGCTCTTATGCCGGGGGCCCAGTTCTTTTCAGATGATGCCGTTACAATCCAGCCTTTGTCGTTTACATTTGAATCTTTGACCTCTTCCTTTTTTTCGGTTGCAGGAGCCTTTACTCCGCTTTCGCCTTTACCGATTAAGTAAAGCTCTGCACAGGTACCAACGCCTGTGGTTTTAGTAAACACTATGCGAATTTTTTTAAGGCTCACTTCGTTCCAGATTGCACTTTTGGGGTTTGCATCATTGGCGAAGGTGCCTGCACCAAGTCTTGTTTCCGTTCCGTCATCTGAAACAGCATATGCTTCCCAGTTAAATACATAACCTGAATTATTATCAATTCTCGGCACATAGGTAAAGCCTTTTACAACGCTTTCTTCAGGAAGTTCAATATCTATATAATAAGGTGCGGGTGCTTTATCAACAGCCTTTCCGTCCTGCTCCTTATAGTAAGAATGCCAATAGGTTTTCACGTTTCCGTCAAGCATTCTTTCAGGTCCTGCCCAGGACAATGAGCTTGATGAGGTAATGGTCCAGGTGCTTCTTTCGGGGAGAACCTTGGATTCAAGGGAAGCGTCAACGCTTTCTTTTTCATCAGCAGTAGCATTGCCGGATGATGCGAAAAGCGATGCATCCTCCCCTTTGCCTAAAAGGTAAAGCTCTGCACAGGTACCTACACCTGTAGTCTTTGTAAACACAATGCGGATTTTCTTGGTTTCCTTGCCCTGCCATGATGCAACCTTTGCATTTTTGTTTCTGGCAAATTCACCTGTTGCAAGCAATTCTTCTTTCCCGTCATCTGAAACGGAATAAGCTTCCCAGTTAAACACATAGCCCGAATCAATATCCTGCCTGGGTGCATATACAAAGCCGGTTATTTCTGCTTTTTTGGGAAGTTCGATATCAATATAATAAGGTGCAGGTGCTTTATCGACTGCCTTTCCGTCCTGTTCCTTATAATATGAATGCCACATTGTCTTTATATCGCCGTCAAGCATTTTCTCGGCAGGCCCCCATTTCCATGAGTTTGATGCCGTAATAGTCCAAGTGCTTCTTGCAGGAAGTGCTTCAGATTCCTTTAAGTTTTCAACCGGAACTTCCGTAACCTTTGCATTTACACAGATGTATAAAGAGGATATCATAAGTACGATGCTTAAAATAAGTGCAAATATTTTTTTCATACCAAAACCTCCTTATTCAATATGCGATACAACGCTTAATATAAGATTATCGTCTATCGCATTTCTTGACAGTGCATATACTCCGTTTCCGAAGCTCTTTATGTTCCATCCGAAAGTATCACTCACATAAGTAAGCGGTACATAAATAAGACCGTCTACAACCATTACCGGCTTGCTGAGTGAAACTTCTCTTCCGTTAATTCTGGCAGCAAGCGTACCAATCTCATTATACGTCCACTGATAGTTTGTAATCTCCCTCTTGTCCTCGGAAAGGTCGTGGCGTGCCATATAGAGGATATTATCCTCAGAATCATATTCAACCTTTGCATACCCATAGCCCAGTATATCCTCATAGGTCATAAAAGGAACGTAAACTGTGCCGTTTGCTTCAAAAGGTGTAATTCTTGTATCAGCCTCAAAAACTCCCACTTTACCGCCGTCAATTATCATCTTATTGCTTCCGGCTTTAACGATTGTGGTTTCATAAAGAGCTTTTCGCTCATCGGCCGTCAAAGCGGTCTGCTGAATTTCTGTATAGAGATAGTTAAACTTTCCTGCGGGTGCGACGGATGCCTTGTCATAAAAATCAAGATAATCCGTGCCTGTAAAGTTGTCTGTCCACTTAAATTCAATATCAACGATGCCTGTTTCGCCGATTAAGCTTCTTGCAAAGGAAAGCTGTAAAATTCTGCCCGATTCGTTAAGCGATGCTGTGCCTATATTTATCCAGGTACCATTTTCGTACTTTGAAACAACACCTTTGCCGTTTACGTTTACCGCATAATCATAGCCTATCCAGCCTGTTGCAATGTTTCTGTCGGCATTGATATATAGATGCATCCAGGCGGGAGATTCAACTAAATCTTCTGCGGTTTCAGCATAGAAATAGAAGTTATCCTTGTCTCTTGCAACCTTAGATTTAACAACAGAATTGTAGGTGGTTGATGTATAGTGAAGACTCTTGCCCGTTTCCTTATCAAGGAAACCGATTTCGTCACGGGTGTATTCCCCGTTGTAGTTTAAGAATTCGGGTGCCACATCGCTCCATACTTTTGCATCGCCTTCTATATCAATTGTCTTTTCAGCCGATGCAACGGGTGCGGGACGAACGCCCTTGTACTTTCTTGTAAAGTCAACCAAAAGATTGAAATAGTCGTCCTTTATATAGCTTCTCGAAGGCTCAAAGTCACGGCTGCCCTCTTCATCGCAAAGGTCAACGAAGGCATTTTTATAGCCCGAATATTCCGTATACTTAACAGTATTCCATTCATTCCAGCCGTCAACAAACATAATGTGAGGATCAGCCTCAAGTGAAAGGGCTGCCTGCTCACGGAAGAAGTAAGGCTTTCTTGCACAGTCTGCAGAATAATCTTCGCCGAATGCCTCAGAATAACCTTTGCCCTTGGAATAAGGATCAGAGAATACGCCTGTTTTTGCACCGTGGTCAACATAGGATTCGTTTACCGCCATACCGACAGCCATCCATTCGTTTCTGCCATCTGTCATCTTAAATCCTCTTACGGGCTGAGGGTAGTTATCGAGCCAATGAACAAGGGCATCATTTCCGGTTGACTTATCACGCCTTCCGCAATGCCTTAAATTGAACTTGCCTGCAATCTCATTTATCATTTTCACGGTATCTTTATCTTTGTAGTTAACATCTCCGTGAGTAACATTAGTAGGCTCATATGCTACAAGATATGGAAGACCGTCTTTGTAATACCAGAAGTCATTATATCTTTCATCAAGTATTATGTTATAGTATATTGCCATAACCTGATCATAGGTGGTGGTGTTTGTATTGCTCATAGCACAAAAAGCAGAAAGCTTCGGAACATTTACGCCTGCTGCCTTTGCATCGTCAAAAGCTTCAATCATACAGATTAAAGGACGGATAAAGCAGTTTGTTCCGTTGGTGTAGTCAAAGAAGAGAACATCCACACCGGCAAGGTCAAAAAGCTCTGCCTGCTTACGGTATACAAAATAGTCATAGCTTGAGTAAAAGCCGTAGATGGGCTCGCCCCACCATCCCTTTGAGTGCATAGATCCCCAGGCAGGATGAAGCATATTGTTCTTTGCTTCGGGATATTCTCTGTAAACATCGGGAATTACGAGATTGTCGGTTTCATTTAGACCCACGTGCCAGTTCCAGTAAAACATAGCCACATCTCTTTCCCCTTCTTTTACGGGGCCCACTTCTTCAAAGTCGGAAACCTTTCTGCCGTAATCGTCAACCGCCACCCATGTGTCTGAATAAAAATCAACTATGGCAGAGTCGGGCGTGGTCGGCTCAGTTTTATATTCTTCATCATTCAAGGTGATTTTCTTTATTTTCCAGTCACCGGTATTTTTTGTAAGGGTTGTTGCAAAATAAAGATTATGTACACCGTTTACTTCCTTTATATTTCCGCTTACGGTCACGCTCTTATCGGGAGAATACTGATTAAGCGCAATATGTCCGATGGACTCTGCATAAGGATCATCTACCTTAATTCTTAAAATCTGACCGTTGTTTGTGCCGTTCATACCGATTAAGGCATCAACGCTTATGGATTTTACTCCCGTAAGGTCAACATTTTTAATTCCGAAATAAGTCATACCTTCCTTCACGGAAAAATATTCACCGGAAGTTTTATCTCCAGATTCTGTGATATTTTCCCTTCCTTCGTTTATATCCGCAGGAATAAAGGTTTTAACCTCTTTCGCTTCGGCAACCGTGAAAAACGCCAGACACAGCATAGCCGAAAGCATTAATGCAAGTATTTTTTTCACATTAACTCCTCCTTTATTGATAAAGGTATTATACAGCATATTACTTCAAATGTAAATATTTTTTCATAAAACCTGACACCTATTATCTCCTTTTATAAAGCTTTTCTGATAGCTTATTAATCTTTTCTGCATTTTTATAATATTCCTCTTCGGAATAATAATCTTCACTGTTCCATGTTC
Source organism: Clostridia bacterium (assembly GCA_045545475.1). Classification (GTDB taxonomy): domain Bacteria; phylum Bacillota; class Clostridia; order CAKSNL01; family HGM11501; genus HGM11501. The sequence goes on along the minus strand of JAZQAZ010000019.1, from coordinate 12,108 downwards.
TGTCCGCCGTCTCGGAAAGAAGGTCAATTACCCTTTCTCTTTCCTCAGAAGGAGTACATTCCCACTGGCAAAGCATTCCGCCAAGAACATTTTCATGCTTAGTTAATTTAAGCCCTCCGAAGGCCTTTGAGCCTTTTGCCCAATGCCAAACCTCATGCACATTCCAGTTATCTCCCACAACCGTCCAGTCCCTTGTTATATGAAGTGCGTCCTTTGTCCTTTGCGGAACAATGTACATAGGAGACCAGGATGCATTTATCACCTTAAAGCCGGATTCTAAAAGCTCAGGTCCTGTCTGATACACATTTTCCCAGGAAACCACTATGCAGTCACGGGAGATATTTTCCGTTCCTTCATAGGGAAACCCTTCCCACACTATGGGGGTTCTTCCGAGAGAAATACATATATCGATTATTTTTTCAGCAAAATGGGTGTATGCGGCTTTTGTACTTGTAAGTTTCTGTCTTTTCATATAATCACGGCACAGAGCACAGTGATTCCAGTTTTCGTGCTTTGCTTCGTCGCATCCGACATGAATGTATTTTGAATATTTGAATGTATCTGCAATTTCTGAAAGCATTTTGCGAATATTTTCAAAAATCCCCGGTTTTCCAAGACACATTATGTTGTCAACTCTGCCGATTTTTTTGTCAACTCCCGAAGTAAGTGCTGAAGCAGAAGTTATTTCTTCATCATATACATTTCCGAATTCATCGGGGCAATTTAAGATAAGTTCTTTCGAGTGTCCTATCCCTTCAAATTCTGGGATAAGCTCTACTCCCGCTTCATAAGCATATTCCACAAGATAGTCGATTTCCGTCCTTTTATATGATCTGCCTTTAGTTGCCGCATCAGGAAAAGACTTAAGCGGAAGTGTCCAGGACTGATTGTCCGTAAAATGAAGCTGGAGATATTTTATCTTGTTTAAATAACATAAATCAACATAAGATATTAATATATCAAAGTCATGCCACTGCCTTGCAAGGTCTGTCATGAAACCTCTAAAATCCTTATCGGGTTTTTCCCTTATTTCAGTATTTTTTATGGTAAAGCCTGTTTCTGTTCTTTCCATAAGCTGAAGCATTGTAGCAAGTCCGTAGCGTGCACCCTCAATATCTGAGGCGTAAACTTCCGCACCGTTTATCCTGTATTCATCCTTTTCCAGCTTTTCATCGTATAAAAGCTTTAATCCGCCATCTCCTTCCGAAAGCCTCACATCATAAAGCTTAAAAACCATCCTAAGAAATGCTTTTTTGCAGAACCTGAGCTTTTCATCTGCTGCAAACTCTGAAGAAATTTCCAAATTTCCTTTTTCTATTATTTTTTTAGCTTTAGGTATAATATTCATGAGAAGCCTCCTTATAAATATTATATAAAGTATACCACCTTTCATTTTTCTTGTCAACACTTTTGATTTCGAAAGAATAGAAAAAACAGCCCTCACAAGAGGGCTGTTTACGATTATTCAGGTTTCTTTTCAAGCTTTAAGGGGAAATCACCAAGCTTGTTTACCTTGAAACCGTTCTTTTTATATTCTTCATAGTCAAAGGCTTCAAGCTCGTCAATTGCAAGCTTGTGGAATTCATAGAAATTCTTCCACCATTCATAGCCTGATCCAAGCTCTGCATTTAGATATGCATCTGCAATATCGCATCCCATAGCAGGAGCAACATAGAAAGCACCCATGGCAAGCACGTTTACGCCGTTACCGGTGATTGCACGAAGTGCTGCAGGAACGCTTTCAACAACGCCTGCGTGAACGTGAGGACACTTGCTTGCAGCGATATGGATACCCATACCTGTTCCGCAGAAAAGAAGAGCTCTTTCAAATTCGCCTTCAGAAATCATGGCACCGGCACGAAGACCTACCCTGTGGAACATTAAGTCCGTATCGTCGGGATCGGAATCAACCTTAACGCCGACATCGGTAATTTTCCATCCCTTTGATCTTAAATGCTCGCAAACCGCTTCTTTAAGCGGAAAACCGGCAAAGTCTGCTCCGACTAATATTTCTTTATCTTTAACTTTTTTCATAATATATCACCTTTCGTTATTTTTTATCAGTATATCACACTTTTAAAAATTCCGCAACCGTTATTTGCATATGAAGCTGTATTTTCCGCCCTTAACACTATAACTTCTTCCGTCAGGCAAAATTATCTCTGCCGTTGAATTTTCGGGAATTTCAAAGTCGAAATGAATTTCGCCTTCGCACCCGTAATACCAATGACTTGAAAGCTTGCCGTTACGGGTTTCCATGGTATATTTAACGTATCCCATGCGCTTATCTGTATACGGTTTTATTTCTATATGCTTATAGCCCGCTCCGTCAGGAAGGCACCTGATTCCTGCTGATGCACCGAATATCCAGTCTCCCACCGCACCATAGGCGTAATGGTTATATGAATTCATAACCTTGTCCCAAAAGCTTCCGTCTTCCTTCACTCCGTCCCAGTGTTCCCACATAGTTGTCGCACCTCTGTTTACAGAATAGAGCCAGGACGGAAAACCTTCCTGAAAAAGAAGGTCGTAAGCCGTTTCTGCCTCACCGTTTTCAGATAGTGCGTGAAGAAGATAAGGCGTTCCCACAAAGCCGGTTGTAAGGCGGTTCCCGTTAGCTCTGACCATTCTTGAAAGCTCGTCTGCTACCTTTTTCTTATCATCGCAGAGATTGAAGTAAAGTACCATAGCATAGGCTGTCTGAGTATCCTCAACGGGGAATCCGTCCTTTATAAAGGTTTCCTTAAAGGCTTTAACTATGTTTTTGTATAAAACTTCATACTCCGACATATCTTTTCCCAGAATTTTTCCCGAGTTAACTAAAATTTCAGTGCTTTTAGCATAAAAAGCCGATGCAATAAACTCACGTGGAGTTCTTCCGGAAACGGGATTATTACTTTTTCTAGACTCCTCTGTATCAAGAGCAAGCCAATCGCCCATCTGCTTTCCGCCGAACCATAAAAATTCTTTCTCTGTTGCCTTTGTTATGTAGTCCACCCATTTTTTCATAGAGTCAAACTGCCTTTCAAGGATTTCCTTATTGCCGTATGCCATATAAATTTCCCAGGGGCAAATTGTTGCCGCATCTCCCCAGGCCGAGGAAACCTTTTCCTTCGGAAATGCCAACCTGCAATCGGGCACAAAAAGCGGAACCGAACCGTCTTCATATTGATTTTCAGCAAGGTCTGAAAGCCACTTTGTGAAAAACTTTTCAACATCGAAATTTATAGCTGCAGTACGGACGAAAATCTGTGCATCTCCCGTCCAGCCCATTCGCTCATCTCTCTGCGGACAATCCGTAGGAATGTCAAGAAAGTTCCCCTTCTGTCCCCAAATTATATTTCTGTAAAGCTGATTGATTTTTTCATTACCGCAGGAAAAATCAGAAATTCTTCTTATGTCAGAATAAACCGCAATAGCCTTAAAGCAAGATAAATCCACCGTATCAAATGGATATTCGTCAAGTCTTATATATCTAAACCCCTGCCAGGAATATTTAGGCTTAAACACTTCCTTGCCGTCGCCCGACAGCACATAAGTATTTACGGCCTTTGCACTTCTTAAATTATCGGTGTAAAAGTTTCCCTCGGAATCAAGTATTTCCGCATGACTTAAGGTTATGCACTCTCCCTTTTTCCCGGAAACGGAAATTTCAACATAGCCTGCAAGGTTTTGACCGAAGTCAATTACCCTTTCACCTTTAGGCGTTATTATAAGCTCTGTAGGATAAAATACTTCGTGCTCCGAAACTCTTTCTCCCTCATCAGGGACAAGCTTCGTTTCATACTCAGTTATTAAAGCATTACCGAGAGACTTTATTTCGGCTGTCATATCAACATTTTCTCCGTCATAAATGGATGAAGATATAACATTACTTGTTGTAACCGTAGTTTCACTGTCTGAGTTTATAGCTTCACTGCTTCCGTCGGAAAATGTTACTTCAAGGGAAAAAATCACCTTGATGTGATCCGAATAACGGTGCTTTTTGCCGGGAAGAATCGTCATATTACCAACAGCCCAGCCCTCGGCCGCTTCAATTAAAAGACTGTTATTTTGACCGATTATCTCCGTCACATCGTATTCCTGATACTGAACTCTTTTATCATATGAAGTAAATCCCGGAGTGAAAAGACTTAAGTTAAGCTCTTTTCCGTTTAAGTATGCCCTGTAAAGTCCCAGAGCCGTTACATGAAGAATTGCTTTTTCAACTTTTTTATCAAAGGGGAACTCCCGTTTGAATATAAAGCATCCGTCATCAATATCGCAAGGTGCCTTTATCCATTTTGCATCTTTTAACATAGCCACCTCTTATTTCATCTTTCCGAAAAGCGTAAAGCTTACAACACCCGGAGTGATTCCAGCGGGCCATTCTGTAATACGAAGGCGTACCTCACGGCATAAAATTGGTGGGAAAGTCTTATAATCAATGTTTCTGTCTTCGGCATTTTTGCTCATATCAAGAACAGTCTCCCATTCTCCCGAGCCTACCATGAGACGCTGTTCCACAACATACTTATAGGGGCCTGGAACTATTCCGTTTTTTACATTCATATTTATATCTCGCCATACTATTCTTATAGCCTCACAGGTATAGTCTGCAGTAAGATCCATATAAAGACATGGCTCGTCATCGTTTTCTTCAGGTTGCCACCAGGTTAGCATGCTTTCGTCCATGGCGTAAAATCCGTTTCTTCCGCTTGCATAGCTTGAAGCTCTCACTCTGTGCCTCAGTCTTGCATTTACGGGAAGAAGTCCCGCATCGTTGTTTCCAGGCGTCTCGCCGTAGCCAAGCTGAGGAGTATCCGTAACGTTACAGTAAAGCTCACCGTTTTCGTCAACAAACACCTGATCCATACCGATTCTTCTCTCGAAGGGATGAAGTGCCGGAGCCGTTATCGTATAAAACGCCCAAAGGGTGTTGTCGGGGCCGTGTTCAATACAGCCGTGTCCTGCACCGCTTACAATTCCGTGGTCGTGACGGCAGATGGGATTGTGCTTCTGACACTTAAAGCCGGTTAAAGGACCTTCGTCAGAATAGTATGCCGCCATGGAATAGTTAGGAAACTCCGTGCCGGAAGAAGAATATATCATATAATATCTTCCGTTGTGCTTCATCATCCACTGACCTTCAACCCAGCCGCTTTCATAGTTCTGATTATATGCTCCGCCTCTCTCCCAGTAGTGGTTGGGATTAAACTGATGAATCAAAACCGGCTCCGTCTTAAACTTTCTAGGGTCATCTCCGTCAAGCTCGACACCCATTGTTCTTGCAATAAAGCGTCCACGCTCATCCGGAATAGTCTGCTCAAACCAGTAGATATAGATTTTTCCGTCATCGTCTCGGAAAAGTGCCGAATCAATGGGACGAATTTTGCTTCCGTCTACCTTGATAAAATCGTCAACATAAGTGAAAGGACCCGTAGGGCTATCACCAATAAAAAGACCGTTTGAATGTGCTGTAAGTAAAAACTTATCTCTGTGAGGTATAACCGACGGAGAATAACCGATATTGTAAGGCTCCGTACGAACGTGCTTAAAGTTTGTAAAGTCCTCAGACACATAGCACATTCCGTAACTGGGATATAGAAACCATTTGTTATCATAGTAAAGTACGCTGGGGTCTGATATTGATCTGAAGTCAAGATAAGGCTCTCCTGTATACTTTAGCGGGTCCGCACCGTAGTTATCCCCGAGTGGAAGCTCGGGAAGTGACAAGGGGTTACAATAGCTTTTCTTTTTATATAAAGGTTTTGTCATATTAATCCTTCTTTCACGCTGCTTTTGTAATTATAATCTTTTGTTCTTCTGCCACCCATGTAACATCATAGCCAAGCTGTTCGGATACGAATCTTACCGGAATAAAGGTTCTCGAATCCTTGATAACCGGGAAATTAAGAAGTGCATACCGTACTCTTCCGAAGCTCTGACTTTCAACATAAACGATTTTGTTCCAAATCTGCATTTCAATATAATAAACCCCGTTATCTATGTAAATCATCTGGTTGTGACCTACCCAATCGACTGTTGCTCCCATCTCCTCCATGAGTCCTCTTAAAGGAATAAGTGTGGAGCCGTTTACGATATAAGGTGCAACGTCAAGCTCTTTATTATAGCTTTCACCGTTTTTGTAAACTTCTATTACGTTACTGCCTATTGTTAAAGTATAGCTTTCCTTATTTCTCTCAGCCATCTGCTTCTTTGCTGCGACAGTCTGATAGAAAGTAAGCTCTGCACATGAAACTCTTCTTTCAACGGTTTCGTTAAATAAAATTTCAACGTATCTTGCTTCAACTTCTTTATCAAGGCTAATCTTGTTTACGCCGAGATTTTTTTCAAGGGTATAATTCTCTATCACGGTTTCCCAATTTTCTCCGTCCACACTTACGGCTATATCAAAATCAAGCCAGAAGCCGTGATAGTCTTCGCTGTTTCTCGGAATATATTCAATTTCTCCGAACTTCTCAACCCTGTTAAAATCAACGCTTAAAACAAAGTCACTTCCCGCTTCTGTCTGCCAGAAGGTATTGGTGTTTCCGTCAATTATATTGCCGGGCTTAAAGCTTGCCCAGAAGGGTGCTTCACAATTAACTGTAATATCGGTTTTATCAATAGGAACCATTCGCTCTAAGCTGTCCTCCGAGAAGAACTCTTCAAAGCTTATTGTCGGTGCGTTTTTGTTTTCACCTGCCACATTAAGCTCAGCAAGGGTTCCGTACTTTGATGTACCTTCTGTAACAACAATTTTTAATTTATCTGCCTCTACGTTATTTTTGAAAAGCACTTCCTTTTCGTCGGTATTATCAAGAAGCACCCTATCCTCAAGAAGCTTTTTGTATTCTCCGCCGTCAGCGGATGCATAAAGGTCGAACTTCGTAATAATACCCGCTTTGCTGTCTCTGGGAGTAAAGATGATACCCGAAATTTTTTCCTTTTTCTTTAAGTCAATTTCAATTGTAAAGGGAGGTTCATCCTTACTTGTTACGCTTCCGCCCGTCGCTGTGTAGAAAGAATGCCAGAAAGTGTTTTTATCACCGTCAAGCACATTGGTTATCGGCACACTTTTTATTTCGGAATCTGCCGTAATAGTCCACGTGCTTCTTTCAAGTAACGATGCTCCGTTTGATGCCTTTTTTACTTCAGGCAGTACCTGTTCAATTGCTGCACTGTTAGTAATGAACTTAATTTCAGCCGCTGTTGCAACGCCTCTTCCGGTAAAGAGAATTCTTATTGCACGCATTTTTCTGTTGCCCCAGGATGCGGTTTTGTCGCTCATATCGCTTCTGTCGGAACCGAAATCAAAGGTGCCTGTATAGATAGATGTAAAGTTTGCTCCGTCGCTTGATGCAAATACTTCAAAGCTTGTAAAAAGTCCCGAAGGATTGTCTTTTCTTCTCACATAAGTGAAGCCGGAAACCGTTTCTTCTTTTCCGAAATCAACTGTTATCGAACTTGGAATTTCGGACGGTACAGCTCCCCCGTCAACTACGGTATAAAGGGAGTGCCATATGCTTGCTTCGTTTCCGTCAAAGGCTTTTTCTGCAGAAAGATTTGCATTCATTTCAGTACTTGCAGAAATCTTCCAGTCGGAAGTCTTTTCAAGGATTTTTGTTTCTCCGCTCGAAGGAATGGTTGTTGTTTCTTCCTTGACGTTACTATCCGCTTTTCCCTCACGGAGAAACTTGATTTCAGCCGCTGTTGCAACACCTCTTCCGGTAAAGAGAATTCTTATTGCACGCATTTTTCTGTTGCCCCAGGATGCGGTTTTGTCGCTCATATCGCTTCTGTCGGAACCGAAATCAAAGGTGCCTGTATAAATGGATGTAAAGTTTGCTCCGTCGCTTGACGCAAATACTTCAAAGCTTGTAAAAAGTCCCGAAGGATTGTCTTTTCTTCTCACATAAGTGAAGCCGGAAACCGTTTCTTCTTTTCCGAAATCAACTGTTATCGAACTTGGAATTTCAGATGGTACTGCTCCCCCGTCAACTACGGTATAAAGAGAGTGCCAGAGCGTAGCATCGTTTCCGTCAAAAGCCTTTTCAACGGAAAACGCCGCATTCATTTCCGTACTTGCAGAAATTTTCCACGAAGAGCTTCTTTCTATTACAATTTGTTCATCCGCAGAAGCAAAAACGAGTGATGTCACAGCTAAAGCAAACGCCAATATTAAAGAAAATATCTTTTTCATCGTTTCACTCTCCCTCAGTTAAAATATACGGAATATTTGTCCGCCAAAGTACCGTCTCCGTTTATCACATAAAGTCCGCCTTCAGTTTTTGTAATGGTTTTGCCAAAGCAATCTGAAAGCAAAGTGAGCGGAACATAAACAGTACCGTTATTGGCTATTACCGGATTAGTAAGAGTCTTTAATACACCGTTTACTCTCACTTCGTTAGTACCAAGAATTGTGCCTGCCCAATTAAATTCTTTAACTGTCTTTCCGTCAGAATCCGATGTGTAGACAAATAAAATATTATAGAAGGCTTCGTATTTTACCTTTGTCAGTCCAAAGCCTAAAATTTTATTAAGTGCATCATAAGGGATGTAAGCCATTCCATTTATCTCTTGACACAAAAGCACAGGATTTGTCTCGGAAAGATTTGATTTTCCGCCCGAAACAAGCATTTTTGCGCTTCCCGGTTTTACAATCGCAGTTCCCTTAAGTGCTGCTCTCTCATCATTTGCAGGAGCATTGTCACCCAATTCTTTATATACATAATTAAAGCGTCCCGTGGGGGCGGAATTTCCGTTTACATAGAAATCAAGAATGTCCTTCGCATTACAGTTATCCACCCACTTGAATTCAAAATCAAGAGTTCCGGAAAGATTAAGAAGTGCTCTGTCTATCTTTATAACAAGGTTTTTATCAATAGCCTTATATTCGTATGCTCCCTTTTCCGTCTTGCTTCCGTCTGTTGAGAGACTGTAAGCTTTTCCCTTTGAAAGCACATAATCATAGCCTTCCCAGCCGGTATAGTAAAGTCTGTCGGAGTTTATGTAAAGGTTCATAAATCCCTCGTCGCCTTCGCCCTTAAGTGCGTTTTCCGTCTCTGCCATAAAGTACATAAATGAAGAATCTCTTGCAACTTTCATATAAACAGGGTTATTTCTCATTGAACTGTTTTTGTATACTGTATTTCCAAGACCAACGCTGTTTCTTTCATAAGTACCTCTGTCGCCGAAATACTCATCAGTTATACAATTCCATGCACTAAGGTCATTTATATCAATTGTCGCTTCTGCACTCGCCGCCTTTAATGGCTCAGCCCCCTTAAAACGCCTTACAGCATCAATTAAAAGACAGTAATATATATCTTTAAGCTCGCCCTTTGTAGGTTCCATATCACGACTCGCCTTATCATCGTACTGATCCGGGAATGCATTTTTAGTTGTGTTCCATTCGATATGACGAACAACTGTCCATTCATTCCATCCTGTTACAAGCATAATATCAACATCATTTGATAAAGCTGCAGAAAGCTGTTCCCTGAAGAAATAGCCATACTTGTGGGCATCTGCCGAATGATCGTCTCCCAAGGTTTCCATATATCCTCTTCCCATAACGTAGGGAGTATTCATGGCATCAATTTTCCCGGTTTCGTAAGATCTGTTTACAGCGACACCGACATTTGCCGCCTCAAAACTTCCGTCTGCTCGTTCCTTGGAAAATGTATTTCCGTATGTTCTGAGCCAACCCCATTCGTTGTCCTTAGTAATTTTTTCTGTATGGTCAGGCTGTGGAAGTCGGAACGTAAAGAAGTTTTTCACTTCCTCCATGATTGCAGAAAGTTCCTCGTCTCCCTCTGCCTTAAGCTGATCCGGATGAGCTATTATTAACGGTTTTCCATCCAGATAATACCAGAGGTCTGAATATTTCCCGTTATAATAAGCACCAAAATATGTGGACAGAATATTATACTTTGCATCGGGATTAGTTGATGCAAAATTACTTACATAGCCGATTTTTGGAACCCTATTACCATCGTTCATTGCATCCCGCAGTGCTTTAAAAAGCACCTCAGATGATGCCCTGAAAGTTGCCTTTCCATTTGTGCAGTCAAAAAACATAACATCAACACCGGCATTCCCAAGCATAACGGCATGTTTTCTCATAACCCAATAGTCTTCAGCGGTATAATAACCAAAGAGAGGTTCATTCCAGTAGTGTACCACCTTACCTTTCGGCCAGGAAGGGTGATTGTAATCATACTTTGCATCGGGATGGCTTTTCATAAACTCCGTATTGTTAACAGGGGTAGCCTCTCCAGAAAGCTTATGCCACGTCCAATAAAAAATGCCTACATCTTTACCGTCTTTAAGCGTGCCGACTTCTTCGTAGTCTGCCATTTTTCTGCCAAGGGAATCAGTAATAGCCCAGGTAGTCTCGTGCTTATCAATTATCTTGTCCGCAGAAACAGGCTCATAGTTATACTTATATTCATCTTCACAAAATGTTATCGATTTAATCTTTGTGGAATTTGCAGAAAGAAGGCTCTGTAAGTACACATCGTGAATTCCTTCGGTCTTTTCTATAGCACCTGTAAACTGAGAAAAATCTGTTCCCACATTAAGATCTATTCTTCCGATACACTTTCCCTTTTCGCTGTCAAGTCTTACAAGAATAAGGTCTCCGTTTCCGCCAACTTTATCGCAAAGAGCTTCTACGGTAATGGAATTTATACCGGTCATGTTTACGCCTTTAATTACCATAAAACTCTCTTCAATTCCGAAAACAGCACTCCCATCTCGAATAGCAACGTTTTTACCAAGCGATACAGATTCTTCAACGCTGTAAGTTTTATCTGCTGCAATCGCCGTGCAGGGAATTAATGTGAGTGCCAGAAGAATTCCCAAAAAACTTTTAGCAAATTTCATTTATTTCTCCACCTTTCAAAGTATCTGATTATATAATACAACATCTGATAGTCTATGTCTATCAACATTCAGTTACAATTCTGCCAACATTCCGACATTTTAATGTTATTTAACTACTTTTTGTTAATTTTTCTTGATTTTTATACCTTCAAGATATATAATTAGCGTGAGGTGATTATATGAGCACTCCCATTAGACTCGGTAATGTCAAGCACATAAATGACGACGGTATAGGTCTTTTATGGCAAAACTTTCCTCCCGGTCATATATCTCCAATACATTCCCACACCTTTTACGAATTAGAGCTCACCTTATCGGGAGAAACGACAGAATATATAAACGGGGAGCCCTGCTTAAAAAAGCGGGGTACCGTGTCAATCCTTTCTCCGGCAGACTTTCACAGCTTTGAAGTAAATGGTTCTACCGATGTGGCGGACCTTATGTTCGAAGAAAAGTATCTTCCCGGAGGAATGGCTTCACAGGTTTTTTCAAGAGAAATCAGCCGTTCTGTAATCTTAAGCGAAGAAAAGACAAAATCTCTTGAAAACCTTTTCCGAGTTATCGATTCTGTAAAAGACTACGATAAGCCATTAAAAAATAAGCTAATAAAAAATCTGATTGAATCCACTCTCCTAATTATTATCAAGGAATACAATAACCAGGGGCATAAAATAAAAGATAAAAAGCAATCAGACATTGAACAGATGCTGCAGTATATAGATTTGCACTTCCGTGATAATCCAAGTGTAGGAACGGTTGCTGAAGCCATTGGAAAGAGCCCTGATTATTTCAGTAAATATTTCAAAAAACATGTCGGATGCGGATACAGCGAATACCTTAACAAGAGAAAAACCGAATGTGCTGAGGTTTTACTCAGAATAAGTGATATGTCAATCACGGAAATATGCTTCAATTCCGGCTTTGATTCCATGTCGAATTTTCTTAGGGTATTTAAAATGACAACCGGTTCTACCCCATCTGATTACAGAGCAAAAAAAACAATAATACACCCCCTTTAAATCTAAACTAAAAATACAAATTAAAGAAAAAAACTATTGACAAAAGATATTACTTATGCTATAATATTTTTTGTTGTGGACAGATGGCTGAGCTGGTCTAAGGCGCACGACTGGAAATCGTGTAACGGCTAATACCCGTTCGAGGGTTCGAATCCCTCTCTGTCCGCCAACAAAAAAAGATACCCGCAAGGGTATCTTTTTTTGTTAATGAATGAAA